>DDTA01000094.1:0-8408 GCA_002344285.1 Myxococcales bacterium UBA2376
ATCCACGCCATCAACTTCGACTTCGACTCGTCGACGATCCGCGCCGAGTCGGAGCCGGTCCTGAAGCAGCTGCACGCCGGGCTCGCGGGCGAAGGCTCGGCGTCGATCGTGATCGAGGGCCACACCTCGAGCGAGGGCGCCGCCGCCCACAACCTCGACCTGTCGCGCCGCCGCGCCCAGGCCGTCGTCGACGACCTCGTCGGCCGTGGCCTCGATCGCAAGCGCATCCGCGCGACCGGCAAGGGCTCGGCGCATCCGATCGCTCCCAACACCGACGAGACCGGCCGCTCGATGAACCGCCGCGTCGAGGTCCAGTGCAAGTAGCGCGTCCGCCTAATATACACTTGACGTTATATAACGCATGAGCTAATCAATGCTCATGCAGGCAGCGGCGGCGCTCGACCGGACCTTCGCGGCGCTCGCGGACCCGACGCGGCGACAGATCCTGGCGCGGCTCGCGCTGGGCGAGGCCACGGTCAACGAGCTGGCCGAGCCGTTCCCGATCTCGCAGCCGGCGATCTCGCGTCACATCCGCGTGCTGGCGGAGGCCGGCCTGATCGTCCAGCGCGTCGACGGGACCCGGCGGCCGTGTCGCCTGGCTCCGGACGCGCTGTCCGAGCTCGACGCGTACCTGCAGCAGCTCCGCGAGGCCCTCACGCGCAACTACCGGCGTCTCGACCAGCTGCTGGCCCGTCAATCACGCAAACGAGAGGACGAGAGCGCATGAGCAAGCTGGTGTTGACGACGGAAGGCGACACCCACGTCATCGTGACCCGGCGCTTCGACGCGCCCCCCGAGGCCGTGTACCGCGCCCACATGGATCCGGAGCTGCTGCAGCAGTGGTGCCTCGGACCGGAGGGCTGGACGATGCCGGTGTGCATCAACGAGGGCCGGCCCGGCGGGAAGATCCGCTACGAGTGGACCAACGGCGCCGGCGGCGGCTTCTACCTGACCGGCGAGATCCTCGAGGTGGATCCGCCGCACCGCATCGTGCACGTCGAGCGCATGCACCTGCCGGATCCCACCCCCGACAACCACGTCGTCACGACGTTCGTCGCCGACGGCGCCGGCACGCTGATGACGATGCGCATGACGCTGCCCGACGCGGCGACGCGCAAGGCGATGCTCGCCTCCGGCATGGATCAGGGGATGGAGGCGTCGTACGTCCGGCTCGAGCGCATCGCGGGCTGGAAGGCCGCCTCGTGACGCGCGCGACGCGGCCCAGCGTCCACGTCAGCATCGACGTGCCCGAGCTCGAGGCCGGGCTCCGCTTCTACGGCGAGGTCTTCGGCTTCGTGGAGACGGCGCGGCCGTTCCCCACGATGGCGATCCTCGACGCCAACAACGTCAGCGTGTGTCTGCACGCGAAGGCCGCCGGCAGCGCGAGCTCGTCGGCGGCGGCGGGCACCGAGCGGCGCCGCTACGAGCGCCACTGGACACCGGTGCACCTCGATCTGCACGTCGCCGACTTCGACGCGGTGCTCGACGCCATCCGCGCGGGCGGCGGGCTCGTCGAGAACGAGCTTCGCACCCAGGGTCCCCGGCCCGTCGCCTTCTGCAGCGATCCGTTCGGCAACGGCTTCTGCGTGATCGCCGAGCGCGCGACCTGAATCGCAGCTGGCGAGGCTACCGGTCGCACGGCGCGCGTGATTCACTAGAGGGACATGCTCGATCCGAACGATCAGGTGGCGTCGTTCGTGCTGCGCCACAGCAGCGCGGCGCTGGTCTTCGATCGCCACTACATCGACTACTGCTGCCAGGGTCACGTCCCGCTCGCGCTGGCTTGCACCAACGCCAACATCCAGCTCGAGGGTGTGCTCGCGGAGCTCGACGCCGCGTTCGCCGAGCCCGATCCCGAATCCGATCCGCGCACGGCGTCGACCTCGTCGCTCATCAACCGCGCGCTCGCGCGCCAGCATCGCCACCTGCGCGCCACCCTGACCCTGATCGATCACCAGGCCCGCGAGCTGGCCCGCGAGTACGGCCACGTCTACGCCACCGTGCGCGCGCTGTCGATCGCGCTCGAGCACCTGCGCGCGGAGATGCTCGCGCATCTCGATCACGAAGAGGACACGCTGTTCCCGGCGATGCTGACCGCGATCACGCCCGAGTCACAGGCAGGGCTGGCCCGGATGTTCGACGAGCACCGCGAGTTCGGCGATCGCTTCCGGCGCCTCCGCGCGCAGACCAACAACTACACGGCGCCGGTCGAGGCCAACGACAACGTCAAGCGACTGTTCCGCGGCGTCGCCGAGCTCGAGGCGTTCGTCGCCCGCCACCACCACCTCGAGAACCACGTGCTCCTGCCGCGCTTCCGCTGACGCTGCCAAGGCGAACTGCCCAGGCACCGGGTACCGCGATCGTCCAACCGGTCGGAACCCGGCCGACGCGCGACGGCACGCGCCATGCTCTTCGAGCCGGACATGAAGAAATTCGTGACCGCGTTGCTGGTTTCTGCCGTTGCCTGCGTCGCCGGGTGCCTCGACGTCGACGATCGATCTGTCGCCGCCGAGGCGGTCGATGCGCAGCCGTCGCTCGTCGAGGACGAGGAGGCGGCCGCGCGCGTCGCCGACCCCAGGTCGCCCGAGGGCGCGTGCGATATCGTCACCGACCCGGCGGGGGTGGCCCAGGCGCCTTGCTGCGGTGACGGCTTCGTCTACTACTACGACTGGGTCTGCACGCTGCGAGGCTGGCAGCAGGTGGAAGTCGGGCGTCAGCAGCGGAACTGCCAGGCGCCCTACTTCGGAGCGCTCCAGGGTCGGACGGCCTCCTGCAAGTTCTCGGACATGGTCGAGTGCGGCGGTGGTTCCACCTGCGGCTGCGCGGGCTGGAGCGGCAGCTGCACCAGGCCCACCACCCCGTGCGGCATCCTCCCGCCGCCGCCGCCGCCACCGCCGATCGGCGGGTGACCGCCGCGTGCACGCTTCCGGCGGCGTGCACGCTTGACCTGGGCCATATGACACTCGTATCATATAGCCCTCATGTCATTACGCGCGGCCATCCTCGGGTTCCTCCGGCTCGATCCGACCAGCGGCTACATGCTCCGCAAGCGCTTCGAGGGCTCCGTCGGTTCGTTCTGGAGCGTCACGCAGAGCCAGATCTACCGGGAGCTCCACGCGCTCGAGGAGGACGGGCTGGTGGCCAGCGAGCGCGAGCCCGGCGACGGCAAGCCGGACCGGCGCGTCTACGCCCTCACCGCGCGCGGGCGCGACGAGCTCGACACCTGGCTGCGCGCCCCCGTCGAGCCCGTGCACCTGCGACATCCGCTCCTGCTCAAGCTCGTCTTCGCCGCGGAGCTGGAGCCGGCGGCGCTCGACGAGGTGCTCGCCGGCTACCGGGCGTCGATCGTCGCGACCCGCGCCGACTACGTGGCGCGGCTGACGATGAAGGAGATCTTCTCGCTGGCGCGCTCGAAGCGCGAGGCGACGCTGTGGCGGCTCTCGATCGAGCACGGGCTCGCCTGGTGCGACGCCGAGCTCGCGTGGCTCGACCGGGCGCGGCGCGCGCTGCGCCCGAAGCGAGGTGGGCGATGATCTGGCTCGTGGCCGCGGGAGCGCTCCTCGTCGCGAGCTGGCTCGTGCTCTGGCGGCGCGCACGTTTCGGCTGGGTGCGTTCGTCGGGCCGCCCCGACGAACGCCGGGCGGCCGGGACCGTGCGCACGGTGCACTTCCCGGCGAAGGATGGCACCAGGCTCGAGGCCTGGCTGTACCTGCCCGAGGGCGTGCGTCGCCCGGCGGTGGTCGTGATGGCGGCGGGCCTGGGCGGGACCAAGGACGCGCTCGAGTCGTTCGCCTGGGCGTTCGTCGAGCGCGGCCTGGCCGTGCTCTCCTTCGACTACCGCTGCTTCGGCGGCTCCGAGGGCGTGCCGCGTCACTGGGTGGCGCCGCCGCGTCACCGCGAGGACTACGAGGCGGCGATCGACTTCGTGCGACGCGATCTCGGCGAGACCGTCGATCCCGCGCGCCTGGCGCTCTGGGGCTCGAGCTTCTCCGGCGGCACGGCGCTGGTCACCGCGGCGCGGCGCGAGGACGTCCGCGCGCTGGTGGTGCAGTGTCCGTATCTCGCGACGCCGCCCCACCTCCAGCCGCGCGGCCTGGCGATGGCTCGGTTCGTGGTCCTCGCGACGCTCGACATGCTGCGCATCTTCCCGCCGATCTACGTCCCGCTCTTCGGGCGCCCCGGCGAGTGGGCCTTCGCGACGAGCGACGAGAACCCCAGCGTGGCCGCGTTCGACGGCCCGCTCGGCTCCGACTTCTGGCGCCAGCTGCCGACGCCGCCGCTGGGCGGATGGGAGAACCGCATGCTGGCGCGGGGCCTCGCGACGATCGACGAGATCGTGCCGATGGACGTGGCCGACCAGATCCGCTGCCCCGTGCTCTTCGTCGCCGCCCGGCGCGACGACATGGTCCCGCACGCCTTCGTCGAGGAGGCGCACGCCCGGCTCGCCGGCCGGAGCGAGCTCGCCTCGTACGACTGCGGCCACTTCGATCTGTACGTCGGGGCGGCGCACGCCGCCAACGCGCGACACCAGGCCGACTTCATCGCCCGCGCCGTCGCGCCGGCCGGGGACGCGTGGCCGATGATCGCTCAGGGCCGCAGCGCGGCGCCGGGCACGAGATAGAGCGCGGCCTCGCAGGTCTCGCCGTCCTTGTGCTGGGCGAGGAGCCAGAGGCCGCCGTCCTCCGCCGGTGCCAGCGCCGAGAAGCCGTAGGGGCGATCGCCGAGGAGCTGGTCGGCCTTGCGCTCGAGGACGTGGGTGCCGTCGGCGGCGAAGCGCGACAGCTTCTGGCAGTTGCCGTCGAGCACGCAGACGTCGTCGCCGCACGCGGACACCGCCGACGTCGCGCACAGCCCGCCGGGCGCGAACGCGTCGTCGCCGCCGATGGTCGCCGCGGCCTCGCCGTCCTTGCCGTAGCGGACCAGCTTGCCGCTGGCGATCTGGCCCCAGGCCGCGTCGCCGACGGCGTGGATGCCGAAGCGCGGCTTGGGATCGAGCGTCACCGGGCTCGCCTTGCACTTCTTGCCGAGCGCGAGGCGCGTGCCGCCGTCGATCGAGGAGATGGCGCTGCCGCCGTCGATGGCGAGGCCCTTGAGGCCCTGCAGGTCGGGGCACACCGGCTGCGCGCTGCCGCGATCGACGCGGTAGAGGCCGAGGAGGAGGTCGTAGAGGTAGACGGTGTCGCCGTCGGCGGCGAGCTGCCAGTCGGGCCCGCCCGAGCGCATGTAGACGGGGCCCTTGCCCAGGGTCTGCGGCTTGGGCGCCTTGTCCGGCGCGGTCAACGTGCCGCCCGCGCCGAAGCCCGGGTCGAGCTCGAGGGTGCAGCCCTCGCCGGCGGCGCGGCGGTAGCGGCGCACGGTGCCGCCGTCGCCGGTGACGTAGAGCGCGCCGCGCGGCGTGACCGCCAGCGTGCCGCGACCGCTGCACGGACCGACGAGGGGATCGCCACCCAGCGCGCAGCGCATGGCCGCCGCCGGCGCGGTGGACGGCTCGTCGACGGAGATCGTGATCTTGCCGGCGCCGTGGTCGCCCGCGGCGGGGACGACTGTGACCGCCGATGGCGGCGGTGTCGGCGCTGCCGGTGACGGCGTCGGCGTGGTCGCGGGTGCGGGGGCGGCGGCGACCGCGCGCTCGGTCGGCGACGCTGCGGTCGTCTGGCGCTCCGACTCCTTCTCCTTGGTGCATCCGGCCGCGGCGAGGAGCGACGCGGCGAGGAGACCGGCACGGTGGATGGTCGACATGGCAGCCATCATTCTACTTGCACGCCATGAGCTGCTCGGGGGTCGTCGCCTTCATCGCGCAGGTGCGCTTGCTGGCCGGCTCCTTCTCGCACTTGGCGATCGCCGGGCCACGCTGATCGGCGGGGATGTCCACGCCCATGACCTTGCCGATGTGATCGACGAGCTTGGCGCAGGACGGACCATCGTCGCTGCCGCAGGCGACGGTGCCGAGGGTGAGGGGGAGCGAGAGCGCGAAGAGAGCGAGGGTACGGAACATCGTCGGTCCTTTCGTGGTTGCCGCGGCTCTCTTCCACGCGGCGTGCCACCGGGAGACCCATCACATCTCGTGGAGTTGGCGCGGCGAGTCCGCTGGACGGCTGCCAGATCCGGCAGCCGCTGCCACGCCTGGCAGTGCTCAGGCGAGGTAGCGGTACAGCGAGCGCACGCCGATGCCCAGCTCGAGCGCGGCGGCCTCGCGGTCGCCGCCGTTGCGATCGACCGCCGCCTGCACGTATCGGCGCACGAACTCGTCGCGCGCCTCGGCGAGCGGCCGGGTCAGGTCGCCACCGAGCGCCGCCGCCACGCCGACGCCGACGCCGACGCCACTGCCGCCGACGGACGCGGACGCGGGCGCGGCACCGAGCTGCAGGTCGTCGACCTCGATCGCCGCACCATCGGCGAGGAGGGCGCCGCGCCGCACGGCCGCCTTGAGCTCGCGCACGTTGCCGGGCCACGGGTGCGCGCGCAAGACCGCCAGCGCGCGCGGTGACAGCTCGCGCACCGCGAGCCCGAGCTGCGCCTCCGCCTGGCGCAGGAACAGCCGCGCCAGCAAGACGACGTCCTCGCCGCGCGCCCGCAAGGGCGGCACGTCGATGCGCACCTCCTGGATGCGGAACAGCAGATCCTCGCGGAAGCGGCCGGCCGTGACCTCGGCGCCGAGGTCGCGATGCGTCGCGGCGATCAGCCGGAAGTCGACGGGGCGCGCCTCGGTCTCGCCGAGCCGACGCACCTCGCGTTGCTCGAGCACGCGCAGGAGCGCCGCCTGCATCGCCAGCGGCATGTCGCCGATCTCGTCGAGAAAGAGGGCGCCCCCCTGCGCCGCCTCGACGAGCCCGGGCCGATCGGCGAGCGCGCCGGTGAACGCGCCCTTGCGATAGCCGAACAGCTCGGCGTCGAGCAGCGTCGCGGCGACGGCGGCGCAGTTGATGGCGACGAGCGGTCGCCCGGCGCGCGGGCTGGCGGCGTGCAGCG
Source organism: Myxococcales bacterium UBA2376 (assembly GCA_002344285.1). Lineage (GTDB taxonomy): Bacteria > Myxococcota_A > Polyangia > Haliangiales > Haliangiaceae > UBA2376. The sequence continues at coordinate 6,970 of DDTA01000094.1, forward strand.
CGCGCGCCACCACCTCCTTGCCGGCGCCCGACGGTCCGATCACGAGCACGCTCAGATCGGTCGGACCCACGCGCGCGATCCGCCGCCGCATCTCCTCGACCGGCGGCGACTCGCCGATGACGAGCTCGCCACTCGCCGCGGGCGCGGTCGCGCGGCGCCGGACCTGGGCCAGGAACGGCAGCGCGAGCGCCGACACCACCTTGAGATCGGCGTGGACGCGGTCGGGGATGCGCAGCGGGCCGCCGCGCCGCCCGACGAAGATCGCGCCGAGCGTGCGGCCGCCGAGCCGCAGCGGCAAGCACAGGACGGCCGCGAGCCGCAGCTTCACCACCGAGCGCACCTCGCGGTACGGCGTGGCGGCGACGTCGTCGAGCCGGACCGCGGCGCCGCTGCCCAGCACCTCCTCGACGATCGTGTCGGACAGGAGCTCGGCGGCGTCGGCGACGGTGCGCCGCTCGGCGTCGCGCGCGACGGCCACGGTGAAGCCGCCGCGCTCGGCGAGGATGACCGCGCCGAGGTCGGCGCCGGCCACCGCGACCACGCCGTCGACGATCGTGGTCAGCGCCTCGTCGGCGCTGTCGACCGCCGCGAGCTGCTCGGCGAGCCGATCGAGGCCGAGCCCCTCGCCGGCCGCGGCCAGCGCGACCAGGACGGCGCCGAGCGCGCGCTCCTCGCCGATCGCGAGCGTGACCGCGGCACCGCCGCCGCCCAGGACGCGGACCTCCACGGTCTCGCCGTCGGCGTGCACCGTGGCCCATCGCGGCGGCAGCGCCGCCACGCGCACGTCGGCGTCGGCGCCCGAGCCCACCGTGGTGATGCGCTTGACCAGTGGCGCGCGAACGGCTACGCCGGACGCGGTCGAGCGCACGATCAGCTCGAGCCCTTCCCGCGTGGACCGCTCCGCTTCCATACGTCTTGGTTCTTACCAGGTCCGCGAGCGCCTCGGCGAAGGCGGCGGCGGCCAGGTGTTCCGCGCCGAGGGTCCGGCGGGGCCGGTGGCGATCAAGGTGCTGGCGCCGGCCGCCGAGCTCGACCCGGCGGCGCGGGCCCGCTTCGCGCGCGAGGCGCGGGCGCTGGCCGAGCTGCGCCACGCGGGCCTGGTGGCGCTCCTCGACCACGGCATCGACGACGAGCTCGGCCCCTATCTGGTGCTGCCCCTCCTCGACGGCGCCAACCTGCGCGTCGCGGTCGGCGGCGCGCGCCTGGGCCCCGAGGCGGCGGTGCTCCTGGCGGCGCCGATCGCCGACGCGGTCGCGGCCATGCACGCGGCCGGCTTCGTGCACCGCGACGTCAAGCCGGAGAACGTGATCGTCGGCCCCGACGGCCACGTGACGCTCATCGATCTGGGCCTCGCGTGGCGCGAGGGCATGACCCGGCACACGGAGAGCGGCGCGGCGGTCGGCACGATCGGCTACATGGCGCCCGAGCAGATCGAGGGC
>DDTA01000094.1:8445-8765 GCA_002344285.1 Myxococcales bacterium UBA2376
CGGCGGCGCTGGTCGGCGGCGCGGCGCGGCTCACCGCCGTCGATCGCCGCGTCGACGACGAGCTGGCCGCGCTGGTGAGCCGGTGCCTGGCACCGCACGCGGGCGACCGGCCGAGCGCGCGCGAGCTCGCCGATCAGCTCGCGGCACGGGCGCGCGCCCACACCCCGGGCGACGACGCCGAGCGCGCGACGCTGATGGCAGCGCCGGCCGCGTACGCCGCGCGCATCGCTCCGGCGCAGGCGCGCCGGCTCGCGTCCGAGGCCGCTGCCGCGCTCGCCGACGGCCAGCCGTTCGTGGCGCTCGCCGCGTGCGATCGCGGC
>DDTA01000006.1 GCA_002344285.1 Myxococcales bacterium UBA2376
CCCCCGCCGGCGCGGCTCGGCATGCCGCCGCCGCCGCCCGTCGCCGAGCGCGTGCCCGCGCGGCCGTTGCCGGGCCACGAGGGCCACAACCACTGACATGCTCCGCGAGCTCGCCCACTTCGCCCGCCACGCGCCGCAGGCCCTGCGCCTCAAGCGCCGCCTGTCGCAGGCCGAGCTCTACGATCACCTGTGCGGCGCCGGCGAGGACGCCGGCATGGGCGCGTGGCGCGCGCGCCTGGTCGAGGATCTCACCGGCGACGTGATCGAGATCGGCTCGGGCACCGGCTTCATGTTCCCGTACTACGGCGCCGGCGCGCGCGTCACCGCCGTCGAGCCCGACGCCGCGTTCGCCGCCCTCGCCGCGCCGCGCGCCGCCGCCGCCGCCGCCGCGATCACGCTCGTCGACGGCAGCGCCGAGGAGCTGCCCGGCCCGCCCCGGTCGCGCGACGCCGCCGTCGTCGGCCTCGTCCTCTGCTCCGTCCGGAATCCGGACACCGTGCTCGGCGAGCTCGCGCGCGTCCTGCGCCCCGGCGCGCCCCTGCGCCTCGTCGAGCACGTCCGCAGCCCGCGCGTCGTCGCCGGCGCGCTGATGCGCGCCGTCAACCCGCTGTGGCTCGCCCTCAACGCGCAGGGCTGCAACATGCACCGCGATCCGCTGCCGCTCATCCGCGACGCCGGCTTCCTCGTCGACCGCGTCGAGCCCTTCCAGATCTTCACGCCCGGGATCCCCGCGTTCCCGATGCGCGCGATCTGGGCGCGCGCCGCGGGCTGACGATGCCTCCCGTTCACCCTGAGCGAGCGCAGCGAGTCGAAGGGCCCGCTCCGGCCGTCGTCGCCTACCACGTCCGCTCCGGCATCGTGAGCCTCAACGTCGTCACCGGCGCCCTCGCCGCCGCCGACGACACCGCCGCCACCGACGTCCACTTCGTCCGCTCCCCAAATGAGATGGCCGCCACCATCACCGCCCTCGCCGCCGCCGGCCGCCCCGTCCTCGCCGCGTGGAGCTTCTACTCCACCGACTTCACGCGCACCGCCGCCGACCTCGCCCGCTTGCGCGCGTCGACGCCCGCCGGCGCCGCCCTCCACGTCGCCGGCGGGGTCCACGCGACGAGCGAGCCAGCGGCGACGCTCCGCGCCGGCTGGGACCTCGTCGCGATCGGCGAGGGCGAAGCCACGCTCGTCGCGCTCGTGCGTGCCCTCGCCGCGGGCGAGTCACCGCGCGCCATCGCCGGCACCGCGCACCTCGCCGCGAACGACGGCGCGCTCACCACGACCGGCGCCGCGCCGCGCCTGCCCCTCGATACCTTCCCGCCGTTCAACGCGCGCGACGGCCGCTGGAACGCGATCGAGATCACCCGCGGCTGCATCTACGCCTGCTCCTTCTGCCAGACGCCGTTCATGTTCAAGGCGCGCTTCCGCCACCGCCCCGTCGACGACGTCGTGCGCTGGGTGCGCGTCATGGTCGAGCAAGGCGGCCGCTACGTCCGCTTCCTCACCCCGACCGCCCTCTCCTACGGCTCTCCGGACGAGCGCGTCGACCTCGCCGCCGTCGACGCCCTGCTCGGCGCCGTGCGCGCCGCGCTCCCCGCCGGCGGCAAGCTCTACTTCGGCACCTTCCCGTCGGAGCTGCGCCCCGAGCACGTGACCCCCGAGGCGATGGCGGTCCTCGCCCGCTGGGTCGACAACCGTCACCTCGTCCTCGGCGGCCAGTCCGGCTCGCCGCGCGTCCTCGCCGCCATGCGCCGCGGCCACGACGTCGCCGCCGTCGAGCGCGCCGTCGCGGTCGCGGTCGCCGCCGGCTTCGTCCCCGACGTCGATCTCCTCCTCGGCCTCCCCGGCGAGGAGCCCGACGATCAGGCCCTCACGATGCAGCTCGCTCGGCGCCTGACCGACGCCGGCGCGCGCATCCACAGCCACGCCTTCATGCCGCTCCCCGGCACGCCCCTCAAGGACGCGCAGCCCGCGCCCATCGTCCCCGACGTGGCGGCGGCGCTCACCGCGCTCGAGGGCCGCGCCGCCACCTACGGCCAGTGGCGCGCGCAGACCACGGCGGCAGCGGAGCTCGTCCAGCTCCGCCGTGGTCCCCGTTCACCCTGAGCGACCCGAAGGGGCGTCGAAGGGTCAGGGCGCCGCGGACGGCGGCGCACCACCACCACCCGGCGGCGGACCCGCGGGCTTGAAGTCGCTCTTCGGCACCTTGTGCTCGATCGGCGGGATCGACTTCACGAACGCGGCGAGCGCCTTGGCGTCGTCATCCTTCATCTGCGACCAGAGCGGCACGTAGAGCGCCATCGGCCCGAGGATCGGCGTCTTGTCGGGACGCACGCCGACCTTGACCGCCGCGATGATGTCCTCCTCGGTCCACTTGCCGATGCCGGTCTCCGGGTGGCTCGTGATGTTCGACGACCAGAGGACGCCGGTCCCGAACTCGGGCGGCACCTTCATCTCGAAGCCGCCCGCCCACATCTTGCTCATGTCGGGCCCCTGCGGGGTCATCGGCGTGTGGCACATCGCGCAGTGCATGAGCGACGCCAGATACTGCCCGTGCTTCACCGGGTCGGACGTGTCGTCGACGCGCGGCACCTGCGGCGCCGGCATGTCGGGCAGCTTGATGTCGCCCTTCTCGACCTTGTTCTCGATCGGCGGCAGCGAGCGCAGGAACGCGACGAGCGCCTTGCCGTCGTCGTCGGTCATGCCCGTGTAGAACGGGTACGGCATGATCGCCTTGATCATGGTCCCGTCCGGCCGCTTGCCGTCGCGGATGGCGGCGAGGATCTGCTCGTCGGTCCACTTGCCGATGCCCGTCTCCGGGTGCGGCGTGATGTTCGGGCCGATCCACGTCCCGAACTCCTCGGTGACCTTCATGCCACCCGCGTACGCCTTGGAGAAATCGGGCCCGGTCGGCCCCAGCGGCGTGTGACAGCCGACGCAACCCGCGAGCGTCGCGAGGTACTGCCCGCGCTCCACCAGCTTCGCGTCGGGCGCCGCGGCACTGCCGGTCGCCGCGCCACTTCCGCTGGCCGTGGCCGCGCCACTTCCGCTGGCGGTGGCCGTCGCCGCGCCGCTCCCCTTGTCCGCTTCGGTGTTCTTCTTCTTGCAACCGCCAAGCGCGAGCGCGCTGGCAAACAGGACGAGTCCGATCCTCATCGACAGATGCCTCCTCTGCGGGTCCCCCCGGACCCGCCTTCGCTAGGCGTTCGTGTATGCGCCTTTACGCCCCCGAGGTCAACTGAACCGCCCTCCGCGATACCAATCGCGCGGCGCCGCTTGACACCGCGGCCGCCGCCGGGTATCCGTTTGCTCCCCTCGTTTCCCAAACCATCTTGCGCGGATGGCGGAATTGGTAGACGCGCTAGTTTGAGGGGCTAGTGGGTAACACCGTGGGGGTTCGAGTCCCCCTCCGCGCACAAGAGATCGAGACGGGTCAGGTCGGCGGGCGGGCGTAATTGCCGAGACGGGACGATGCTCGGGGGGCTTCGTGCCTTTCCGCGTGCGCCCTACCAGCGCAGCTCGATGCCGTCGACCCGGATCGTGACGGTCGGACGCAGTGCATGTAGCTCGCGTGCCAGCGCCATTGCGCATCCCTTGTGGGGACAGCGCAGGTGGACGAGGTCGACGGATTCGAGCGACGGGATCGCTGCGAGCTGCGAGGCGGCGGGCGGCGAGACCTTCCACAACGACAGATAGCGAAGTCGATCCAGCTCACCGAGCGTGGCGTAGTCCACGAGGGTCTCGTCGATCGCCAGCTCGGTTGTCGACGGAAACCATCGGAGGCTGCGAGCGTCCAGCAACCGCGCGCGAGAGAGCTGGAGGTTGCGAATACCCGGAAAGGGCGCGCCGTCGGTGATCAACGCGGCGTTCTCCAGCGTGAGGCCTTCTAGCAACGAGAACGGACGGAGCTCCTCAAGCGCGAAAAAGAGACGCTGGTTGCAGACGAGGCTGCGGCGGTCGAGAGACCAGCGTTGCCCGCAGACTACCCGCGAAGGCTCGCCGTGGTACTCGCGCACGTCGGCTGGCTCTTGCAGGTCATCGTGTCCGCATGCGGCGAGCACCGCAGCGAGCACCGCAACGAGCAGCGCGGCGCTACCAGGTGAGGATCGGCATCGTTCCATACTTCACGTCCAGGCTCGTCGACCCGGGCACATCTTCGTTGACGTACGGCTGTGACCATACATCATGTTCGACGCGTCGAATCGCACCATCCTTGGAGATCGCGTGCATCGACTCGAACGGATGAGTGACATCACCGATGATCGGGAGGCCGTCGAGGAACGATGCCAGCTTTCGCTCCACCCAGTAGCGAGCCCCCGTTCCGACAAAGTAGACCTTGCGCGCCGTACGCTCGTCGCCGTCGTTCCATCGGTTCGCGTGCGGCGTGTGCGACGGAAAGGACCAGCCGATGTTCCCGGCCGACCAGGCGACCCTCGGCTGCGCTTTGGCCCAGATGCGCTCGACCCACGGCATCGTCCGACAACCATAGAAGAACGCGTATGCGTTGGGGTGCCAGCGAAAATCGATCGCCGCCCAGCCCGCCCGGGATAGTTGATTCTTGCCCTGGGCGTACGGCCCCGAGGTGCGATGGTCACCAACCGGGCCGTCGACGGGCCCGGAATGTCCGAAGACCGAGAGTTCGATCGTCCAACCGTACTCCTTCGGTACATTGGCGAGGATCGACTCGACCGTCTCCTTGAGCTTTCCCAGATCCGGTACGTAGAGATCGTAGACCGCGTCTGTCGTGAAGTCGAAGCTCGCTCGCGAGTGAATTGTCGAGACGCGCGTCGCGGCCGCCTTGCGATCGATCTCGCGGTCGTTCGTGCGAATGACGAAATAGATGTCCTTGCCATCGGGATCCCAGAACTGCACCGGGTTCTGCTCGACGTACTGGTACGGGTGCAACGCCCAAGGCCGCGCCATGAATCCCGGGTCCGGCGCTTTCACGGGTGGGTCCGGCGTGAGCCAGCGCGCGGTCTCCGGCGCCATCCAGCGCGCGCCGTGGTAACTCCAGCCGGTCGAGGGATCCGTCGGCTGGTTGTGGATGTTGTGCTGCTCGACCGCGAAGTCGACCGGACCGATCGCGCCACCGTCGCGGTACGCATCGACCGGCGCCCCGAACGGTTCATGGCGCCGCTCCTCGAGGATCGAACCGTCCGCGCGCGTGATCATCGATGGTCCAGCGCCAAGGCCCTGGTGAAAGTAGATCGTCTCGCTGGCCGACCACAGGGTGCTCTCGCTTCGGCCGAGCAAGCCGCAACCGAGAAATAGACTCGTCGCACCGAGTGCGCCGACGAACCGCCACCGCGCCGGTCGAGCCCGCCGACTCCGCAGAAGAAGCAGGCCCAGGATCGCGAGCGCGCTCGCCAGCGCCAGCGTCCCTGGCGCGATCGGCGCCAAGCCCACCGCCGCCCCGGTGCTCGCATCGCCCGGATCACCAGTCCACTCGAGCGAGACCCGCGCGATCAGGCGCTGCCCCAGACGCACGTAGTGCTCGCGCCGGCCGTCGATCTGCGTGATCCCCGGCGTGAACCAGAGCTGGGTCGATCCCGCCGGATCGAGAGTCCACACGCGCATCCCGTCGTAGCCGTAGCCGTGCGTGAGGTCGCCGCCGGGGAGACCGGAGACGCGGACGAGCTGGTCGAGGCCGTTGTAGTCCAGCGTGAGCGCCCCCTGCCGCGTCTGCCGGCCCGCCGCGTCATAGTCGAGCGCGAGAGGACCGCTGCCGTCGGGATGCGCCACCGACGTGAGCTGTCGCGGCCCACGCGCGGGTCCCCCCGGCACCAACGCCTCGCCGTAGCGATACGCGCCAAGCTGCACGCCGAGGGCCGCCGGCGTCGTGACGTGACGTGCGGTCATGTTCTGGAGCGCGTCGTAGGCGTAGGAGAGTCCGATCGTCGTCCCGCCCTCGGGCGCGCCGAGCGTCGCGCTGACCAGGCGTCCCGCCGCGTCGTAGGTGAACGCCGCGCTGTGATCGAGGCCGTGCTCGTCGACATCCGAGACGCCGGTAATGGCTCCGGCGAGATCATGATCGACGACGACGTCGTAGATCGACGTCCCCGAGCGCTCGATGCGGACGCGATCGAGCTGACCGACCGCATCGCGCTCGTATCGCTGCACGAGGCCGTTGCCGAAGCGCTCCGCCAGCACCCGGCCAGCGGCATCCTGGTCGAGCAACGTCCACAGATCACCGACGCGCACCGCCCGCCCCGCGTCGTCGTACTCGATGTCGACCGAGAAGCCGTCACGAAAGTCGACCTCGAGCAGGTCGCCGGACGACGAGTACGTGCTCACTTCGTCCGCGACCTGTCCGTTCACGGTCCGCCGCAGATGGCTCGCGCGGCCTGCGTCGTCATACCCGATCTCGACGGCGCCGGTCGGTTCCTCGACCCAGGCGAGGCGTCCCGCCGTGTTGTGGAACACCGACGGGGTGCGGGCGCGATCGTGGTGGTAGACGAAGCGGGGACCGTCGCTCGTGGCCACCGACGTGACGCGCCCCGCGGCGTCGTACTCGTACGTCACCTCCTCGCCGACGCCGTTGATCCGGGTCCGGACGCGATCGGCGTCGTCGTACTCGACCCATCGATCGCCGATGTCCGGATCGGAGGCGTGGCGGAGCCGACCCAGGCTGTCGTAGCTGTACGACAGTAGGACCGACGACGGAGTGCCACGCTGCAGCTCGAGCGAGGTGATCTGCCCGAGCGCATCGTAGACCGCATCCACCGACTGGAGATCTCCGCCGATCGTGCGCTCCGTGCGCACCACCCGACCTTGCCCATCGAGGATCGAGGTCACCGGCGCCCTGGCGTCGGCGGTGACCGTCACCGTGAACGCGGCGTGAGCGACGCGTTCGACCGCTCCGGTCGGCAGCGTTCGCTCGATCCGTCGGTCGTAGGCGTCGTAGTGGGCGCGATGCACCGTCGCCGCGGAGGGCAGCGAGACGAGGCGCGGATCGGTGCCCGACCACGAGAAGTCGTCGGCGCCGAGCACTGCGCGGCCGCGCTCGTCCCGCTCGATCCAGCCAGAGATCAACCACGTCGAAGCGCTCGCGCGGGTCGCGCCGTACAGGGATTCTCCGGCGCCGTCGCTGACGACGGCCGATTCCCGCCAGCCGCTTCCCGCCACGAAATCCGGCGGAGGCTCCGCGACGTCGGAGGCGGCACCGCCGTACGACCGCGTGCGGGTCATGGGTCGAGGCGCCGTCCACTCGTACGAGTGAATGACGTGGGGTGGTCGCGAACCAGTCGCCAGGGACTCGAGCCGACCGAGCGCGTCATACGCGGCGTGGGTGGGGATTCCATCGGGCCCCGTCACCCGGATGGGAAGGTCCTGAACCGGATCCCACACCATGTGGTGCACCTGTTCGCTCGGCGTACCCGGCGCGATGCGCTCGACCTCCACGTACAGACCGAGCGGGTCGTATGCGAGCGCGCGCTCGACCCCGCTGCCACGGACGAGGACCGGGTTCCAGCGTTCGTCAAAGGTCGTCTCGGCGCGCACGACCCAGCGGCCCTCCTCCGCGAGCCACGCTTCGAGCCGGCGTTCGAGCCCTGGACCGACCGTACACAGCGGAAACGCGGGACCACCGGGCGGCCCGAAGTAGTGCCGTGTCGACGCGAGCGGGACGTCACCGTCGCCCGGCCACACGGTCTCTTCGCACACGCGATCCCGCACCCAGAGCGTGTCGTCCGACGCATAGCGCCGAGTGATCCGCCGCTCGTCGCCGCTGCGATCGAGCCGGCCCGCCGAGTACTCCTCGACGATCCGGCCCTCGGCGTCGACCTCGAGGCGGGTGGCCGTGACGATCGGCGCCCCGGCGCCCTCGAGGTGACGGGTGAGCGTCGTCAGGGCAACGGCGCGGCCGAGCCTCGGCTCGTCGAGGCCGGCGACCGGGGCGACGACCCATTCCGTCGAGCTCTCGGTCAGCCCCGCCCCGAGTCCGTTCTCGATGCGCGTCCAGGTCGTCCGGCCGCGCAGCGCGCGCTCGGCGCCGTCGCCGGGGTGGTGCCTCGCGATCGTGACCTGCGCGCTCCCCGCGCTCGTCGCCGGCACGATCCGCCGCGTCTCGAGGAATCCCGCGAACCGCCGCTCGGCGGCGTCCCAGTGACCGTCGCGGACCGACCAGAGCTCGACGCGGACAGGCCCGTCTGACACCGCCACCTCGGACCGCACCGGCACGGGAATCGACACGGGCAACTCGCGCGCCCACGGCTGTCCGCCGGTTGCGGAAGCGATCGACAGGTGCGCGGATGCCGCGTATGTGAAGCGTGTCAGTTGGCCGAGTCCGTTGTCAATGGTCGCGAGCATCCCGGCGTTCGTGTCCCCTGCGAGGTCGAGGGTCCAGATTCCGCGCGGCGACGACCAGAGAAGATCGGCGGCGCCGTCGCCGTCGACGTCGCCGGTCGTCACCAGCGCGTCCGCGTCGATCGCATCGGGGCGAGTGACTGCGTAGGCTCCTCCGAATCCGTGGGCCCGGCCGGGGTAGAAGAGGACGTGGCCGGCCGTGACACGGACGAGGTCGGTCAACCCGTCCCGGTCGAGATCGAGAAGGAGCAGCTCGCGGGGTCGCAATGCCGCCGTACCCCATGGGTAGAACGCGCGACGCCACGCGACGAAGGTGCCGTCGCCGCGGCCGAGGAAGTACTTCATCCACGCGTCGGTGATCCACACGACGTCGGTGAGGCCGTCACCGTTCACGTCCACCCAGCGCACGTTGCTCGCGCCCGGCACGACGGTCGGGTCGGCCGCGCTGATCGGCGGACGCGCAAGCGCGCTCTCGAGACCGCCGGGGCCGCCCAGCCGAACCGTCAGCCCCGCGGTCGCGCCCTGCACGACGTCCATCCGCGCATCACCGTTGAGATCGACCACGACGCTGTCGTCATGCGGCGACACCCCGCGAGTCCCGGCCCACGTGACAGCGTCGATCCATGCCCGTTGTGCGGCATCCATCCTGGACACGCGCCAGGTGCCGTCGACGACGCGGACGAGGTCTCCCCGCGCGTCGCCGTCCACGTCGATCAGAGAGACCTCACCGAGGTCGAGGCCGGCGGCGCCCGTGATGCTCTGGCTGGGACCGAACCGGCCGCCCAGGTTCTTGCGAAACGCATGACCGCCGGCCTCGACGCGCAGGAGGTCGTCCGCGCCATCGCCGTCGACGTCGAACAACGTGACCCCACGCGTCCCCAGATGCCAGCCATCGGTGCCGCTGACCGCGAGCACCTCGCCTCCGCCCCGGGGCACGTAGCTGAACCGCAGCGCCGGAAGCATGCCGGCCCCACCGCGGCCGGTCATCGACACCTCGGCGAGGCGACTGACCGCGAGGGACTCGTCGTACCGCAACCGGTACGCGCGCAGCTCCTCGCCGGCCGCCCGGACTCGGATCGAGCGGACGCGCAGCGCTGCCACGACCTCGAAGCCGTCACGATAGCTCGGCAGCGCGTCCGGTCGCGGCTCGTGCTCCAGCTCCACGCGATAGCGATCGCTGGGTCCCCAGGTCGCCTGGGAGAGATACAGCTGCCCGCGATCGCGCACGTATCGGTAGCGAACGACGCGGCCGCTCAGGTGCGTCGTCAGCTCGGGGTACCACGCGGTGGTGCGAACGACGCCGTCGACGGCAGCCTCCTGTCGACTCCCCTCGGTCGCACCGAAGTGGTGGACCGAGCCGTTGGCGTCCAGGACGACCCAGCGATTGCCGGCGCGGATCACCCGCACGGTGTTGCCCGCCCCCTCCACGCGATACGTCCCGTCTGCGATCCGGAACAGCCGCCCGGACGCGACACCTTCGATCTCCAGCTCGTCGGAGTCATCGAAGCGGGGCACCCCAGCACGCACCGATCGTCGGATGACGGAAGTCGACAGCGACCACCCGATCCCGACGGGCCCGTTCCCGAGATCGCCGCGATAGCGCAGCCCGACACTCGGTGCCACGCCTGCGGTCGTGGGTACATCGATCGGCACGCTGTACTCGACCTGCGCCGATGGCGCCGCGATCGTCGCGCTGCTACCGAGACCGCGAACGGAGCCGGGCCGATCGGGCAACTTCACCTGCGCTGCCGGTGCGAGCTCGGGGCCGTCGGCACGAGCCCTGGTCGCGATCGAGGTCGTGAGGATCACGGCCGCGATGACAGAGAGCCTGGATGAGGACACGCCTGTACTCCTTGATGACGCTGCCTATCGAGCGCCGGTCAGCCGCCAGGTGCGCGCGCTGGAACCGGGCTCCTTCCACGTCACGGTGGCCACGAGTCCATCACCGACCACGCACGCGGCGTAGCCGAACCGGCACTGCGACTCGAAGTCGACCCCCGCCGCGATCTCCACGCAGCCCGTCGCGTCACGGCGCCCGAGATGGACGGCGCGGCACTCGGGACAATCGTCGTCGGTGTAGGCCAGCGTGGCAACGTTGATCGTCACGCGGCTCGAGTAGGTCAGCGCGGGCCGATGCAGTGCGCATCCGCCCACACACGACCATGTCAGCCGCCAGCCACCGTCGACGACACCCTCGTTCGCGATCACCGCGAAGCCAGGGTCCGGATCGCACGATCGCGACGGTGCATCGGACGCGGTCGCGTCGATCATCGAACCGATGGCGTCGGCCGAAGGCGCGTCGCCGGTTGGGGCCTCGATGACCTCGAACGCGCACGCCCCCAGCACGAGCGCACCCGCCGCCAGGAGTCGGTCAAAGCGCAACATCGTCCACCGACAGGAAGTCGAACCGCACCAGCACGTCCTCGATCCGATGGAGCGGGAAGTCGTTGCTGGCGTCGGCGTCGGTCCACTCGAGCAGCCCGGACTCCGGAAACAGCAGGATGTACTCGCCGTAGAGGCCGCGGCCCGCGAGCTCCTCGGACGCGCCGTCGACGTACGCGTCGCGGTACAGGTCGCTGCGCATCACGTTGAACCACGGCGAGATCAACGCCGACGAGTAGCCGTCGGACTCGCCGCTGTCGCCGAGGGTCCCATCCGGCCGGAACAGCTGGGTCGCGGGACGGATCGAACCGACCTGGTATGCACTACCGTCGCCGCGGCCCTCGCACCACTGGCTGTTGAACGTGTTGCGCTTGAGGACGATGAGCGGAACGCTCGGCCGGACCTCGTCGACCACATCGCCCTGGATCGTCGCGTTCACCCGCCACAGCCGCTCGGCGCAGCGATGGACCAACGCACCGCGCTCGCGCAGCGTGAACGGGATGCCCTGGCCGAGGTAGTCGCCACGATCGTCGTACACCGCGTAACGCGGCGACCTGAGCTGTTCGCCGAATCGACGCGCCGCCGACCAAGCCCTCTCGCCGGGTGGTGCCGTCGAGCGGTCATCGATCGCGAGTACGTCGTCGCGCACGCTCAAGACGACGCCGCCGTCCTCGGGCCGCCGTCCGTTGATCGTCCGTCCCGCCTGCGCTTGCTGGAGCTCGAGGATGACCCGTCGCAGTTCGTCGGGGCTGCCCGCGCGCAGGACATCGTCGTCGAGTGCGAGCGAGTACTGGAACTCGTATTCGATCGCGCGCAGGGCCAGGAACGTCAGACGACGGGCCCAGGTGAACTCACGCTGATAGCGCTCGATCCGGTCGTCGACCCAGTAGTGATGGGCCAGGCTCGGCACGTCCCGCGCCTCTTCGCGCGCCATCACCGCCCGTCCGTCCGCGACGAGCATGCGCACCCGGTCCTTCATCACGTCGAGCTGGGCCAGAGCGAGCTGGACATCGATCAGGCGTCTCTGCACCTCCCGGTACGAGACGTCGATGCCGAACTTCTGCTGGTCGGCCTCGAAGAAGCACCGCCGGATCGACGTGTCGATCGACCGAAGCTGCATGTTCGACTGAAAGTCGGCCTCCGCGTTCTGGATCTGGAGGTCGTACGCGGCCGCGACGGCCTCGGCCTGTGCGGAGAATACGTGCAGCGGGTTGTTGGTCGTGATCGACTGTGCCACCCCGCCCAGGAACCCCGCGATCGAGCCGGCTGCGAGCCGCTTCGAGCGCAACGCTCGCATGCGCTCGCGGTGCTTGATGATCGCCTCGGCATCCTCTGCGGCGCGCACCTGTTCCTCGCTGCAGAACGCGCTCGCGGCGTCGTATCGCTGCTCGGTGGCCTCGGCGCTGCCGCGCGCGACCTCGACGTCACGCTTGGCCGCGAAGATCCCTAGCACCGCCTTCCCGAGCTCACCGCGATAGCACCGCGCGTTCTCCCGGCCACTCGGCGTGTTGCAGCCCGAGGCGGCGACCTGGTAGCAGCTGTCGGCCGTCAACGTGCCCGCCGCGAACAGGTCGAGCACCTCGAGCGGATCCGTCGACGTCAGCCCGCACAGCTCGGCGATCGGCTGCGCGTACGCCAGCTCCAGCTGTTCGAGACGCGCGGCACGCGCGTGCACGCCGAGGAGCTCCTGGACCTCGCTCTCCCGCTTCGACAGCCAGGCCGAGCGCACGGCCTCCAGCGACGCTTCGGCCTGGGCGACCGCCGGTGCGGCCCAGGTCCCGAGCAGGTAGTCCGATGCCGCGAAGAATCGCGAGTTGTTGCCGACGACGTCACCGAAGAACAGCGGCAGCGCGGACCGCGACAGACCGAACGCATCGTCGCACGACACGATGGGCTCCACCGCGGCGCGCAGGGCTGCGCGCGCGGCATCGAGCTCCTGCCGGGAACGGTCGAAGCGCGTCTGCCAAGGGACCGCCACGGTCGCCTGCGCGCCGCTCGCCAAACAGATCGGCTCGCCCGTGATCGTCGCGTTGCAGACTTGCCCGCTTGCGCACGTGTTGCTGCCGAGCCCGCATCCTACGGTGGTCGCGCGCTCGTGCAGGCGGATCGCGAGCGCCTCCGCGGCCCACCCGTAGCGCATGGCGCGGCCATGCTGCTCGAGCGATCGGGTGCGAGACGACGAGCTCGCTTGATTGGCACATCCGGCCTGTGCCTCCCCGTGGCGGCCCCGCAGGTCGAGCTCGACCGCCCGCAGGTACGTCGCGGTCGTCTCGAGGAGGACCGCCGCCACGCTGTCGGGCTGGACGTGGTCGGCGTCCGAGGGAATGGCGAGCTGGGTCCTGAATGTGTCGAGCATCGCGTTGTCGCGCGAGCGGTCCTGAAAGGAGGCTGCAGTGAACCAGGCGTCGATGGACTCGTCCCAGAACACCAGCTCGTCGAGGTAGCCGCGGAAGCCCAGCATTCCGTACCCGCCGCCGGGCGCCAGGCTCGTGACCAGCGGATTCGAGCTCTGGCTGACCATCTGCAGCACACCGTTGACACTCGACCGGTACTCGCTGCGCCATGTGATGCCGCCGCCGGCGTTGACGTCGTGGATCGCCGAGCGGCTCAGGAGGAGATGAACCTGCTGGCCGCTGGTCAGGGGCAACCCGATCTGCACCGCCCCCACCGAGCTGGAACGCGGGCCGTGATACGCGTAGAGCACGGGCTGGTTGGACGCGTTGCCGAGGAAGTAGAACTGATAGAGGAAATTGACGTTGTCGCCGTATTCGACGACGACCTTCTTCTGTCCGCTGATGATCGTCGGCACGGTCAGCCACATCCCGATCACAAGATCGCCGTACAGCTCCGCGGGGCCCCGGGGGATCGACACGAACTGGTCGGAGACCGTCGTGATGGCCTCGCCGCTCCGAGCCGGGACCGTCGCGAACACGAGGTTGGCCTCGCCAGCGAGGTCCAGCGCGGTCTGACCGTTCATGTCGGCGGCGTCGAACGTGTAGTAGGAGACCGGCCGCACGTCCCGGTAGTCGGGGCGTCGCAGGATGTCACGTGGCAACGAGCCGAGCGCGTCGGCGGTGCGCGACGCGAGGACGAGATCGAGCACCGCTTCGTGGTTCGAGATCGACCGCGACAGATCCGCCGCCGCGGCAGGGCTGTCCGAGCTCTCGAGCGCACGAGCGAGATCGTGTTGCTCGACCGCCTGCTGGCCGATGAAGCTCGCCACACCGAGCCACCGGTTGAGCGCGTGGGAGAGCAACCGAGCCTCGACGCCGCCACGGTGGCGCTGCGCCCCCTGGGTCAACCACGCCCACAGCGGGAAGAACCGAGCCGGGCTCGCACACTTTGCCGCGGGGCTGAACCATCGGTTGGCCCGCGCGTTCGCATCGTTCGCGCCCGCGAGCGAGACCGGAGGCGCTTCGACTTCGTCGAGACACGCCGCCAGCAGGTCGTCGCCCGCCAGATTGATCGTCGCCCCTCCCATCGCGCGATCGCGTCCCAGCGCGAGAGGCGTGGGCTGCGCACACGTCTCGAGGCCGGCGAGGCCAGCGAGCTCGCCCGAGACCGCAGCGCTCGATTGGCCCGCGCGGTGCCGGAAGCCCGGCACGAACGATGCGCCGGCGCTGTACGTGCGGGCACCCGACGGAAAGCACATCAACGAGTAGCCGATGCCGCGCGGCCCCGGGACGTACGGGTAGCCGAAGACCCCCGGTGTGCTCGTGGAGAGCATCCATTGCGCCGCGGCGGACCACTCGTCGCCCTTCGTGGCGATCAGCGCGTTCGCGCTCGAGGGCGCTCGCCAGTCGGCACCCGCGACACACAGGCCCAGGCTCTCCTCGCAGTATCCCCCGCTGCACTGCCAGTCGGCGCTGCACCCGGGCGCGCTCGGGAGACTGCCGGTGCGAACGAGGTCGAAGCGGAAGGCCAACGTCTCGTTGACGAGCAAAGGGAGTCGAATCGTGAAGCGTCCGCCCGTCAGATCGCCGGTCGCAGCGCGAGCGGGCTGCGTGGTGACCTGCAAGCGACCGGTCATCGCCGAGCCGTTGGCGCTCGCGACGAAGGGAAGATCCGGCGTCGTGCTCCCGCTGAGGTGGAGGCCCAACCGACCCGACGGCGACAGCGCGCGGGACTCGTCGAAGAAGAGCACGAACGACGCGTTCGCCCACGCGGTGACGGGGATGCGGGTGAGCCCCCCAGCCGTGCCTTGCTCGGCGACCACCTCGCCACGGAACATGCCCGTGGTCGGCGTCGACACGTTCCAGTTCGGCGCGACGAGCAACGTGCGGCGGGCGGTCACCAGGTCACCACCGACGATCTCGATCGCCCAGGGTGCCCGGTACGGGTCGAGACCTGCGACCGGTGCGACGAAGACCGTCGCCCGCGCGACGGCGCGACCCGCTTCCAGCTGGACGTTCCATGTGGAGATCGTGAGCTCCGACAGGGTTGCCGACGCGGCCGTGCCGCCGACGCGAAGGCCCGCGGGCGCCCGGACGTGAACGGGCGGCGGCGCCGCCGCAACGGCCGCCGAGCTCGCCGTCGACAGCTCGATCTGGAAGCTCTGCGGCGCCCATGTGGTACCGGGAACCTCGAGGCGAGGCGGTGTGAGCGTCACGTGAAAGCGACCTTCGTCGGCCGTCATCGGAGCCCCACCGGGAGGGACGCAGCGCCCACTGCAGTCGCAGACGGTGCCCGCCGCGCATGGAAGCATCGGGTCGGTGGTACCGAGACACGTGTAGGCGCAGACGCCGCGGGCCGCGTCGCACGCCGAGCCGTAGGGGCAATCCTCGTCGAGGTTGCACGGGCGCGGGCTGTCCCCGACCGCGAGGAGAAGGGCACGATCGCGCGGACACGTTGGGTCAGCTGCGCCCGCATCGGGCACGCCACCATCGCCGTGACCGCCAACGCAGATGCCGTCGCACGTACAAGTCATGCCCGAACCGCAGTCGCTGTTGGCGATGCACTGCCAGGTGCACTGACCGCCCACCGGATCGCAATGACTGCCGACCGGGCACGTCTCGGTGGCGGCGCATTGGCGGGGCGTCGCGAGGAGCTGCAAGAGCGCCTCGCGATCCTTGTCGCAGACTCCGCCGTCGCCGCCGCCGAGGTTGCTCTCGGTGTTCGAACCATCGTCATTCCGGCAGCCGGCAGCGAAGCCGGCGAGCAGAAGCAAGACCACGATCGACATCCAGGACTTCATGGCTGGGGCCCCTACGCAAGCTCGGCGCCACATCACGAACGGTTGGTGGCGCCGCGGATATCGCGGGTCTGCGCATGCGCGAGGCCGCAGCCGTGCGGAATCAGCGCGGAGGAACCGTGTGGCGATTGCGCAGTGCGCGACGTTCGCGCAGGTCGGCCGCGCCGATGCCGAACTCCCTCATCTTGCTGATGAAGGTACGACGAGACATCTCCAGCAGCGCCGCCGCCGCGCTCTGGTTTCCAGCCGTGGCCGTCAACGCTTCGCGCATCCGTAGCTGCGTCAACTCGGCGAGCTCTCGCCGCAGCGGCCGGAACTGGACCAGCCTTTCGGGATGCTCCGGCTGCGCCGAGGAGCTCCACATCACGCGCCGCAGGAGACGCGGCGGCAGATGTGCGAGCTCCACGACGTCGCCGGACGCGGCGGCAGCCGCGTACACCATCGCGTCCCTCAACTCGCGTACATTTCCGGGCCACGGGTGCTGGCGAATGCAGGTCATCGCCATGTCCGACAGCCGCGCGTCCTCTCGGTGGAGCTCGCGGCGAGCCGCGCACAAGAACCCGCGAGCTAGGCGAGGCAGGTCGAGCGGCCGGTCCCGCAACGGAGGAACGACGAGCGTCGCGCCGCAGAGACGGAAGTAGAGGTCCGCCCGGAACGATCCAGCTCGCACGTGGGCTTCGAGGTCCCGGTTGGTCGCGGCAACGACCCGTACGTCGACCGGTTGCTCCGTTGTCGACCCTAGCCGTGCGATGCGGTTCTCTCCGAGCACGCGCAGGAGGCACGCCTGTGCGTCGAGGTTCAGCTCGCCGATCTCGTCGAGGAACAGGGTGCCGCCGCTGGCCGCCTCGAAGTAGCCGGCGTGCGGTCCCGTGGCGCCCGAGAACGCTCCTCGCTGGTAGCCGAACAGCTCGCTCTCCATGAGCCCGGCCGGGATCGCAGCGCAGTTGACACCGACGAACGGCCCCCGGTTCCGGGGCGACAGCTGATGCGCGGCGCGCGCCGAGATCTCCTTGCCGACGCCGGTCTCGCCGAGAATGAGGATCGGCAAGCGGGTCCTGGCCATGAGCTCGAGCTCGGCCACGACACGCTTCATCCCTGGGTCTGCAAATTCGTACCGCTGGTCTCCGAAAGAGAACACTGAGACATCGACTTCGTCTGTCATCATGGCGCCGCTATCGGAGGGGCAGGTTTGCCGTTGCCGATCCGGGGAGGCAAAAGGTGGCAACGCTGCGGCGACCGCCTGCCCGCGCGATACCGGGACGTCGACCAAAACCAATCCCTGCGGTCTCCTCTGTGCCGAAAGGAAATCGCGCGCCAACAAACTGTCGGCGCGCGGGGGCGGGCTGTGTCGTGGGACCGCTTCCGTTCCAAGCCCTCAACTTCATTGCGCGGAACCCATGTTGAGGGGCTAGTGGGTAACACCGTGGGGGTTCGAGTCCCCCTCCGCGCACAAGACAGACGCGACCTTCTGGAGGCGCGCGACATGCATGGTAGCGTCGGCGGGTGGCGACTCCTGGCGTCGCGTATCATGCGGTCGAGACCCTGGACGAGCGCGCTCGCACGCTGGCCGAGCTGACGGAGATCTTCGCGGAGGTCGGCGCCGAGCACGTGCTCATCGGCGGCATCGCAGTCGGCTACCACGGTCGGCTCCGCGCGACGGTCGACGCAAATCTGCTCGTCCCGCGTGACCGCCTGGAACCGCTCACGCGCGCACTCGAGGCGAGGGGCTACGACGTCGCCGCGACCGTCGACATGGTGCGCGTCTTCCGGCCCGGCTCCGATCCCGATGAAGACGAAGCGATCGCCGACCTGGTTGCGCGCGAGGCCAACCCGGTGCTGAGCGCTGCGGCGCAGCATCACGAACCTGCGACGGTCCTCGGCCAGCGTGTGCGGATCGTTCCCCGCGGCGTGCTGGTTGCGTTGAAGTTTCATGCCGCGGTCTCCCCGCGTCGAGAGATCGGCGACAAGTACCAGGACGTCGCCGACATCAGTCGCATCATCGCCAAGCGTTTCGACGCATCCGACGAAGCGCTCGCGCTCGAGATCGCCGCGCACGTGTACGACGGCGCACCGACCGAGCTCGCGACGCTGATCGACGACTTGCGCAATGGTCGCCCCGTGAAGATCTGAGCAGCGACTCAGTTGAAGCTGCAGTCGGGCAGGTTCAGGACCGTCGAGGCGTGGTTGTTCGACTCGTCGAGCTCGTCGAGCGAGCCGGCCGTCGGCGGCGCGGAGGTGCGGCCGTGGAACACGTCGATCCAGCCGCCCGCCGTGCGCGCGCCACGGTTCTCGACGCGGACCCGCACCGTCGGTTGGCCGCCCGAGCCCGTGCAGCCGGCCACGGTGATCGACACCACCCGGAGGTCGGGCTTCTGCGGCGCCTAGGCGGCCAGCCAGTTGCGCACCGACGGACGGCCCTCGCCGCCCGGGCCGAAGGTCGCGATGCCGTACGGCTCCCAGTGGCTGAGCTCTCCCATCACGAAGCCGTTCGAGCTGCCGAGCAGCATGGGCCTATGCCGCACGACGCCCGACGGTTCGCGGTCATCGACCGATCGGTGTTAGTGTCGCGGGGATGGTGCGGATCTCGATCGTGGTCCTGCTCCTCGGGGTGGCCGGGATGACCGCGGGCTCCGCAGCCGCGGACGAGGTGGCAGCGTGTCGTGCGCAGGTGACCGCCAACCTCGCTCGCCCCGGTTGGAGCCTCGAGCTGAGCGGCGATGACGGCGGCTTCTGCGGCACCTCGACCTGGCGCGCCTCCGTCGACTCGAGGGGCGTGGTGGTCGAACGAGGCGGGCGCCAGCGTACCCTCTCGGGGCGCGACCTGCGTCGGCTCCGCAAGGCCCTGATCGCAGGCTGCGCCCCGACGAAGCGACGTGTTCGCTCGTGGGATCTCGGCGATGACAGAGATCCTTCCACGAAGGTCATCTTCCGGAGAGACGGCGCGACCCTCCCCGCCCCGCCCAGTTTCCGCCCTCCGCCGGAGCTGAGACGGATCGTCGGCGACAAGCCGTAGGACGCGACACGATCCGGGGCTGCGTCAAGACGCCCACCGATACCATCACAGAGCTCCTTCGCTCGGGCGACAGAGGTATCCACGCCCGAGGTTGGTGCTCGTCAGGCCACCGCGCGGGCGGCGTTCGCCACCATCACCCCAATCCGGCGACGCTTCCGACGGAATCACGGTCGCACGTCGAAGCGCTGCAGCGCGCCGCCGTGGCAGCCGCGATAGATCTGAAGCTGAGTACCGTCGAGGTGCGCGCGGTTGGCGGGGACGTCGAGGCAGTACGCCGCGTCGCGATCCCACGAGAACGAGAGCCGCTCGCCGCCTGACAAGGCGACGACGTCGCGCTTCCGCCACACCGCCCAGTGGCCGTCGCACGGCCACTGCGACACGGAGATCGACTCCGGCGTGAAGCCCGGCGCGGACGCGCCATTGGGCCGCAGGCAGAGGTTGGTGGTGGTGTTCCGGATCTGCCATCCGGTGGCGGTCTGCCCGGGCACGCCCCACACCAGCTCGACGCGGAACCGCTGCGCCCCGCCGCCATGGCAGTTGAACTGGTTGACCGCCTCGCCCTGGCGGTTCGAGCCCCAGGGGATGTCGAGGCACTTCTGGCTCCACACGTTCTGGATGCTGGCGGCGAAGGCCGAGAGCTCCGCGCTCTCCTCGGCGAGCTCGAGATCCTCCTCCGGATCCTCGACGCAGCCTGCGGCGAGCGGCGCGACGAGGGCGAGGGCAAGGACGAGCAAGGACGCTTTCGGGGTGTTCACGAGATGACGGACCATGTGTTCCTCCGTCGCCACCCCATTCCAAGGATCGGGCCAGCCGCAGTGAACACTCGCCCTGCCGGGTTCGCCCACTTGGCGGGCACCCGACGGCGATGTCCCAGGGACATCGAGTGAGCGTCACGGGGACACGGGAGAGACCTCGGATGTCTTCCGTTCGTTGCCGACTCTTCCACCGCATGATCGAGCCGGCGTTACGTCCAATGGCGACATGGCTCGAACGCGCTCCTGGCTTGCTTTCACCCTGCCCGCCCTCCTCCTCGCGGCGACCGGCTGTCTCGGCGATGACGAGGTCCCGGGCGGAGACGAGGGCGCCCCGGAGACCACGATCACGGCCCGGCCGCCGGCGTTGACGAACCAGCCCAGCCGGTTCGAGCTCGCCAGCAGCATCGCCGACTCGACCTTCGGCTGCACGCTCGACGGCGGCCCCGAGACGCCGTGCGGCTCGCCGTTCGAGCCCGTCGTCGGCGACGGCGCGCACGTGCTGGAGGTCTACGCGATCAGCCCGGCGGGGGTGCGCGATGCGACGCCGGCCCGCGCCACGTGGACGGTCGACACGACGCCGCCCGTCACCACCTTGCTCGTCGTCCCGCCGGCGCTCGACAACAGCGTGAACGCCAGCTTCCAGTTCGAGAGCGAGCGCACGGCGTCGTTCGCGTGCGCCGTCGACGGTGCGCCGTTCACGCCGTGCGCCTCGCCGTACCAGACGCCGGCGCTGGTCGATGGCGATCACACGTTCGACGTCCGCGCGACCGACCTCGCCGGCAACGTCGAGACGCCATCACGTCGCCACGCGTGGACCACCGACGGCAGCACGCCCGACACGACGATCGACAGCGGGCCGTCCGCCGCGACCAGCGCCACGCAGGCGACCTTCACGTTCTCGTCACCCGACGCGGGCGCCGGCGCCTCGTTCACCTGTGCGCTCGACGCGCTCGCGGCCACGCCCTGCACGTCGCCCTGGATCGTCGACGGTCTGATCGAGGGCGTTCACACCGTGACCATCGCCGTGCGGGACGCGGCCGGCAACGTCGACCCGTCGCCGGCCACGCGCATGTGGCGGGTCGACACGACGCCGCCCACGACCACCTTGCTCGTCGTGCCGTCGGCGCTCGACAACAGCCTGAGCGCCAGCTTCCAGTTCGAGAGCGAGAGCGCGGCGACGTTCGCCTGCTCCCTCGACGGCGCGCCGTACGCTGCGTGCGCCTCGCCGTATCAGACGCCGGACCTGCTCGATGGCGATCACACCTTCGACGTCCGGGCGACCGACCTCGCCGGCAACGTCGAGACGCCGTCACGGCGCCACGCGTGGACCATCGACAGCAGCACGCCCGACACGACGATCGACAGCGGCCCCTCCGCCGTGACGAACGCCACCCAGGCGACCTTCGCGTTCTCGTCACCCGACGCGGGCGCCGGCGCCTCGTTCACCTGCGCGCTCGGCGCGCTCGCGGCCACGCCCTGCACCTCGCCCTGGACCATCGACGGTCTGATCGAGGGCGTTCACACCGTGTCCATCGTGGTGCGCGACGCGGCCGGCAACGTCGATCCGTCGCCGGCCACGCGCACCTGGCGCGTCGACACGACGCCGCCGACGGTGACGATCACCAGCGGCCCCGAGGGGTGGACACGCGACAACACCCCCTCGTTCGACTTCGTCCGCAGCGACGGCGGCAACCCGGTCACCACCGAATGCCGCATCACCGGCGGCGGCGCCACCGCCTTCGCGCCGTGCGCCCAGCACTACACGGCCGCCACCCTCCCCGAGGGCGATTCCACCTTCGTCATCCGTGCCCGCGACCAGGCCGGACTGGAGACCATCGTGGAACGCGCCTTCACCGTCGACACGATCGCCCCGGTGATCACGATCATCGACGCCCCGGCCGATCCCATCACCACGTCGGTGGCGACCCTCGTGTTCACCGTGACCGGGGCCTCGACCATCGAGTGCGCCTTCGACGCCAGCGCGTGGGAGCCGTGTACCGGTGTCTACGAGGTCCCGGTCCTCGTCGACGGTCAGCACCGGTTCCACGTGCGCGCCCAGGACTCCGCCGGGAACGAGACCGTTGTCCGTCACTGGTTCCGCCGTGACACCGAGCCGCCGACATTGACGATCGACGGCCCGGTGTCGACCGCCGACCGGACGCCGACCTTCTCGATCAACGTCCGGGACTCCGCCACGGGTGTCCGCACGACGTGCGTGCTCGATGACCTCCCCGAGATCTCGCCGTGCGGTGCGTTCATCGCACCGACGCTCGCCGACGGCGCTCACCTCCTGACCGTGACCGCGGTGGACCAAGCGGGTCACGTCACCACCGCCACGCACGCCTTCACGATCGACACGCGCAACATCGACGTCACCTTCACGTCGCTCCCGCCGTCGCCCGGCTCCGATCCGCAGCCGACGATCTCCTTCACCGTGATCGGCGCCACCGCCTCGGTCCAGTGCCGGGTCGACCAGGAGCCGTGGCAGGACTGCACCTCTCCCTGGACCGTGCCGACCCCGCTCACCGACGGTCAGCACAACGTCGCCGTGAAGGTCTACAACGGGTACAACGCGGTCGTCATCTCGACGTCCGCGTACTTCGTCATCGACACCACGCCCTGACGCAGGCCGCGCGCGCCGGGCTCACGTGGTTCCGCGCGTCAGGACGACCTGCTTGGCGGTGACGCGATTCTGCTCCATGTCGTCGTGGGCGCGGGCGATGTCGGCCATGGCGTAGGTCTGGACCGGCCAGGTGAGCTCCTCCCGGTGGATCGCGGCGGCGACGTCCTCGAGCACCTCCCGGGGAAGGTCGCTGGCATCGCCGCCGTAGGAGGTGAGACGCACGCCGGTGGGGATGAACTCGATGGGGTAGAAGCGGTCGACGATCCACTGGTTGGAGAGCATGCCGGTGAAGCAGGTGGTGCCACCGGGGCGGCAGGCGCGGAGGGTGTCGCGGAGGGTAGGGGCGCCCACCAGCTCGATCGCGCCGTCGACACCGCCGGGCACGAGGCGACGGACGGTGGCGGCGATCTCGCCATCGTCGACGACGACGTGGTGGACCCCCATCGCGCGCAGCACGTCGGCGCGATCGGGACGGCGCGTCGTGGAGATCACGGTGGCGCCGGCGCGTCGGGCGAGAAGCGCTGCCATCAGGCCGACCGACGACGTGCCGCCGCGGATCAGCAGGCTCCCTCCTCGAGGGAGGTCGACGCCCACGACCAGCGAGCCCCACGCGGTCTGCAGCACCTCGGGCAGCGCGCCGAGGCGCGCCCAGTCGAGGTCGGTGTCGACCGGGATCACGCACGACGCCGGCACCAGGGTGTACTCGGCGTAGCCACCGTCGAAGGCGCGGCCCATGCCGCCCATCATCGCCACCGCCTTCGATCCGAGCGGGAGATCGGTACCGGGCGCGGCCTCGATCACACCGGCGGCCTCGATGCCCAGCACACGCGGGAAGGTGACGTCGGGGCCGGCCAGTCCGAGCCGCGTGTGGAGCTCGGAGCGATTGAGCCCGAACGCCTCGACACGTAGCAGCACCCAGCCAGGTCGCGGCTCGGGCCTGGGGACCTCGCGCATGGTCAGGGCCTCGGCGGGCCCAGGCGCATCGAGCACGATGGCACGCATGGTCGTCATCCTAATCCGAGATCGAGCGCTCCTTCCGCTCGAGGCGGCCATCCGGGCTCCAGCGAAGCGGTGCCGACAGCCCGTCTCAGCGCGTCACCCGCAGGCGCACCCCCACGGGGATGTGATCGGTCTCGATGGCAGCGCAGCCTGCAGCCGTGCACGCCGTGTCGGTCAAGAGCATGCCGTCCTGCTGCTCGATCGACAGCGGGCGCTGGGGCGCATAGTTGCGGCGGCCGTCGAGGACGTTGGGCACGTCCTTGTCGTTGTTCGCCTCGTAGGGCGCGATGTCGACGGCGAGGACGCGCCCCTGGCCGTCCTTGATGGCGAAGGGCGAGTCGTACTGCACGGTCGTATGCATGACGATGTACTTGCGCACTGGATCGTCCTTCGCCCAGCCCTTGCCGACGAGCAGCACCGCGTCGTGGCGTTCGCGCTCCTTGCCTGCACCGTAGTCGGAGTCGACGCCGTGGTAGGTCGTTGCCCAGTACGGGAAGTGGTGGCTCCACTCGGGCCCCTGGCCCCACCAGAACTTGTACGCGAGGCTGGTGACGGGTTGCCAGTGCTCGCCCTCGGTGTACGGCGCAGGGAGGCCGTCGTCGGGAGACGGCGCGGCGCCTCGGAACGCGTGCATGTCGTAGAAGTTGGCCCACGAGTCCCGATCCGCCGCGGCGGTGTCGATGGCGTAGCCGAACTCCTCGCGCAGGCGTCGCACGAACCAGCGGTGCTCGCCGACCTCGTGAGGGTAGAAGTTGAAGTCGCCGGCGAGGATCACGCGGTGGCCGGCCGCGGTCGGCGAAGGGTCGCCGGCGGCGTCGCTCATGCCGGGCTGAGCGGCCATGTGTGCCTTGATCGTCGCGATCACCGCCTCGAGCTCGGCGCGGCGCTGCACGAAGCGATGATGCGGCTCGAGGATCACGCTGTAGACCAGGATCGGCGTGTCGGCGCCGGCGCTCCAGCGCCGCACGGCGACCCTGGCCGGCACGACGTAGGTATGGAACGGCAGCACCTCGGGGAAGCCACCGGTGATCACGGTGCCGTCGAGCCAGTCCTCGTTGTAGCACTCGGAGCGGTGGTCCGATCCGTTCAGCGGGCTGGAGCTCTCGCACTTGTCGGTGTCACGCGCCGTGATGTCCCCGGTCTTGCCTCCAGGGACGAGCAGCTCGTGGGTCAGCACGCTGTTGTAGGAGACGTACCCGACCTCGGGGAGGCGCTTGCCCGCCCCGAAGATCCAGCGCCAGTCCAGGTCGGTGTGCACCTCGGCCTCGTTGGCGACGATGCCGGTGACGAGCTCGTTCTCCATCTCCTGGAACATCACGATGTCGGCGGCCCACTCGAAGGGCGCCCAGTAATCGAGCTCGGCGACGGTGCGTCGCTCGGGCACGAAGCGGCCGCGCGTCGCCAGCAGGTTGGACATGTTGAGGAACTCGGTGCCGGTGGCCAGGCCGCCGCCTTGGCTCTGGTGCACGTTGACCGTGGCCACCTTGAGCTCCGAGAACGACGGGGTCTGTTCCAGGCGTACCGTTGCGCCGACGCCGATGCGCGAGTCGCGCATGGCGACGCAGACGCGCACCTGCGACGAGACGCTCAGCTCGAAGTCCTCGCGCAACGTGTCCCAGCACTGGCCGTAGCGGCAGCCGAGGCCGCCGTTGGCCACGGTGCGCTCGATCGTGCGCGAGCGCCAGAGGTCGTCGCCGTCGGCGAGCGCCTGTACCTTGAACACGAGCGCGCGCCAGTTGCCCTGGCCACGGAAGAAATAGTCGGGGTCGCAGGCGATGATGGCGTTCTCGTAGCTGAACGCGCTCATCAGCTCGCGCACCATCGTGCAGGCGGCGCCGGCGAAGCTGAACGCGGGGTTGCCCGTTCCGTACTCGTTCATGGAGCGCGCCGGGAAGGACGCGCCGTAGCGACCGGGGGCGAGCGCGACGGGCGTCGAGCAGGTGTAGTACGGGCTCGCCGACGGCACCGGCGGCAGCGCCGCTTCGACGATGCCGTCGGCGTTGCCGGACGCGTCGCGCGGCTCGCGCAAGACGTCGACCGTGGTCTCGACGTCGCCGGCCGTGGCCGGCGCGGGCACCCCCGGGGTCTCCTTGCCGATGAGCAAGAGGTGGCGAGCGGCGACAGGGATGCACGGGTCGAGGCAGTTCTCCAGTCGGATGGCGCCGCCGGCAATGTTGGGACCGATCTTCGGATCGATGTCGTAGGCCGGTGAGGTCTGGTTGGTCGCGAAGACCGGCGGCGCGGCCGAGCGATGCACGGCCGTCGATGACGTCGACGTGCCGCCGAGATCGAAGAGCAGCATGTGCGTGTTGGCAGCCAGCGCGGGCAGGTCGGTGTTGCTGGTCTCGCTCTCGAGCGTCTTCACCTCGAAGGCGTCGGCCGAGCCGCGCCGGACGGCGCCGACATCGACGAGGGCGCCGCCAAGGTCGGTCGGTCCACCCGAGAGGCTGCTCCAGCTGGTGCCGCCGTTGGTCGAGTAGCGAACGTCGCAGCGCGCGCGTGTCCGCTGTGCCGAGAAGGCGTAGACATCGTAGGCGGCGCCGGTGGTCGAGGCGCCGAGATCGACGCGGCTGCAGGTCGTGCAGGTGCAGCCGGTCTGCCCCTGGCAGTCGTCGTTGAAGGCGGCGTCGGTGACCTTCCAGCCGAAGAACTTCTGGTTGACCTTCTTGACCACGTAGAGGCCCGTGTCCCGGTACGGAGCGACGACGTTGGTCGGGCACTCGGTGCGGACGATCAGGTGGTGCGCTGCGGCGGGCTGGAGAGCGCCCTTCAGGTAGTGGCTCACGGGCAGCCGCGAGAGCTGATTGCCGTAGAGCTTGTAGGCGCCGATGCCGTCGGTGGGCGGTTCCATGGGATTCGCGGGCATGCCCGTGACCAGGGCCTTCTCGTCGCTGGCGAGCTCCTCCTCGCCGGGCGGCTCGAGACAGGCCGTGGTGAGGAGCGCGATGCATGCGGCGACGGCGAGGAGGAGAGGCGACGAGCGAACTGACATGCGTCGCGCTTCTGCAAGGGCGGCGCCACGGGTTCGCGCGTACGCGGCGGGCAAGGCGCCCCCTGCCGACCACGTCAGGGCGGCGGCGACGGCCAGGCTCGACAGTTCGCCCAGGCAATTCGGCTAACCGCTGGGGCGCGGCACGCCGCCGGGGGCGTGCGCCCGATTCCATCGAGCTGGTCGTGACCAGGGCGAACGCCGTGGCGCCCGACCGCCTCACCATCGAGCAGTGGCCGTCCGAGATCGAATGACACCGACGAGCGCGGTCCCGACGGGCGTGGGATGACGAGCCCGCGCCCGGGCGTTGGAAACGGACGGTCATGTGCAAGACTGGACGTATGACTCGCCTCGCACTGGTCCTGGTGCTGGCGCTGGCGGCTTGTGGTGGCGGCCAGCGTGGCCCCGCCGCGCCGGACTTCGACCTCGAAGCCCCGCCGCACGTCGCGACGCCGACGGCAACGCCGGTCGCCGACGCGCCGCCGAACGCCGACACGATCGCCAAGCTCGAGTGGCCGGCGACCACGAAGTCGTTCGAGCTGCGCCGCGACGCGCACGCGTACACCGCGCCGGATCTGAAGTCGGAGCCGCTCGGCAAGATCGTCGGGGGCACCCGGCTGCCGGTCGGCGAGGCGGTCGACGGCGACAAGCGCTGCAAGATCTGGCTGGCCGCCGCGCCTCGCGGCTGGGTGTGCGCGCGCCACGCCAAGGCGAGCACCCGGGAGCCGCTGGCGACCGTCCTGCCGGTCGTCCCCGCCGGGCTCCTCGTCCCGCAGGACTACTACAGCATCGAGAAAGGCGCCAAGCGCTACGCGGACGAGACCGCCGCGCGCGCCGGTACCCCGCTGCCC
This sequence comes from Myxococcales bacterium UBA2376, assembly GCA_002344285.1. GTDB lineage: Bacteria > Myxococcota_A > Polyangia > Haliangiales > Haliangiaceae > UBA2376. The sequence continues at coordinate 27,099 of DDTA01000006.1, forward strand.
GACCCCAAGCATCAGACGAACTACATGGTCACGCGGGACGAGGAGAGCATCGTCCGGATCAACGGTACTGACTACGTGAAGACCAGCGTCGGGTGGGTGGCGGTGAAAGACATGACCAAGTTCCAGCCATCGAGGTTCACCGGCATCGATCTCGTCGCCACGCCCCCGCCGTCGTGGCCGTTCGCGTGGGTGTACGCCGCCGACAGGAAGACGGTCACCGCGCGCGTCGCCGCCGACAAGAAGGCGGCGAAGGGCGAGACGTTCGCGCATCGCGCGATCGTGCCCGTCTTCGAGGAGAACGGCGGCTACGTCCGCGTCGCCGACGGCCAGTGGATCGAGCGCAAGAGCCTCCGCGTCGCCCGCACGCGCACGCGGCCCGGCATCGCCGACGCACACGCCAAGTGGATCGATCTCGATCGCGACGAGCAGGTGATGATCGCATACGAAGGCGAGACGCCGGTCTTCGCCACGCTGTTCTCGTCGGGTCGGCGCAAGAAGGACACGCCGCCCGCGATCTACCGGCTCCGCTCCAAGGCATCGCTCACCAAGATGTCGGCCGAGGAGCAGGAGAGCTCCCACTACGAGGTGTCGGAGGTGCCGTGGGCGACGCGCTTTCGCTCCGGCCTCTACTTCCACGCGGCGTACTGGCACGATCGCTTCGGCCACGTGAACAGCCACGGCTGCGTGAACCTGTCGGCGACGGACGCGAAGTGGGTCTACGACTGGACCGAGCCGGTGATGCCCCCGGGATGGAGCGAGCTCGAGATGCCGGTCGAGGGATCCATGGTGGTGCGCGTCTACGACGCCAAGCACTACGATCCCCCGGTCTTCGACTACGTGAAGGAAGCCCGCGAGCGCGTGAAGATCCGCGAGCGCGAGGAGAAGCTCCGGGAGCAGCGCAGGGGCGCCGAGGCCGCCGCCGCCGCCGCCGCCGCAGCCGCCCAGGCCGCGATGCCGCCCACCGTCACCCCGGCGCCGTGACGAAGGCCTGCTAACCTGGCCAGGATGAGCGCGCTCGACCGTCGTGACGCCCTCAAGCTGATCGCCGCCGGTGGCGCCACGGCGCTCGCCTCCTGTTCGCCGGGACGGCGCGCCGCCGCGCCGAGCCCGGTGCTCGCGACCCGTCCGCTCGGCGCGCCGCCGTGGCCGACGCTCGATCCGTTCCTGTTCTGCGTCCACCACGACGACCGCTACCCGGCGGGGAACGCGAGCTTCGGCCCCGACGCCTCGCTCGCCGGGCGCCGCCTCGGCAACGACTTCGCCGGCGTCGACGGCTGGCGCATGTACCACGGGCGCAACGTGCCCGGGTTTCCGTCGCATCCGCATCGCGGCTTCGAGACGGTCACGGTGGTGCGCCGCGGGTTGCTCGATCACAGCGACTCGCTCGGCGCGGCGGCGCGCTACGGCGGCGGCGACGTCCAGTGGCTCACCGCCGGCGCCGGCATCCTGCACGCCGAGATGTTCCCGCTGCTCGAGCGTGCGGCGCCCAACCCCGTCGAGCTCTTCCAGATCTGGCTCAACCTCCCGCGGGCCGACAAGTTCGCCGCGCCGCACTTCTCGATGCTGTGGAACGACCTCATCCCGCGCCAGACCATCGCCGACGGCGAGGGGCGCGCGGTGGAGATCACGGTGGTCGCGGGCCGGCTGGGCGCCTTGACGGCGCCGTCGCCGCCACCCAGCTCGTGGGCCTCGCGGCGGGAGAGCGACGTCGCGATCTGGACGGTGAAGCTGGCGCCGGGCGCACGCTTCACGCTGCCGGCGGCCTCCGCCGACGCCGCGCGCGCGCTCTACTTCTTCCGTGGCGCGCGCCTGCAGATCGGCGGGGTCGCGGTGGAGCCGGCGTCGATGATCGAGCTCGTCGCCGGGGTCGAGGCGCCGCTGGTGGCGGGCGGCGACGAGGTCGAGCTGCTGATGCTGCAAGGGCGCCCCATCGGCGAGCCGGTCGTCAAGCACGGACCGTTCGTCATGAACACGCGCGAGGAGATCCAGGACGCGATCGCCGACTACCAGCGCACGCGCTTCGGCGGGTGGCCGTGGCCGTCCGACGACAACGTGCACGGCGCCGATCCCCAGCGCTTCGCCCGGCACGCCGACGGCCGGCTCGAGCGACCGGCCTGACGCGTTTGCGGTCCGCTTCGACGAGATGTCCAGCCCGCCGGATCCCGCCGCGGCGACGCCGACGATTCCCCGTGCCAGTGAACACGGCGGTGACGACGGTTTCGCCGACAGCGCGGCGGAGCTGATGAATGCGCGGCGCGGCACCTAGATTCCGCGATGCGCTCGAGGTGCTCTCGGGACATCGGGTCGAGTACATCGTGGTCGGCGGCGTCGCGGCGGTCCTATCCGGCGCCCCTGTCTCCACGTTCGATCTCGACATCGTCCACGCGCGCAGCGGGGAGAACGTGGCGCGGCTCCTCGCGGCGCTGACCGATCTCGACGCGCGCTATCGCGACCCCGGTGGCCGCGTCCTGCGCCCGGAGGCGAGCGCGCTCGCCGGACCCTCGACGAGAGCCAGAAGGGCTGATTCGTAGCGACGCGCCCGGTTCAGTGGCCGGCGCACGCCCGCGAGCTCGGCGGCGTCGGCCTCGCCGGTACCGGCACAGAAGCGGCTCACGCGTCCCTCTCCCCGACAGTCACGGCTTGGCTCGTGACCACCACGATGCGGCCGCTGGCGCCGTCGGCGGACGGCCAGGCCAGCGCGAAGCGGCGGTTGACCGGATCGCGGGCGAGGAACGGCGGGCCGGCGATCGTCATGTTGACGCTCGGCTGCCACTGCGCGGGACCGCTGTCGAGCTCGTCCCAGCGGTGGACCATGCGACCGGTGGCCAGCTCGATCACGCGCGGCGGCCCGTCGAAGCCGACCACGTGATCCGCTCCCCACGCCATCAGCCGCGACGGTAGCTGGCAGCCGGGATCGATGGGCACGTGATAGCCGCGTCCGCCGTCGAGCGGCCCGACCGCGAGGCGATGATTCTCGAGGCTCGCGATCACGAGGCGATCGCCGACGATGGTCGCGCCGTCGGCTTCGTCGCCGAAGTCGTCGAGATCGATCGGGACGCCGCTGCCGTCGAGGTGGCCGGGCTCGGCCAGGGCGCGCGCCACGTCGTACACGCATGCGACGTTGTACGGTTGCCACACCCAGCCCGATGACAGGAGCCAGCGGCCGTCGGGCGTCACCTCCAGCCGCGAGTGAAAGATGTCGTCGGCCTTGCTGTTCCGCTGGGTCAGCGGCGTGCCGTCGAGCAGCTCGAGCTCGAGCGTATCGTAGCGGCGCGGGCAGTGAGCGATCGCCTCGCGGCCATCAGGCAACGCGAGGAGCGCGACGGGAAACGCGTAGTCATCGGCGTGGTAGTAGCTGCGATCGATCTCGCGTAGCTCGTCGATGCCAAGCGGCATCCAGCCCGGGCTGGGGAGCTTGCCGTTCCAGCGGGCGATGCGGCCCTTGGTGCCCAGCCGCTCGAAGCACACCCCGACGTCGCGCCAGCCGACGGCGGCGTCCATCCGGTAGGTCGAGCCGACGCCGAAGCGCTGGTGGCCGCCGGCGAGGGTCCAGCGATGGCCGCCGAGCCAGTCCACGAGGTCGTCGCCCCACCAGGAGAGCGAGCACACGGGGCCGTCGTTCGGCTCGACCGCGATCTCGATCACGGCGTCGCCACGAACAGGTCCCACGCCGCGCGGGCGGCCCAGCTCGGCCATCCATGCCCGCCGAAGGCCGTGTCGGCGTGCGCGCAGAAGCGGACGGTGCGGCCGCCGTCGCAGCCCGCGTACGCGACGCACGGCGACGGATCGATCGGCGTCGAGGCGGTGTCGCAGGACGCGTCGGCGCGCCAGAAGTCGCGCGAGGCTTCGCCCTGCGTGAACGGCACGACCGAGTCGTTCATGCCGTGCATCACCACCGCCGAGACCGGATCACCCGGGCACTGCCCGAACGGGCCGCCGCCGGCGACCGGCGCGATCGCGCGGACCTCGCCAGGATCGACGCCACCCCGGTAGCACGCGACGGCGTTGCTCATGTAGCCGCCGAAGCTGTGGCCCATGCTGTACGCCGGGCCGATGCAGTAGGTGTCACGCAGTCGCGCCGACAGCGCGTCGTAGAACGCGAGATCGCGCCCGTTCGCCGTCAGCTCCCAGCCGGTGTCGTTGGGGTCGGAGGAGACCGGCAGCCCTTGCGGATAGACGATGATCGCGGCGCCGGCGGCGGCGGCCTCGATGCCGAAGTACGCGCGCGCGTTGGCCGCGGTGCCGGTGCGCCCGTGCCACGCGAAGACGAGCGGCGTCGGTCGCATCGCGTCGTACCCAGCGGGGACGAACAGCACGTACGTGCGCGCCGTGCCGGCGACGTCGATCGTGCCGTTCTGCACGCCGCTCGCCTGCGGCGTCCCGCAGCCTCCGCTCGGCACCGCGTCGACCATCGACGCGTCACCGTCGCCGATCACGCCGCCGTCGCCGTCGCCGGGATCGATCGCGTCGTCGCCGCCTCCGCACGCGACGATGAAGGCCACGGCCAGGAGCGAGCTGCGCATGGGCGGGATGTTAGTGGCCCTGCGGGCGGAGCGGGGATTCATTTCACCGGCGGGGCAGGACGACGCTGGTGATCGCGACCCCGAGCGGCAGGTCGCTGGTGGTGGCGATGATCGTGGGCGAGGCGAACGACACCGCGCCCGGCTGCGAGGTATTGCGCCAGACCTCGACCCGCCGCGGCGCGTCCATCGCGGTCACCAGGTCCGGACGCCCGTCGTCGTCGACGTCGGCCAGCTCCAGCCAGCGCACGTAGAGGGTCGACCCGATCTCCACCGTGCTCGCGCCGCCGTGCGGTACGACGTACACGCCGCCGCCGCCGCGGAACACCACGTCCTGACCTCCATCGCCGTCGACGTCGACGCACGCCATCGGCAGCCGAGAGTCGCCGGTCGCGCCCGCCAGCGTCAGCGGCGCCGCGGTGTCGAGCCACTGGCCGGCCGTTCCCTGACCCCGGTTGGCGAACATGCGGAGCGAGCCGCTGCTGGCCGCCACCAGCTCCGGGTGCGGATCACCACGATGGTCGCACCACATGACGTTCTTGACGCCGAGATCGGTCGTGTCCACGACGTACGACTCGGACCACGACCCGTCGCCACGCTCGAGCACACGAACCCCGGCCTCACCTGCCACGGCCAGCTCGGGCGCGGGATCGTTGTCCCAGTTGCCCGCCGCCATCCCGTGCTCGCCGCTGGCCAGCGGTGCCTGCAGCGTGAACGCGCCGCCCGTGTTGGTGTGGAACGCCAGGTCGGGGTGACCGCGCACGACGTCGAGGTCGCCGTCGCCGTCGCCGTCGAACCAGGTGACGAGCGCTTCGTCCGTGTTGGCGGCTCCCGACTCCAGCTGAAGCGGGGTCAGGCCCAGGAGCCCGTCGTCGACGCGGGTGAGGCGGACGACGTACGGTCGGTGCCAGCAGCGCACCAGGAGCTCGGGGAGGCCGTCGGGATCGTCGGCGCCACAGCAATCGGCCCACAGACCGCGGTCGCAGTTGGAGCTCGGCGGCGAGGTCTCCTCGATCTCGGTCCACGTCGAGGTCCCGCGGGTGCGCGCCAGCACGCGCCAGCCGTCGTCGGCGACGCTGCCGTCGTAGCCCTGGATCAGGATGGCCAGCAGCTGGAGCTGGATGCCGTCGGGCGCGTCGAGGCCCACGTCGGTGCCCGCGTCGACGTTCGCGTCGTCGCCCACACACATCTCGTCGAACGGCCCGTCCGGATCGTGATAGGCCCAGCCGCTCGGGCACGCTCCCGACGGGAAGCTGCACCGGCCGTTGGCCTCGCACCGTCCGGAGACGCCGCCGCGCACGCAGTCGGTCCCGTCGCCGCACTGGTACGGCCTGGCGTTCAAGCAGCCGGAGCCGGTGAGCCCGGACGCGAGGACGAAGGCCAGCGCGAACACCCGGAGAACCTCGCGAGACATTCGCCGAGGCTATGCAATCTCGTGTGCGGCTTGCCTCGCAGGGAACGGCAAAGTCCTTACCGAGCCATACCGAGGTGCAGCTCTTGACCGCGTCTACCAGAGCCCGAGCTTGATCTGCCGCCTTCGACTTGGAATCCTCCCTGTCTTCCTCCCATGTCCACCGCAGCCGTCCGCGCCATCGGTCCCGGCTCCATGCTCGGCCGGTACCAGGTGCTTTCCCACCTGGCCACCGGGGGCATGGCCGAGATCTACCTGGCGCGCGCCACCGGCCTCGAGGGCTTCGAGCGCTACGTGGTGGTGAAGTGCATCAAGCCCGAGCACGCGCGCGACGATCGGTTCGTGCGCATGTTCATCGACGAGGCGCGCCTCTCGGCGCAGCTCCACCACCAGAACATCGCGCAGGTCTACGACATCGGTCAGGAGGGTGGCGCGTTCTACTTCGCGATGGAGTACGTGCACGGCGAGAACGTCCGCGAGCTGCTGCACGCGGTGGCGCTGCGCAAGGGACGGATCCCGCTCGAGCACGCGCTCACGATCGTCGCCGGCGCCGCCGCCGGCCTGCACTACGCGCACGAGGCGCGGAACAGCGAGCGCCGCCCGCTCGACATCGTGCACCGCGACGTGTCGCCGTCGAACATCATCGTCACCTACGACGGCGCGGTGAAGGTGGTCGACTTCGGCATCGCGAAGGCGGCGGTGCGCATGACCGAGACCCAGTCGGGCTCGCTCAAGGGGAAGATCGCCTACATGTCGCCCGAGCAGTGCCGGGGCGACGTGGTCGATCGCAGGAGCGACGTGTTCGCGCTCGGCATCGTGCTCTACGAGCTCACCACCATCACCCGGCTGTTCAAGGGCGACAACGACTACGTGACGATGCACAAGATCGTCACCGGCGACATCCCGCCGCCGTCGACGATCCGCGCCGACTACCCGCCGGCGCTCGAGGCGATCGTGATGCGCGCCCTGGCGCTCGACGCGATCGATCGCTATCCGACGGTGGGGGCGATGCTCGACGAGCTGGTCGCGTTCTCGACCGAGCACCGGCTCGCCATCAGCCCGATCGGGCTCCAGCGCTACCTGCGCGAGCAGTTCGGCGCGAAGCCCGAGCCGTGGCTCGTGCCCGGCCAGGAGGCGGTGATCGTCGAGGAGATCCTCCTGCCGCCGCCGGACGCGCCGTCCGCGAGCGGCGGATCGAGCGGCCCGACCGCCAGCACCGGGACCGTGGGGCCGGCCGCGTCGGGCATGACACCCGGACGCGTGATGCCGCGGGCGGCGTCGCAGGGTAGCGCGTCGAATGGCTCCGGCGGCTCGCTCGTGCTCTCGGCCGAGGTCCCCGCGCAGCCGCCGGCTCGACCGCAACGCGCGGCGCTGTGGCTGTCGATGGCCATCCTCTTCAGCGGCGCGCTGATCGCCGGCGCGCTGGTGCTCGACGGGCGCGGGACAACCAAGCGCGGTGCGGATGTGCCCGTGCCGGCAGACGCGGCCGCACCGGTGGTCACGATGCCCGGCGAGGTAACCGACGAGGCGACCGGCGAGGCGACCGACAGCGCGACGGCAGCGCCGCTCGACGCGTCGACCGAGCCGACCGCGGTGTCCGTGGACGCCGGCGCGGCGGCGATCGAGACCGTCACCGTCGAGCCGCCGCGTCCCGAGCCGCAACCGCATCCCAGGAAGGCGCGCGACCGGGCGAAGCCCGACGCGAAGCCCGACGCGAAGCTCGACGCAAAGACCGAACGAACCACCCCCTCCGTCGACGCCGGCGCTGGACCGCGACGAGACTCCACCATCCTCAAGCCCCCGGATTGATCATCATGACCGACCGCATCCCCGCCGCTGCCCTGCTCGCGCTCGCGCTGTGCGCCGCCCCGGCCGACGCCCAGCCTGCGCCCAGTCCAGCCGCGACGTCGCAGCAGCTGGTGGCCGATGCCATGACGCGCTACGAGGCCGCGGATCTGAGCGGCGCGCTCGACTTGCTCGCGCAGGCCTACGCGCTCGATCCGCGCCCCGACATCCTGTTCGCCAAGGGACGCATCCACGTCGAGCGCGGAGAGTGCGTCGAGGCCATCGACGCGTACCGCCGCTTCCTCGCCAGCAAGCCCGGCCCCAACTCGACCGAGATCGCCACCAGGGCGATCGCCGAGTGCCAGCGGATCCTGGCCGCGTCGGGACAGCCGATCGGCGATCCGCCGCCCGACGGGGACCGCAGCGGCGCCACCGCCGGCGAGGACGTGACGCCGCCGGGCGACGACGCAGGTCCGCCGCCACCCACCACGCGCACGCGCGTCCGCCCCTGGTACACCGACAAGCTCGGCGACGGCCTGGTGCTCGGCGGCGGCGCCGCCGGCGTCACCGCCGCCCTCCTCTACCTCTCGGCGCGCGGCGATGTGTCCCGCGCCGACGAGGGCGGCGCGGGCGGCGTCTCGCTCGAGGAGTACAACCGCCTCACCGAGCGCGCGGAGACCAAGCAGCTGTGGGCGGGCGTGGCCGGCGCCGCCGGCGCCGCGCTCATCGTCGCCGGCGTGGTCCGCTACACGATCGGCGATCGCACCGAGACGATCGCGATCGCGCCCGCCGCCACCGCCGGCGGCGGCTCGATCACGCTCGGGTGGCGCTTCTGATCAGGGCGCCGCGGCCGGCGTCGGGCCCAGGTCGAAGCGCTGGTTGGTGTTGTTCGGGTCCCAGTCGGGGATCATCGCCTCCTCGAAGGAGACCGTACCTCCCTGGGTCGTGTTGCGGAGGTACCCGAAGGCCCGGTCGGGGGCGTAGGCGTCGTTGACGATGATGTCGAGCCGGCCGTCGCCGTCGACGTCACCGAGCTCGATGTGGCGCGTGATGTAGCTCGCGGTCGAGGTGAAGGCCGCGGTGCTCTGGAATCCACCGCGGCTGAGGTACACCTCGACGGGTTCGCCGCCGTCACCGACCACCAGGTCGTCCCAGCCGTCGCCGTCGACGTCGCCGCAGCCGACCGGGCCGCCACCGTTGGGCAAGGGGACCCGTGCGCCCACGCCGCTCGTGGTCGGCGGGTAGACGCCGCTGCCGGCGACGACGTGGGCGCGACCCGGCTGGATCTGGCAGCGGGTGAGGTTGTCGGGGAACTCGGTGCCGATCTGCGCGCCGCCGTCGAGCGTGAAGTCGTCGACGCCGGCCAGGCGGTGGAGCACCAGCCGCTCGTCGTCGAGCGCCATCGTCGGGTTGAAGGCCACCAGCAGCTCGAGCGGCGGCGCACCGTCGACGTCGAGCGTGACCGCGCCCCACGTCGACTCGCTGGTCAGCCGGTGGACGGCGAAGCTCGCGCCCTCGTTCTCGGCGACGAACAGGCCGCTCGCGCCGAACACCAGCACGTCGAGATCGCCGTCGCCGTCGATGTCGGCCCACTCGACCTGGTCGACGGCGCCCACGCGGTCGCCGGTGAGCGGCACGTCGCGGGTCGCCAGGACGCCGCTGGTGAGGCCGATGGTCGCGCGGATCACCAGGCCGCTGTCGTTGCCCGCGGGCTGTCGCGCCGCGGCGAGATCGGCGCGGTCGTCACCGCCGATGTGGCCCCACTCGAGGTCGTACACCCAGTACTGGTTGCCGAACACGTCGTGCGGCGCATAGCTCACGCCGTCGAAGGAGCCGACCTGGGCGTGGGCGTGGATCGCCGCCGCCAGGTAGCCGGAGCAGTGCCGGCCGCACTTCACCTCGGCGGCCTGCGCGCACCCCTCGTCCCATCCGACCGCGCAGCACGACGGCCGCTGCTGGCACACCATCGCGACGCAGGCGTCGGTCGCGGGCACCGCGCCCCTGGGCGCGCACAGCTCGACGTACGGCGGCGGGGTGTCGATGCCAGCGTCGATGTCGCCGCCGCCGCCCACGCAGGCGCCGGCGAGCGCGCCGGCGCTGTCGCCGTAACGCCGGCCGCTCGGGCAGTCGCCATCGGCAACGCTGCAGCGACCGTCGGGCTCGCAGAAGCCCGCCGCGCCACCGGAGGTGCAGTCGGCTTCGATGGCGCAGGTGTACGCGCCGGGGCTGGCGCACGCGACGAGCAGCCCGGCGACCATGGCGACGACAGCGAACAGCGAGACGGGCACGCCCCACTCTATGATCCTGATCGGGATTCGCGAAGCCCCGCGCCGCCAACGTCGCGTGCGCGCGACCTGACAGGGGCGCTCGCCGCATTGTGGAATCTCTGACGCGTGGGCTCCCGGGTTCACGCACTTGGCGCGTGGCCCGACCTTTGAAGAGCACGTGGGCATGCGCCAGCTCGTCGCGGCCTCGATGATCGTGCTCACCTTCGCCGGGTGCGGCCGCACCGCGATGGCAACCGGGGCGGTGCTCTCGACCGTCGGCGCGCTGAGCCTCGCGGCCGGTGTGAGCAACGACGACGGCGATGGATGCAGCGGGAACAACACGCACGACTGCGTGGATATCGACATCGGCGCCGGGCTCACGGCGTTCGGGGTGCAGTCGATTCTCCTCGGCGTGTTGTTGATCGGCGGCGGAGTCGTGATCTCGAGACTCGAAGACGAGCGCGACCAGGAGCTCGCGCGCGACCACGCGGCGAGGTACCCGGCGGCGATCGCGCCCCTTCCCGTCCCGGTCGCCGTCGACGAGGAGTCGCCAGCGCCACCATCGCCGCCGCGCCCGCACGACCGCGGCGTCTGGCGCGACGTGCCCGCGGTCCCCGGCGACGACGGCGAGTGACGCCGGAGGTGGCACGGTTCCGAACTTTGCCGGCTCGAAGGAGCGCGGTGCGGTCATCCGCCGGCGACGCTCGTGGCTCTCATGGGCATGCGCTCCACCCCCGTCGTCGTCGTCGTGGTCATCGCCTCCTTCGCGCTCGTGGCCTGCGGCTTCGCCGGCGCCGACATCAAGGGCAACGGCAAGGCCCGGACCGAACAACGCACGCTGCCCACGTTCCGCGCCCTGTCGGTGTCCGGTTCGATCGAGGTCCGCGTCGTCGTCGGTGGCAAGCAGTCGGTCGAGCTGCGCGGCGACGACAACGTGCTGCCCGTCATCGAGACGCGCGTCACGCAGGACCGCCTCGTGGTGCACAGCACGGATAGCTACTCCTCGAAGGTGCCGCTCGAGCTGCGGATCACGGTGCCGGCGCTCGAGGCGCTGTCGGCGAGCGGCGCCTGCCGCGGATCGGTCAAAGGCATCACCGGCAAGACCTTCGCGCTCGATGCGTCGGGCGCGTCCTCGTTCGACCTCGCCGGCACGGTCGATCGCCTCCGGGTGGACGTGTCGGGGAGCGGCACCGTCCGCGCGCGCGGGCTCGTCGCCGCCAGCGCCCGGGCCAGCGTCTCCGGCGCCGGCGACGTCGAGCTGACCGCGACCAGCCAGCTCGACGCCAGCGTCTCCGGCGCCGCCTCGATCGACTACTGGGGCAACCCGGGGAGTGTGCAGCGGAGCGTCAGCGGGGCCGGCTCGATCGAAGCGCGCTGACGGCGCCACGCCGCGAACCGCTACAATCGCACGGATGACGATCGTCGACGCGTGGTGCCAGCACCCGACGCCCCAGTTCCTGCGCCACCGGATGTTCGAGTCGCTGCGGCGATGGATGCGGCTCGACGTCGTCCCCGAGGAGATCCCGCTCGCGTTCACGCTCGGCGCGCTCGACGCCGCCCGGGTCGATCGCGCGCTCCTGTCGGCCTGGTGGGGACCGACGGGTCCGCTGCTCTCGAACGACTTCGTCGCCGCGTGCGTGGCCCAGGCGCCCGCGCGCCTGGTCGGCATCGCGTCGGTCGACATCTCCGCGCCCATGGACGGAGTCCGCGAGCTGCGGCGATGTGTCCGTCAGCTCGGCTTCAAGGGCCTGCGCCTCCTCCCCTGGCTGTGGCAGCTGCCGCCCGACGACCGCCGCTACTACCCGCTCTACGCCGAGTGCATCGAGCTCGACGTCCCGTTCTGCCTGCAGGTCGGGCACGCGGGCCCGCTCATGGCGTCGGAGCCCGGGCGACCCATCCCGTATCTCGACCACGTGGCGGCGGAGTTTCCGGAGCTCCGCATCGTCGGCGGACACATCGGCTACCCGTGGACACAGGAGATGATCGCCATGGCCACGAAGTACCCGAACGTCTACATCGACACGTCGGCGTACAAGCCCAGCCGCTATCCGCCGGAGCTGGTCGCGTTCATGAAGAGCCACGGCGCGAAGAAGGTGCTCTTCGGCAGCAACCACCCGATGATCGCGCCGGCGGCGTGCCTCGCCGAGCTCGACGCGCTGGGGCTGAGCGACGCGCAGCGCGCCGCGTTCCTCGGCGACAACGCCACGCGCGTGTTCGCGCTCGGCTGAGCGCCGCGCGCTACTTGGCGCGCAGGTCGTCGAGCACGCGCAGGCTCTCGGCGACCCAGGCGTCGCGCGCGAGCGACGTCTTCCAGCGGGACAGGCGGTCGTCGGTCTTGCCGCCGGGCGTGGGCGCGGCCAGCGCTTCGTCGGAGAGCAGCTTGATGGTGAAGCGCGCCGGGTCCTTGTCGATGTCGCGCTCGCTGGCGGCGACGGCGTCGCGCTGGGCCTTGCGGTAGGCCTCGTACGCGCCGCGGGCGAGCGGCACGCGCGTCTCCTTCGAGCGGGCGGCGAACGTCCTGGCCAGCGCGGCGATCTGGGCGAAGCCCTTGTCCTTGGCCACGCGGGTCGCGCTGCGCGCGCTGAGCGCGGCGACGTCCCAGCGTCCACCCCACGGCGTGTACGACGCCGCGTCGATCTGCTTCCAGGGAACGGCATGGTCGAGCGTGCGCTCGCCGGTCTCGAGGTGCCCGAACGGATCGGGGAGGATCACGTCGGGCGTGACGCCCTCGCGCTGGGTCGACGCGCCGCTCACCCGGAAGAACTGCTGGATCGTCAGCTTGAACACGCCGAGGTCGCTGCCCCTGCCCGCGAACCGATCGAGATCGAGCACCGACTGGACCGTGCCCTTGCCGTGGGTCGCCGAGGTGCCGACCACCACCGCGCGCCGGTAGTCCTGGAGCGCGCCGGCGACGATCTCGGTGGCCGACGCGCTGAAGCGATCGACGAGCAGCACCACCGGCCCGTCGTACGCGGTGCCGGCCTCGTCGTCGGACAGCACCTCGCGGCGGCCCTTCGCGTCCTCGATCTGCACGACCGGCCCGCGGTCGATGAGCGCGCCGGTGAGCTCGACCGCGTCGCCGAGGTAACCGCCACCGTTGCCGCGCATGTCGATCACCACACCCTCCACCTTGCGCGTCTTCATCTCGGCGAGCAGCGCGCCGACATCGCCGGCCGCCGTGCGCTGGCCGGGGCCGCGGCCACCGTAGAAGCTGGGCAGGAAGATGTAGCCGTAGGCCGCGCGCGCACCGGGCGCCTGCAGCACCGCGCCTCGCGCGTACGCCTCCTCGATCACGACCACGTCGCGGGTGATGGCAACCGTCTGCTGGACGCCGGTCGGCTTCTGGATCTGGAGGCGGACCACCGTGCCCTTGGGTCCGCGGATCATCTTGACGACCTGATCGAGCGGCATGTCGACGACATCGACCGTGGCCTCGCGCTCGTTGGCGACGCTCAGGATGAGATCGCCGGGATCGAGGCGGCCGTCGCGCCAGCTCGCGCCGCCCGGCACCAGCTCGACGATCTCGATGTAGTGGTCCTTCTCGCGCAGCACCGCCCCGATGCCCTCGAGCGATCCCGTCATCTGGATGTTGAAGTTGGCCTCGTCGGCCGGGGGCAGGTAGCTGGTGTGAGGGTCGTACGCCGCGGCGACCGCGTTGAGGAGATCGGCGGCGGCGTCGAGCTTGCCGGGCGCGCGCAGGCGTGCGAACCGGCCGCTGTACGCCTGCGCGAGATCGGCGCGGGCCTTGGCCTCGCGCGCCTCGGGCGTCGCGGGGATGGGATCCTTGGGCGGCGGCGCGGGGGTGGGCTCGGCGGCGCCGGGGGTCTTGCCGGCCGCGCGCACCTCCATGCTGAAGACGCGCTCGAGGACCTCGAGCTCGAGGCGGCGGCGCCAGCGGTCGTGCAGCTCGTCGAGGTCGGCGGCGAGGGCGAGCTCGTCGGCGTCGAGCTCGAGCCATTCCTCGTCGGTGTGATCGAGCGGCGCGGCCAGCGTGGCCTGGACGAAGGTGTCGAGCTCGGCGAGCCGCGCGGCGAAGGTCGCCGCGCCCTCGTGCGCGAGCTCGAGCCGGCCGGAGCGCACCTGGTCGTCGATCGACGTCGCGTGCCGCGCCAGCCGGTCGGCGTCCTCGCGCAGGAGGAACATCTTCCCGGGATCGAGGCGCTCGAGGTAGAGCGCGAACGCCCGCTGCGAAAGCGCGTCGTCCATCGGTCGTCGCAGGAGGTGGCCCTCCTCCAGGAGCTCGCGGGTCACCGCGGCGAGCTTGACCTCGCGCGGATCCGGCGGCGGAAGGGCGGGCTCGACCGCGCCCGCCTGCGCGGGCGTCTCCGGCGGGCGCGGAGGAGGCGCCTCACCGCGGGGCGGCGACTTGGCCGAGCAGGCCGCGAGCGCGAGGAGCGCGAGGAGTCGTAGGCCGAAAGCCATGACCCCCATGGTAGCAGCGCCCCGGGCGCGAAGCCCACCGACGGTCAGGCGCGTCCGCGCGGGCGCCCGGTGTCGCCACCGCCGTCTTCCTCGGCGGGCTCGGACTCCTGCCCGGGACAGAAGTCGGGGATGTTGTCGCCGTCCATGTCGATGCAGTCGACGGGGCCGCCGGGGCCACCCACGCCGCCGCCGTCATCACACGGCGCCACGCGGATGAAGCACTCGAGCCGACAGGTCGGCTCGCCGCCGATGCCGATGGGTTCGCACACCTCCATGCACTCCTCCCCCACGATGCACCATTGCGGTGGCAGCGTCGGCGAGAGGCCACCGACACGCGCGAACGCGGGGGTGATGGAAGCGGCGACGAAGAGGATGCTGACGAGAGACTTGATGATCATGCCGCCCCTACGACCGTCGCCGTCTCGCGGATCGGTCGTCGTCCTGACGACGCGGTGGTCCGATCGACGACGCGCGCGCCGCACCACATCGCGATCGCAGCGGGTCGCGCCGGCACGACGGGTGCAGGAGCGCCTGTCATGCGCCCCGATCCAGAACAGACCCTCGGCGAGATCGCGAGCACGGTTCCAGCGGCGACGCGCGTGTTCCTCCGCCACCACCTCGACTTCTGCTGCGGCGGCGGCCAGACCCTCGCGGCCGCGTGCGCCGACGCCGGGCTCGATCCCCACGTGGTGGCCATCGAGCTCGAGCTCGAGGCGGCGCAGGCGCCGTCGGCACCCGACGCGTGGGCCCAGCAGTCGGCCGACGCGGTGATCGAGCACATCGAGCGCCGTTACCACGCGACGCTCAGGCGTGACGTCCCTCCCCTCATCGACGCCGCGCGCAAGGTGGAGCGCGTCCACCGCGGCAAGCCGGCGGTGCCCGTGGGGCTCGAGGGCGCGCTCGCCGACATGTGGGAAGAGCTTCGTCTCCACATGCAGAAGGAGGAGGACGTGCTCTTCCCGCTCCTCCGCGCCGGCGCCCGCGGGGAGCGCGTCGCGATGCCGATCCGCGTGATGCGCGACGAGCACGACGCGCACGGCGACCGACTGGCGATCCTGCGCGAGCTGACCGGGGACTTCGTGCCGCCGCCGCACGCGTGCGCGACGTGGCGGGCGCTCTACGACGGCCTCGCCCGGCTCGAGGTCGAGCTGATGGAGCACATCCACCTCGAGAACAACGTCTTGTTCCCGAAGGTGGCGAGCTAGCTCAGCGGCCCTCGGGAGGCAGGAGCACGCCGTCGATGACGTGCACGATCCCGTTCGAGCCTCGCACCGACGCGACGATCGTGGCGTCGTTGATCGTGTAGACGCCATCGACCACCCGGATCGTCGCGTTCTTGCCGTTGGCCATCCCGAGCTTCTGGCCATCCTTCAGGTGCTTGGTCTCGTAGACCGAGGTCGTGGCGTGGTACTTGAGGACCTCCTTCAGCGCCGCCTGGTTCTCGGGCTTGACCAGGTTCTCGACGGTGCCGGCCGGCAGCTTGGCGAACGCTGCGTCCGTCGGTGCGAACACGGTCAGCGGCCCCGGGTTGGCGATCGACGTGACGTAGTCAGCTGCTTGCAGCGCCGCGACGAGGGTCGTGTGGTCCTTCGACGCCATCGCGATGCTCACGATGTTGTTGGGATCGAGGGGCGGCGGCGCCGTGGGCTTGGGGGCCACCGCGGACACCGGTGAGGCCGTGGCCGAGGCGGCGGGTCCAGGCTCCTCCTTCTTCTTGCACGCGATCGACGCGGCGGTGACGGTGACGAGCATCGCAGAGACCAACCAAGAGACTCTCGACATGGGATCCTCCTCCCGCGCGATCACGCCGGCGTCACCGCGGCGACCCTCGCCGCGCGGACGGCCGCGAGCCGCCCCGCGATCAAGTGCCAGGCGGTGATCGCCACCACCCCGGTCACGAAGATCGTCACGTACAGCGTCCCGAGCTGCGGGTAGCTCTCGGTGTAGAAGTTCGCGATCTGCTTCTTGCCGAAGATCGCGGGCGTGAACGGTTCGACCGTGAGCGGCGCCTTGGGGTCGAGGTTGTGGCCGAAGACGTACAACTTGTAGACGAACCGGGCCATCGAGTAGGCGGCGACGAAGCTGGTGACGACGACGAGGTCGACCAGCATCCGCACGTTGCCGATCGCAGCGCACCGGAGCGCGAGCAGGGCCAGCGCGGCCAGCGCGAACGGGATCCAGTCCAGCTCGCTCATCTCGGCGCGATCGATCTTCCGCATGCCGATGTAGTGGTTGAGGGTGTTGATCTCCTGGATGTCTCGTCCCTGGTTGCCGCCATCGAGCTTGTGAGCGTAGACGTCGAGGTACAGGCCCTTGGGGTACTGCGGCGCGCGCATCGAGATGCGCCACAGGGGCGCCGTGAACGCCAGCACCAGCGGGATGACGAGCGCCGCGAGCAGGAGCCGGCTCCATCCGTAGAGCGGTCGGTCGAGGAACTCGTAGAAGCGTGCGAACGCGTCGCGCATGAGCGGCTCCTTCAGGTGATGTCGGCGCGGCGGAAGCCGAGGACGGCGCCGAGCCACGCGAGGGTGCCGAGCACGGCCGGCCAGGCGACGCCGAGGACGTACAGCGACGAGGCGCCCACCCGCGTCGAGAGATAGGCACCCACCGGCCCCAGCGTCCCCAGATCCGGCTCGAGGCCGGAGATGAGCGCCAGCCGTGCGTCCTGCACCGGGTTGAGCGCGGCCAGCGTGAACACCGCCTCGGGATGCAGGCGCCAGCGCACCATCACGCCGATGAGGCCGAGATCGAGCACGGCGACCGCGAGGGCCCAGGCGACGACGACGTAGGTGATCGCGCGGGCCTGGTGACGGACCCCGACCGAGATCGCGATCCCGATCCCGACGAACGCCCACAGGAGCGCCGCCGAGATCGCGAGCACGCGGCCGACGAAGCCCCAGGGGATCGCCTGACCTCGGGTCTGCGCGTAGAGCGCCATCCCCACGACCACCACGACCAGCGGCGCGAGCAGGACGACGAACCGGGTCAAGGTCACGCCGACCAGCCACGCGGTCCGGCGCATCGGATGGGTCAGCAAGAGCTCGAGGGTGCCGTCATCGCGCGCGCGCCCGACGACGAGCCCGGTCGCGGTCAGGGCGAGGAGCGGCAGCACCAGCACCAGCGCGTGGCTGAACGCGAGGAGCACGCGGCCCATGCCGGTGAACCCGAGGAGCGTCGACTCGCGCAGCCCGACGAGCACGAGCACGGCGGCGAGGACACCGTACGCGGCGACGCAGAACACGAGCCAGCGCGAACGGATCACCTCGGCCAGGTCGAGGCGGACGGCCGCGAACGTCTGCGCCACGTAGCTCATCGCGCACCTCCAAGACCGGCGCGAACGTCGGCGAGCGTGCGCGCCCCCGGGGTCGACGCCTCGACCGCGGCGAGGTTGGAGCCCATCGGCGTCGGGCCGGCGGACGGCACGAACCCGACCTCGTCGGCCGCGATCCACGCGTCGCCCTCGCCGTGGAACCACAGGCGGTGGATGGCGGGCGCGCGCTCGGCGAGGTAGCGCAGGGCACAGCCGACGTCGTCGAAGTTGGTGACGGCGCCATCGGTGGTGACGAGCTGCACGGCGTGGCGCGGCTCGCCCACGTGCATCTGGCAGTGCCCGCACACCTCGCGATCCCACGCCACCGGCACCGGCCGGTCGGGGATCCCGCCGCTGCCGCGAAGGACGACGACGACGAGGGTCACGATCCCCGCGACCACGGCCAGCGCCAGCGCGCGCGGCCCGGTCACGACGGGCCCTCCGTCCCCGTGACGACCAGGCGGTCGAGATCACGCACGACGACGTCGCGCAACGCCCCGCCGAGCGCCGCGAGCTCGGGGAGCAGTCGCAGCTTCTCGGCGTGATCGACCGGCCGGCTCCACCAGCCGGCGGCGGCGGCGGAGAACCCGCGCGCGCGCGGCCACGCGTCGTCGGCGTCGGGCGAGAGGAGGATCTCGACGACGGTGCGGGTGTGGGCGGCGACGTAGTCGCCGGCGACGCCGTCGTGGACGACGCGACCGTCGGCGAGCGCGACCACGCGGTCGACCATCACGCGCAGCTCGTCGAGCCGGTGCGAGCACAGGAGGACGGTGGCGCCCGCGAGCCGCTCGGCCGCCAGCGCGGCGAACCGCGCGCGCGCCGCGGCGTCGAGGCTGGCGGTCGGCTCGTCGAGCACGACCAGCCGCGGACGCCCGGCCAGCGCGAGCGCGATGAGCAGCTTCTGCTTCATCCCGCCCGACAGGCCGCGGAACGGTCGCTTGCGCACGGCGGCGACGTCGAGCCCGAGCTCGACGGCGAGCTCCTCGACGACCTTCGGCGAGATGCCCCGCAAGCCGGCGACCGTCGCGATCACGTCACCCGCCGGCGCCGCGAGCTGCGGGGCGACCTGGGGGACGTAGGCGAGCTCTCTCGCGCGCGCGGTGCGCACGGCCGCAGCGGGCTCGCCGTCGAGGCGCACCTCGCCCGCATGCTCGACGAGGCCGACGACCACGCGGGTCAGCGTGGTCTTGCCCGAGCCGTTGGGCCCGAGCAGCGCGACCCGCGCGCCCGAGGGCACGTCGAGGTCGACGCCGGCCAGGGCGTCCAGACGGCCATAGCGCTTGCGGATCGCTTGCAGCTCAACGCGCATCGAGCAGCTCCTGGGGGTCATGGGGCGTCATGCGCGGCGCCGGATCGACGAGCAGCGTCTGCGGCCGCCACAGCGGCAGGAGCGTCGAGGCCGCGTCGGCGATCGCCAGCGCGGGCGCGCCCCGGAACACCGCCAGCTCGGGGCGCGCGGCGATCATCGCCGCCGTCGCCGAGCGGGCCTCGAACGGCAGGTCGCCGCGGTCGTCGCCGTCGAGATCGTAGCCGGCGTAGTCGTCGAAGTAGTTGCCGGTCCACACCGCCGCGGTCGGCTCGAGGCCGGCGGCGACGCGGACGTGCTCGCCGTTGTCGGCGAGGTCGTTGTCCGCGAACGTGACCCGTCGCGGGCTCGTGTGGAACGACACCGCCGCGTCGCACTGACGCAGCACGTTCGCACGCACCTCCAGCGTCTGACCGACGCCGCTCGGCGTCTGATCGATGTAGATGCCCACCGTGTCGCGCACGATCACGTTGCGCTCGACGAGGACGTCGCCGGAGTCCTTGAGCCCGATCGCCAGCCCGGCGGCGCCCGACGCCTCCGCGATGACGTTCCGCCGCATGACGACCCGCTGGCTGTACATCACGAACACGCCGACGACGCCGTCGATGAAGCGGTTGTCCTCGATCGTGGTGCCGTGGCTGTACATGAGGTGGGTGCCGTAGCGGCCGCGCCGCACCTGGTTGCCGATCACGCGGTTGTCGCGCGAGTACCAGACGACCACGTCGCGGCCGTCCTCGACCCGGTTGCCCTCGACGAGCGAGTCGTGGGTCTCCCACAGCCGGATCGTGTCGCCGCGCATCCCGGTCGCCGCGCCGACCTCGCCGCGCACGTGGTTGTTGCGGACCGTCACCCGGCGCGCGCGCTCGACGACGATCCCGTAGACCGCCTGCTCGATCGCGACGCCCTCCACGACCACGTCGTCGGCGATGACGTGGACCGCCGCGTCGAACTTCTCGAACCGTCCGCCGCTCGCGTCGATCGTGACGCCGGCCAGCCGGGCGCCGGCCCCCGCGAGCGTGACGATCGTGCCCGGCGCCGCGGCCGCGATCACCGCGTCGCGACGCCCCCACACCGTCACCGCGCGCTCGAGCCGGACCGGACCGTCGTGCCGGCCCGGCGCCAGGCAGAGCGCGTCGCCGTCGCCAGCCGCCGCGAGCGCCGCCGCCAGCTCGCCGACCGCGACGGCGCGGCAGCCGCCGGGCGGCTCCGGCGGCGGCGGCCCGTCGGGCACGCTCGCGTGACCGTTGCCGCACGCAGCGACGACGACGACGAGGAGGACGGCGGCGGGGCGCATGGCGGCTCGCTCAGGGCTCCACCAGCAGGTAGCCGGCCATCTCCAGGTGCAGCGCCGAGCAGAACTCGGTGCAGTA
>DDTA01000043.1 GCA_002344285.1 Myxococcales bacterium UBA2376
CGCCGTCTCGCGGTTGTCGAGGACCACGAAGGGGTCGTTGATCGCGTCGCGCGGCGATACGCCGGGGAAGTACATGCCGGTCGACGGATCGAAGCGATCGGGGATGATCGGCGCCGGCCCGACGAGCGGACGCTGGTAGAGGAGGTTGGGCGCGACCTGGAGGGCGCCGAACGTCAAGAGCACGCCGCCCGCGCCGCTGACCTGGTTGCCGCGCCCGGACGACTTCATCGACCAGCCGGTGAAGGTGATCGTGTGATCGCCGCCGGCATCGGCGACGAGGCCGCGGTAGTTGCCCTCCAGGTACCAGCGCGCGAAGCCGCCGTCGAAGGCGAGCCGGGCGCGCGTGCCGAGCGTGTCGACCCACGCGACCTCGCCGGTGTAGACGTCGACGCCGCTGTCGAGGTAGCCGGTGCCCGCCGAGGGCGACGTGAAGGTGTAGGGACGGCCGACCCGCTGCGGCGCAGCGAAGAGGCCGCCGACCTCGAGCGTGGCGCGGCCGCGGAGGAGCTTGGCCGACAGCGCCGAGCGCCGGCTGAGCGGTTCGTAGCCCGCGCTCGAGGTGGCGACGCCGCTGCGCTCGGCGACATCCTCCTGGTGCATCGCCGTGAGCGTGAGCGAGCCGAACCCGCGGCTCCACTTGCCGATCACGCCGGGGTTCGCGCCCCAGAACAGCTCGGGGCCGAGCGCGACCTTCACGTCGGCGAGCGGGCCCTTCCCCGTGAGCACGGCGCCGAGCGGCGCGGTCGCGTGGTAGGTGTCGATCGCCGTGCCGTAGTAGGCCTCGCGGAACAGGCCGAAGAAGTCGCCCTCGTAACCCCAGTGGCCGTGGCCGACGCGATAGAAGGCCTCGACGCCGACACCGGGCAGGTCGGCCTCGAGCTGGGCGCCGTAGATCGAGACGTGGTCCGTCGACGGATCCATCTCCGCTGCGTCGGGATCGGGAGGCTCCATCGACGCCGGTCGGCGCGGGGTCCGGTTCTCCCAGTAGAGCGGATCGAGGCGGTTCTGCGACGCGTTGCCGACCAGGTTCACCGTCGCCGTCGCCGTGATCTTCGGCGTCGGCTGCACGGTGACGTCGACGAACAGCGACTCGGTGTGGTCGAAGCGCGGGTCGGCGGCGCGGTCGCTCTCGGCGCTGGCCTCGGTCACGTTGGACTCGAGGCGCATGCGCAGGCCGGAGACCCGGATGCGCGCGAGCTTGGCCGCGCTGGCGCGCGCGCTGAGCCCCTCGTACTGAGCCGCGAAGTCGTCGGGGTGCAGCATCGAGAAGTGGGTCTGGATCTGCTCGGCGGTCGTCGTCTCGGCGTACGGATCGAGGCGGAACGCCGCGCGCAGGAGGTAGTACGCGACGCGCGGCTGCACCTCGTAGAAGCCGTCGGGATCCTGGTCCTCGATCGCCGCGATCCCGAACCACTCCTCGTTCATGTTGTTCTCGCCGGGGACGTGATCGTGGGGATACGCGTCGTTCGGCCACGACGCGGTCGTGTCGTGGACGTCGAGGTTGTCCTCCTGGCCGTGTTTCCACCAGCCGTCGGTCCACTGGAAGATGAACCCGCCGATCGCGTTGCCGACGCCGCCCTTGCCCCAGCTCTGCGCGTAGATCTCCTGCCACTGGAGGCGCAGGTACTCGGCCTGTGCCTTCGCGTCCTCGCGGTCGGCGCGGGCGTCGTACGCGTCGGCGCCGAACTCGGTGAACATCGCGGGCACGCCGAGCTTGTCCTCGACGACCTGGAAGAAGTCGCGCGCCGACTTCCCGCGGTAGACGTTCGAGCCGAGGATGTCGAGGCCCTTGCAGTGCTGGGCGATGAGGTCGATGTACTGGAGGTCGCCGTTGGCGATCGCGACCGGGTGCCGCGCGTCGCGCGCCTTGATCGCGGTGATCACCTCGCCGTAGAGGGTGTAGAGGTGGGTCGCGCGGGCCGCGTCCTCCTGCGCCTTGGTCGGCAGCGCCTCGGCCTCGAAGCTGGTCCACGACAGGCCGTAGTTGTTCTCGTTGCCGAGGAGCCAGAGCGCGACGCCGGGCGTGTCCTTGTAGCGCTCGACGACGCCCACGATCTCGGCGACGATCGCGGCGCGCTGCCGCGCGTTGGCGTAGTCGATCTGCGGGTGCCAGACGCCGCCGATGGTGGCGCCGTAGCGCCCCATGGTGTGGTTGATCATGGTGTAGATGCCGTACTGCGCGTGGATCCACGCCACCCAGCGGGGCGGGATGTCCGGCCCCTGGCGGAGCATGTTGATGCCCATCGCGCGCAGGAGCGCCAT
Source organism: Myxococcales bacterium UBA2376 (assembly GCA_002344285.1). Taxonomy (GTDB): domain Bacteria; phylum Myxococcota_A; class Polyangia; order Haliangiales; family Haliangiaceae; genus UBA2376. Next base: position 2,263 of record DDTA01000043.1, read on the forward strand.
GTCGCGGTGCAGCGCGCGCTCGATGAAGGCGTCGGGCTGCGCCCACAGCGAGTAGGTGTAGTTGGTGCCGATCGGCTGGTAGCTCCAGTTCATGCCGCGGACCATGAGGTCCTGGCCGTCGACCTGGAGCTTGTAGCCACGCTCGTCCTTGACGACGCGCGCCTCGGTGGGGGCGGCGCCGGCGGCGCCGGCGAGGGCGAGCACGAGCATGATCGAGAGGGCGATGGAGGTGGTTCTCATGACTGCACCCGGGCGAGGTCGTGCTCGAGCTCGGTGAGCGCGTTCTCGCGGATGATGTGGCGGCACAGGTGGGCCGAGTCCTTGGCGACGCGGGCCTGGGTCGCGTAATCGACCCAGAACAGGCCGAAGCGCTTGCTGTAGCCTTCACCCCACTCGAAGTTGTCGAGCAGGGACCAGAGGAAGTAGCCGGCGAGCGGGATGCCCTCCTCGATCGCCGCGTGGGCGGCGGCGAAGTGGCTCCAGAGGTAGCGCTGGCGGGGCAGGTCGCGCACGCGACCGGAGGCGTCGGGCGCGGTGCCGTAGGCGGCGCCGTTCTCGGTGATGTAGATGCGCGGCGGCGCGTAGTCGGCGTGGACGCGGCGCAGGATGGTGTGCAGGCCGCCGGGCGCGACCTCCCAGCCCATGTCGGTCTTGTCGTCGGCGGCGCGCACCGTCACCGGCGCGTTGTCGTCCTCGGGCACGGCCGTCGAGCGCATGACCGCGCGCGAGTAGTAGTTGATGCCGAGGTAGTCGGTGCGGGTCGCGATCGCGCGCAGGTCGCCCTCCCGCACGAACGGCAGCTCGGCGTGGGGCAGGTGGCCGGCGCGCACGTGATCGAAGATCACGTCGAGCGGGTAGCCGCGGCCGTAGAGCGGGTCGAGGAACCAGCGGTTGAAGCTGCCGTCGAACGCGCGCGCGGCCTCCTTGTCGGCGTCGCTCGGCGAGGCCGGCTCGGTGGGGACCAGGTTCAGCACGATCCCGACGCGTGCATCGGGGGCGACCGCGCGGATGGCCTCGACGGCGTGGCCGTGCGAGAGCAGGAGGTGGTGCGAGGCGGCGAGGGCGCGCGGCCACGAGCGCTCGCCCGGCGCGTGCTGGCCGTTGCCGAAGCCGAGCGTGCTGATGCACCACGGCTCGTTGTGCGTGCAAACGCGGCGCACCCGATCGCCGAGGCGGCGCATCACGACCTCGGCGTAGGTGACGAACGCACCGACCGTGTCGCGCGACGGCCAGCCGCCCTCGTCGTGGAGCGCCTGCGGCAGGTCCCAGTGGTTGAGNNCCGCGCTCGTTCACGGCGCCGCGGCCGGTGGGCAGGATGCGCGGCCAGCCGATCGAGAAGCGGTAGGAGCGCACGCCCAGCCACTGGAGGACGTCGAGATCCTCGTCGACGCGGTGGTAGTGATCGCAGGCGACGCTCGCGTCGGAGCCGTCGCTGATGCGGCCGGGCTCGGACGCGAACCGGTCCCAGATCGACTCGCCGCGG
>DDTA01000199.1 GCA_002344285.1 Myxococcales bacterium UBA2376
TGAGGCCATGAGCTATACGACCGTCGAGCAGTCGGTCGCCGAGGGCAGCCCGATCGAGCTGTACCGCTTCGCGCAGGGAACCCGCCGCTGGTGCTACACCTCGAGCCAACTGCCGGTGGACCATCTGTCGGAGACCTATGCGCCGCGGACGCTGACCCGCGGGGCGATCGAGCAGGCGAACGAGATCCATCGCACCGGCCTTGAGATCACGCTGCCGCGTGATGATCCGCTCGGCACGCTGTTTCTTGCGGCGCCGCCCGAGGGGATCGTCAGCGTCACGATCTACCGCCGGCATCGGGCCGACCCGGAGTTCATCACCTACTGGAAAGGCCGGGTCAGTGCAGCGCGCTTCTCGGGCGCGACGGTCGAGTTGAAATGCGAGCCGATCGCCACGTCGTTGAAGCGGGTCGGTCTGCGCGCGCGCTATCAGCTGCTCTGCCGGCACGTGCTGTACTCGCCGAGTTGCGGGGCGCTGCGCGAGCGGTTTCGGGTCGATGGGCTCGTCGCCGGTGTCGGCGGCACGCAGGTGACGGTCGCGGCGGCGGCGACCGCGGCTGACGGGTATTTCACCGCCGGGATGCTCGCAGCGCCGTCGGGGCTGCGCATGATCACGGCGCACAGCGGGTCGGGCCTGACGCTCGCTGCGCCCTTGATCGGCCTCGCGGTCGGCGACACGGTGTCGCTCTTCGCCGGCTGCGATCACTCGCTGGAGCAGTGCGTGAGTCGGTTTGACAACCTCGACCAGTTCGGCGGTTTCCCGTTCATCCCGGTGAAGAACCCGTTCACCGGCGACGCCATCGTCTGAGCGGAGTCCATCTCATGTGGCAACAGATCCTCGTCTGGGTCGTCACGACCGTCCTCTCGGCGCTCCTGGCGCCGCGGCCGAAGGCACCGGAGAACGCGCAACCGGGCCAGATCGGCAACCAGGACGTGCCGATCGCCTCGCAGGACGCGCCAATCCCGGTGCTCTTCGGCACGCGCTTGCTGTCCGGGCCGAACGTGGTCTGGTATGGCGACGTACAGGTGCGGGCGATTCGCAAGTCGTCGGGAGGGAAGAAGTGAGCACTCGGGTGACGATCGCGCACGCGCGGGAGTTGGGTTACTGCGTCAAGGGCGTTCGCCGCTGGTTCGATGGCCGGGAGCGGAGTTGGAAGGCGTTCGTCGAGCACGGCGTCGACAGCGACTGGCTGCGTGCGACCGGTGATGCGATGGCGATCCGCCTCGCGGATCTGGCCGAGGGTGGGGTTCGGGCGGAGGACGGGTCATGAGCCGGGGTCGCGGCAAGGGAAAGCAGAGCTATACGGTCGGCTACTGGTATGGGCTCGGGGCGCATCTCGCGCTCTGTCACGGTCCCGTCGACGCGCTGACCGAGATCCGGGTCGGCGAGCGGGTGGCGTGGTCGGGGAACGTGACGGCCAGCTCGACGATCACGATCGACAACCCGACGCTCTTCGGCGGCGAGGAACGCGAGGGCGGCGTGCTGGGCCCCGTCGACGTGCTGATGGGTGAGGCCACTCAGGGGAAGAACGCCTATCTGCAGGGCATCCTCGGTAGCGCGATTCCAGCCTTCCGCGGCGTCTTCTCGCTGGTCTTGAAACGGGTGTGGGTGGCGGCGATGAATCCGTACATCAAGCCGTGGTCGGTGCGCGCGAGACGCATCCCGCGGGCGTGGAACAGCGGGACTGCCGAGATCGACGGCGACGCCAATCCGGCGCACATCATTCGCGAGTGCCTGACGAACGGCGATTGGGGGATGGGTTACCCGGAGAGCGACCTCGACGACGCGAGTTTTACGAGAGCCGCCGCGACGCTCTACGGCGAAGGCTTTGGGCTGTCGCTGCTGTGGAACCGTGAGGAGACGATCGAGGCCTTCGTGCTGGCGATCCTGAAGCACATCGACGGCGTGTTGTACGTCCATCCGCGCAGCGGGCTCTTCACCTTGCGGCTAGCACGGGCCGATTACACATTGGCGAGTCAGCCGCTTTTCGATCCGTCGAACATCCTGCGCCTCGACGAATTCTCGCGGCCGTCCTGGGGCGAAGTCATCAACCAGTTGACGGTGATCTACCGCGATCGCGAGACCGACAAGGACACGTCGGTCACGGTGCAGGACCTCGCCGGCGTTCAGATGACCGGGAGCGTCGTGGCCACCAGCGTGAACTTCCCGGGCATTTCGAAGGCCGAGCTGGCGAACCGGGTCGCGATGCGCGAGCTGAAGCAGTTGTCGTCGGGGCTCGCGAAAGGCGTCTTCGTCGCCAATCGCCAGGCGTCGCTCCTGAACATCGGCGACGTGATCCGCTTTGCGTGGCCGCCGTATGGGATCACCGAGATCGCCATGCGGGTGGCTCGGCTGTCGTATGGAGAGTTGGCCGACGGGGCGGTGCGGGTGGAGTGCGTGCAGGACGTCTTCGGGCTGCCGCAGTCGGTCTATGCTGTGCCGCCCCCGACCGGCTGGGTCGAGCCGGTCAGCATGCCCAGGGCGTGCCCGGTGCAGATGCTCTACGAGGTGCCGTACTGGTCGGTGATCGCGGATTTCACCGG
>DDTA01000212.1:0-19777 GCA_002344285.1 Myxococcales bacterium UBA2376
CGACGGAGGACGCCGTCGGCGCCCGCGCCGCGCCGATGCGACCCATCACGCCGACCATCAGATCGTTGACGGTGGCGCCCGGTGAGAGGCGCGCGCGAACGGCGGCGAGATAGTCGGCGCCGATCACGACGTCGCGCCACGTCGCCTCCGAAGCGCCGTCGCGCGGGTACGGTCGATCGCGCACAGACGCCAGCCAGGTAAAGAGCGGCTGCGCCGCGCTGATACCGATCGCGAACGGCAGCGCGAGCCAGTGGTACCAACGCAACCCCTCGATGGCTCGAAAGAAATCACGCCGGGGCTCGATCGGGAGCGACGGGGCGACGCCGTAGAGGCGCGCTGTGAGCACGTGGCCCACCGCGGTGATGCCGGCTCCGTCGACGGCGAGGTGCATGAGCGTCAGGAGGACGCGCGAGCCGCCGGGCCGGCTCATCGCCACGATGCGGATCGGGCGATCGCGCGTGACGTCGATCGGCCGGCGGACCCAGGCCTCGGTGAGCGAATCGGGGTCGCCCTCGCCGGCCTCGGCGACGCTGGCGCCGATCGGCGCGTCGACCGGGGCCCACCGATCTCGAAAGAAGCCCGTCTCGTACCGGTGCCCGAGCACCGGAAAGTCGCGAACCGTCGCCTCGAGCGCGGCCTCGAGCTCGGCCCGGGAGAAACCGCGCCTGAGATCGAGCACTGCGTGGATGGCCATGTCGCCGTAGATATCCATCGCCGCGAACACGGCGACGTCGGTGAGCTGCACGGGGGGCGGCACGAGCTCGGCGCAATTGGGGCTGGCCAGATCGGTGGCAAGTCGGCTCGCGGCCATGTCAGTCCATGCGCTCGACGTCGTCGGGCAGCCCTACCCACGCGTGGCGGCGAGCCTCGTAGATCGCGACCGTCGGCGTCGGGAACGNNGCGAAGGCCCCGACGGGCACCGCGACGAACCCAGGCAGCGCGTCGAGGCGATAGAACACCGTCGCCCCGCAGTCCGGGCAGAAGCAGAACCGCACGACGTTGCCCGTGTCGGCGCGCCGCACGTACGTCGTGTGATTGCCGGTCGTGACCGCGTTCTCTTCGGCCCACCGGGCCTGCGCGCCGAACGCGCTCCCCGTGCGCTTCTGGCACGCCAGGCAATGGCAGACCGAGACCCGAACCGGCTCGCCCTTGGTCTCGATCCGAAGCTGCCCGCAGCTGCACGTCGCCGTTCGCGTCTTCATCAGTTCACGTCCGATCGCGGGCGCTCGACCTCGGCCGGCTTCTCCGAAGCCCGGTGGTCGGCCTGCGCCTCGAGGAAGCCATCGAGCTTGCCGGAGAGCACGCGGCGCGTGTCGCCCTCGGCGTGGCCCGTGACCCGATCGCGCACGCCGTGCGAGTGCCAGAGATCGTAGCTGCGGATGGGCGAGATGTCCTCGAGGCGGACGATGGGCTTGGGCTCCTCGCCTTTGGCGAGCACCTCGACGCGCGCGAGGTACGCCTCGCCGCGGCGCTGCCCCTTCTCGGGGGGCGCGGTGACGAGGCGGTGACCGCCGGCCTCGCCCCGCAGGTACCCGTAGGCGTAGGCACCCGCGACGGCGACCGCGGTGACGCCGTCGTCGCCGGTCTCGAAGCGCACGTCATAGCCCCGGTCGCGCGCCCACGAGGCGTACATCTTGGCGAGGTCGAGGGCCCAGCTCGTGGCGCCCTCGAGGGCGCCCGCCGGCGTGACGACGAGACGCGCGTCGCCCTGATCTCGCTCGTCGAACTGCACGATCTCGCGCTCGGCGCGCCGCATGCGCCGCACCAGGCGTGCGTAGGTGTCGGTGAGCTCGCGCGCCACCGAGTCGTCGGCCTCGATGAACGAGGCCTCGCAGAGCTCGTGGACGGCGTCGAGCTCGCCACGCAAAATTTCGAGCCGCCGGATCTCGACCGAGAGGCGGTGACGCCGCACGAGCATGCCGCTGTGGCCAAACGCGTCCTCCCAGAACGCGGGCGACGCCTCGCGCGCCTCGAGAGCGGCTAGCTCACGCCGCATGCCGGCCAGATCGGCGACGCGCTCGAGCGTCACCAGGCTCTGGTAGAGCGAGATGACGCCGCTGCGTACGTCGGCGAGTGAGAGGCTCACCGTGCCCCCCTCACCGTCGCTGACCCGCGCCCGTCGCTCGAGGTTGTCGAGGCGGCGCGAGGCCTCGGTCGCCTCGAAGCTGAGCGTCACCCCGCGGCCGGACCGCGCCACGCGGAGGAGCTGGAACCGGCGGTCGGCGCCGCCGAGGAGCGCGCGCGCGAGCGGCACCACGAGGAGCTCTTCGATGGCGCGCTTGAGGGGGCGCGCCCCGTACTTGGGGTCGGTGCCCTCGTCGAGCATCAGGTCGACGACGCCGTCGTCGACCTCGAGCAAGAGGTCGCGCTCGACGAGGCCCTCGCGCTTGTAGATCTTGCCGAGCTCGCGGCGCGCGATCCGCCTCAGGTCCTCGCGCCGCAGCGGCCGCATGAAGAGCACCCGGTCGATGCGGTTCAAGAACTCGGGCCGGTAGTGTTGCTCGAGCGCTCGCCGCACCTCGCGCTCGACGCGCTCGGGGCTGGTCTTGGACTCGCCTGCGAAGCCGATCGCGTGCTCGAGCGCGCCCATGTCCGAGCCGACGTTCGAGGTCAGCAAGAGGAGCGTGTGCTGGAACCCCACCGTCTCGCCGTAGGCGTCGGTGAGGCGCCCGTCGTCGAAGACCTGGAGGAAGAGGTCGGCGATGTTGGCGTGCCCCTTCTCGAACTCGTCGAGCAAGATGACCCCGAACGGGCTCTTGCGGACGAAGTCGGTGAGCTGCCCCGTCGTGCCCTTGCGCGGATCACCGATGAGCTTCTCGAACGAGTGGTAGTCCTTGTACTCGCTCAGATCGATGCGGAATATCCGATCACGGCTCCCGAACAAGAACTCGGCGGTGGCCTTGGCGAGCTCGGTCTTGCCCACGCCCGTCGGCCCCACGAAGAGGAGCGACGCCACCGGGCGCTCGGGATCGTCGAGGCCGGTCTTGAAGCGCGCGAGCGCGCGCGCCACCACGTCACACGCGTGATCCTGGCCGATGACGCCGGCGCGCAGCGCGGCCGCGATGTCGGCGCGCCCCATCGGCCGCTCGTCGGTGATGAGCTCGACCGGTAGCCCCGACCAGCGCGCGTACGCGGTCGCGACGTCACCGGGCAGCACCTGCGCCGGCGGCTTCTGCGCGTCCTGGTTCCACCAGTCGACGAAGCCGATCGCCTTGCCCGGGAAGCGCTGGTCGCGGCGGAACCCGCCCAGCAGCGCGACCGCGCGGCGCAAGGCCGCCGGGTGCCACTCGACCTCGTCGTTCTTGCGCCGCTGCTGCGCCCGGATCATCTCGATCACGACGTCGGCCGGCGGCTCGTCGACGCGGATCACGTCGAACGCGTCGACGAACGCCTGGCTCTTGCGGCGGCAGCGCGCCAGCTCCGACTCCGACGCCTCGGCCACGAGGCGCACCTCGCCCGCGATGACGGCGGGCGCGATGAGATCGGCGATGCTCGCGCCGTCGTTCTGCGGCGCGAGCAGATCGACGAGCCGGTCGACGAAGAGCCAGTCCTCGGTGCCGCCGAGCTCGCGCGCCAGGGTGAGGCAGCGCTCCTGCCACATGCCGAGGTACGTCATGCCGGCGGTGATGTGGCTCGCCGACGTGGCCCACAGCCGCCGCGGCACGGTGTCCTTGCCCTTGCTCTTCTCGCCCAGGTGCCTGGCCGCGCGGCGCAGGAGCGAGGTCTTGCCCACGCCGCTCTCGCCGACCAGCAGGATCGAGCGCGGCGGCTGGCGATCGACGGCGGCGCACAGGGCGAGCCCGGCCGGCACGTCGCCGACCGGCGGCGCCGCGAGCTTCCGGCGCAGCTTGAGTGTCCAGTCCTCGGCGACGGCGGCCACCGTCGGCGGGATCAGCTCGTCGGCGCTGGCTTCCGCGTCGTCGTCGTCGCGCGACAGGTGCGGCAGCTCCCAGGGCACGATCCACTCGCGCCGCGCCGGCCGGAAGTCGAACACGCTCGCCGGCTCGTCGCCGAGCATGGCGGAGAAGATCGCGTGGCGCAGGATATCCCCGGCATCGTCGATGTCCTCGAGCGCGAGCGTCCAGCCGAAGCGGGGGACGACGATCCGCCAGGTCTCCTTCTCGGCCCATGCGGCGAAGCCGATGCGCACCGGGATCGTGCGCGTGCCGAGCACCCACGCGCCGCCCGCCGCCGCCTTGGGCCGCACCTCGACCGCGACCCGCCGGAGCTGGAGCTCCTCGTCGAAGAGGAAGCGCTCGGCGCCATCGGAGGCGACCGCCGACGTGAGCGCGGGCTCGAGCCCTGCGAGGACGTCCTCCTCGCGGTCGCCCCACGTCGCCGGCGCCGGCTCGTCGAAGAGCACCGTCCGGCGGCGGATGACGACGCCCGACAGCTTGCCGTTGTCGTGCTCGGTGAAGAAGACGCGGAAGCTGCGCTTAGCCACGGAGGCGGCTCCAGCGTACGTGCCAGCAGTGGCGGATGACGTCGGCGAGGGTCGGCGCGGTCACCCGGGCGGCGAAGCCCGTGACGAAGTCCTCGACCTCGGCGACCAGCGGCTCGCCCACGCGGCGCGGCGGCGTGTAGCTCACCGCCCGCACCACGGGCAGGAGCGGCTCGGGGTTGGGCGGCGCCGCGCCGCCGGCGGCCGTCGCCGCCTCGTAGGCCGCGAGCGCGTCGCGGTGCGCCGCGGCGTCCGCGTGCACGTCGACGCCGCCGGCGCGCAGATCGACGCGCACGATCTCGGGCTCGCCGGCGAGCGACTGGAACACGTGCGCGCCGTGCTCGGCGGCGAGCGCCGGCCCCACGAGCAGCTCGCGCAGCACCGCCGTGATGAACACGGGCGATCGGTCATCGGCCCACGACCAGCCAAGGCTGATGCTCCCGTCCCGGGTCACGGCGGCGACGTCGTCCTGATCGATCCACGGCAGGAACGCCTGGGTGACCGAGTACCAGCCGCCGTGGCGCCCGGGGCCAATGCTGGAGAAGCGCACGGTGTGCGTGTGGCTCGCGGGATCGGCGAGGCCGCCGACGTGATCGACGTACAGACGCGCGCGCGCGAGCGCCACCAGCGCCTCCGGCTGATCGAGCGCGCGGTGGCGCCGCCCGTCGACGCTGCGCGGGTCGAAGCGCCGGACCTGCTCCGTGCCGCCGTACCACCGTCCGGCGTGCGTGATGCGGTCGTGGCTGAACGCCTCGAGGTCGTGGGTCAGCTCGTCGTCGGAGTCCTCCATCGCCCGGCGCGTCGGTCGCATCGCCTTGCGCTCGCCGGCGAGCGCGACGCGCAGCGAACCCAGCTCCTCGCGGTAGCGCTCGACGAAGTAGCGCACGCGCGCGCCGTCGTCGCCGGCGCGCGCCCGCTCCATCTGCTGCTCCAGGGGCGTGCCGTCGAGCACGGCGTCGATCTCCTGCGCCATCGCCGCGACGTGCGGCCCCAGCGCCGCCGCCGACTGCTCGCGCCACGCCGCGAGCGGGAAGTCGCCGTCGAGCGGCCGCGCCTCCGGCAGCTGTTCGAGGTCGACGACCACGTCGCCCCCACCGTCGCGCAGGCGGGCGACCGTGAGCCGCGCCGGCGGCGCGGTCGCCAGCGCCTCGGCGAGCGAGGTCGCCACCTGGTCCTCGAGCCAGCGCTTGACCGTGCGCGCGCCGTAGCGCGGGTCGAAGGCCTGGGCCACGGCGCGCTCGCGCAGCGCGCGGCCGGCGTAGACGAAGACGTTGCGCTCGCGCAGGCCGCGCCGCGCCATCAGCTTGGCGAGCTCCTTGTCGACGACCTGGGCCGCGACCTCGGGCGTGAGCGGACCGAAGCGCACCACGCGATCGATGCGGTTCCACAGCTCGGGCGGGAAGAAGTCGCGCACCGCCCGGGCGATCTCGCCCATCACCGCCGCCGTGCCGTCGCCGAACCCGATCGGCGCCGCCGCCCGCGCCCCCAGGTTCGACGTCATCACGATCGCCGCGTGGCGGAAGCTGGCGACGTCACCGGCCGCGTCGGTCAGGCGGCCCTCGTCGAAGAGCTGGAGCAGGAGCGCGAGCACCGACGGGTGCGCCTTCTCGATCTCGTCGAGGAGCACCACCGCGAACGGCTGCTCGCGGATGCGCTGGGTGAGCATCCCGTCCTGGCTCCAGCGATCGCCGATGAGCCGCGCCACCGCGTCGCCGCTCGAGAGCTCGCTCATGTCGAAGCGGAGGAGGCGCCTGGCGTCGCCGTAGAGGTACTCGGCCATCGCCTTGGCCAGCTCGGTCTTGCCGGTGCCGGTCGGCCCGGTGAAGAGGTACACGCCGAGCGGGCGCGCCGCGTCGACGAGCCCGGCGCGCACCTTGAGCACGAGCTCCGCCGCCGTCGCCGTCGCCTCGCCCTGGCCGATCACCCGCGCGGCGAAGTGCGCCTCGACCGCGGCCGGATCGAGCGGCGCGTCGAGACGGATGAGGTGCTCGGGCAAGCCGGTCTCGCGCGCCGCGAGCGCGACCGCGTCGTTCGGCTCGAGCGTCTTCGCCGAGGTCGTGGTCACCAGCTTGCGCAGGAGCTCGATCGCCGCGCCCGGCATCGCCGTCCACGGGAACAGCGAGCCGGCGAGCTCGATCACCGTGCGCGGCAGGAACGGGTGCAGCTCGACCGGGCGCTCGGCCTCGAGCCGGCGCACCTCGGCGAGCGCGAGCCCGGCGGTCTCGCGCGCGGTGGTCGGCTCGACGGCGATGCGGGTGAAGAGGCCGGCGAAGGACGGCGCGTCGTCCTCGAGCCGCGCCAGCTGCTCGCGCGTGATCGTGCCGATCACGGTGACGTCGCCGCGCTGCACCGGCCCGCGGAAGAAGTCGGCGAAGCTGCGTTCGGACTGACGGGTCATGCCCAGGCGGCCGAATAGGTGGAGGTCGTCGAACCACAGGACGCCCTTGTGCTCGCGCGCCTCCTCGACGACGTCGAGCAGCCGCGCCTCCCAGTCGCCCATGTACATCATGCCGGCGACGAGCCGCTTGCCCGACAGCCGCCACACGTGGTGGATGCTGTCGGTGTTGCGCTCGAGGTACCAGCCGTCCTCCTCGAGCCGGTCGGCGACCCAGCGCGCGAGGAGCGTCGAGCGTCCGGATCCCGGACGACCGACGAGCAGGGTCGAGCGCGGCCGGCCGCCGAGCACGCGCTGGAGCTGCGCGCGATACGGCTCGCGCGGCACCCCCAGGGGCAGCGTGCCGTCGATGGCGCGGGACGTCTGGTCGACGCCCAGGCGCGAGAGCACGCGCCCGGTCCCGCGGCCGAGACCGGCGCGCGTGCGCTCCGGGCGGGTCGCGCGGATGCGATCGAGCAGCGTCCGCGGCGAGGCCCGGAACGAGACCGTGAGCAGCCGCTCCTTGCCGGCGTGCCGGAGCGTCTCGAGCTCGCCCTCGGTCTTCCCCTTCCAGGCCCGACGGGCGAAGTGCGGCGCCAGCTCCTCGACCTCGGCGAGATCGGCGGCGTCGAACCAGTCGGCGCGCGCGAACGGGCTGAACGCGCAGAGCCGCTGACCGCGCTCGGTGAACCAGCGCGGCTCGACGACGAACGGGAAGCGCCCCGACACGCGCACCGGGCTCGTGCTCTTGACGCTCACGTCGAGGTGCACGTGGTGGAGCCGCGCGCCGGGCACCGCCTCCCATAGCTCCTGGTCGTCGGGCGCGAGCGAGCGCACGTGCTCGCGCGCGGCGCGGATCATCTCCTCGCGCAGGCGGACCTCGCTCTTGCCGTGGAAGGCGGACACCTCCGGCCACGGCACGAGCGGGTACCAGCTCAGGCGGCCCTCCACCTTGCGCTCGAAGACGGTGATCGAGAGGTCGCGCCTCGCGCCCACGGTCACGTGCCGCTCTCCCCGTCCTCGTCGTCGTCGTCATCATCCGGCTCGGTGAGCTCGACGGGATAGAGCTCGCCCGGCGCCTCCTCGCGCGCGAGGCCGCGCTCGATGACCGCGAGCCCGACCTCCTCGAGCCGCGCGAAGTGCTCGGCCCACGGCACCTCGACCTTCCGGTCGAACACCATCACGTGATCGCCCGCCGCGGTGTACGTGCGCTCGACCTGGCCCTTCGGCGCCGTGGCCGGCGCCGCCATCGTGCCGAGCCGCAGCCACGTCGCGTCGTCGAAGTCGACCGCGAGCGCGAGCCGTCGGATCACGAGGTGCGCCGGGTTCTGCTTGAAGAGCCCGGCGAACCGGTGGGCACCGGCCTCGAGCCCGAGCAGGCAGGCGGCGCCCGGGCCGCGCACGCGCACCATCAGGTTGCGGATACCGTCGGACTCGCGCTCGAGGCGATCCTCGAGCCACGCCGCGCTGCGCGGCTGGCCCCACACCCGCGAGGCGGGCCACACCGGCGACGGATCGCGCACGTGCAGGAGGTGCGCGGTGATCGTCCAGCCCCGCGCCGGCGCCGCCACGCAGAGCGCGCGCACCCAGCGCTCGAGCGGCGCGGCGACCTCGGGCGTCGACAGCGCGAGCGTGATCGCGTCGCGCTGCTCGAGCCGCGACACCGCGAGCCAGAACATCGCGCGCTGGAAGCGAGCGAGCAACGTGTCGGCCTCGCGCGCCACGCCGTCGACGTCGTCGCCGGCGAGCGCCGCGTCGAGCGCGAGCTCCTCGGCCGCGGCCAGGTCGTCGCGCGCGGCGACGGTCGTCTCCAGCGCCGTCTGCAGCCGGTGGCGCTCGGTCAGCATCTGCTGGCGCTGCTCGCTCGAGATCGCCTCGCGCGCGCGCTGCTTGCGCTTGCTCCGGTCGCCGCCCGCGAGCTGCCCCTCGAGCCAGCGCACCTGATCGACCACCTCGGTCGCGAGCTCGCGCGCGAGCCAGCGATCGGCGACGCGCCGGCACTCGGCCACGGCCATGACGCCGCGCGCGCTCCGGCGCCCGCCCTGCCCGCCGCGGCGGTGGAGCGACACCTCGATCGTGCCGCCCGGCGGCGTCAGCGTGCCCAGGTGCGCGCCGGCCGCGACGTCGAGCCCGAGCGGCTCGCCGGCCACGCGCACGGCGATCACGCCGCCGTGGCCGTCGACACCGGCCCTGGCCAGGAGCCGCGCCGCCGGCGCGATCACCTGCTCGTCGAGGTGGCGGCGGAGCGCGCGCACGCCGTACGCCGCCGAGTAGCCGCCCTCGGCGAGCGCCGCGAGCGCCGCGTCGCTCAGGTCGAGCCCGACCGTCGCCTGCACCAGCCCGCGGCGATCGGCGAGCCGCGCGGCGTGGAGCCGCGTCACCTGCGCGACCTCCTCACGCGTGAGCCGATGGAACGGGATCACGGCGTCGAAGCGGTTGAGCATCTCGGGCCGGAACGCGGCCTCGACCGCCGCGCGATAGCGGCGCAGCTCGTCGTCGCGCGCGCCGCCGTGGTGGGCGCCGAGGTTCGACGTGAGGATGATGATCGTGTTGTGGAAGTAGCTGGTGCGCCCGCGCGCGTCGGTGAGCCGGCCCTCACCCGCCACCTGCAGCAGCAGGTCGTGCACCGCCGGGTGCGCCTTCTCGATCTCGTCGAGCAGCACCACCGAGAACGGCTGCTCGCGCACGCGCGCGGTGAGCTGGCCGTCGCCGGCGTCCGAGCCGCGGATGAGCCGCTCGGCCGCCCACGGATCGGCGTACTCGCTCATGTCGAAGCGGACGAGGCGCTCCTCGGAGCCGAAGAGCAGGTGGGCGAGGCTGCGCGCCAGCTCGGTCTTGCCGACGCCGGTCGGCCCGACGAAGAGGAACGTCGCGAGCGGCTTGTCGGCCGGCTGGAGCTGCGCCTTCACCGTGCACAAGGTCTCGGAGACCCGGCGCACGGCGACGTCCTGCCCCACGAGCCGCGCGCGCAGCCGCTCGACGAGCTCCTCGACCTTCATCGCGCGGTCCTCGCGGAGGAGGAACGGCGGGATACCGCTCATCCGCGAGAAGCCGTCGTACGCGTCGTCGGGGGAGAGCTCGAGCGGGGTGCCGTCGGGCGAGAGCGCGCCCTCGCGCGCGCCGCGCAGCTCCTCGGCGAGGCGCACGGCCTTGCCCGGGAACACGCGGTACGGCAGGTAGCGCCGCGCCAGCTCGACGACGACCGCGATCGTCGCCGCCGCGAGCTGCGGCCGCCGCGCCTCGCGCTTGCGCCAGTGGTCGGCGTGCGCGCGTAGCACCTCGGCCGCCGCGGGCGGCTCCATCGCGCGCAGCACGAGCCGCGTCATCGCGCCGACCAGCCCGACATCGCGGCGCTCGGCGCGCTCGAGCGCGAGCGGCGTGATCTCGCCGACCACGCGCACGCGCCCCTCGACGACGAAGCGGCGCACGATCGCGGTGACGTCGTGCCCTCCCTCCTCGGGGCGCTCGCGGAACAGCCCGCCGAAGTCCTCGATGTAGAGGACGGCGTCGAGCCGCTCCGCCGCCTTGAACAGGTCGCCGAGCCGCGCCTCGGCCTCGCCGAACCCCGACGCGCCGGCGACGAGCTGCGCCACCGACGTCACCCACGCCAGCCGCGCCGGATGCCGCCGCGCCCAGCCGTCGACGAGCGCGGTCTTGCCCACCGCCTCGTCGCCGCACACCAGCACCGCGAGCCGCTCGCGCCCGGCGAGGAGCGCGTCGAACGACGACGCCTCCGCCTCGCGCCCGACCACGGCCACGCCCCCGCCGCGCACCCGCTCCTCCATCCGCTTCGCCAGCCGGTCGAGCGTCTCGAGCGCCCGCCGCCGCTCCTCCTCCTTGAGCCGCGCCTCGCTCGGCCCGCCGTCGGCCTCGAGCCCGACCGCGAGATCGAGCCCGAACACGCGCGCCTCGAGCGGCGGCAGCACCTTGCGCCAGCCATCACCGTCGAGCTCGCGCGCCGCGGCCACGCGCGCCAGCTCGCGCCGCGCGACGAGGGCGAGGTCCTCCTTCTTGTCGACGTGGAAGCTCGCGTCGAGCGCCGGTGCCAGCACCCACTGTCCCCCGCCGTGCGGCACCACGATGCACGTGACCGCCACGTCGCGCGGCGCCCGCGGCCGCACCGGCGAGCCCGGCTCGAGCGGCACCTCGACCAGCTCGCACGTGACGCCGTCGGGCAGGAAGAAGCGCGCGGCCTGCCCCGCCGGCAACCTGGCGAGGTGGTCGGCGAGGAAGATGCGCAGCTCCTCGCGCGCCTCCTCGTCGTCGCCGTACGCGACGACACCCGGCTCGACGACCGGCCCGACGGTGACGAGCCCCGACGACAGCGAGCGTTCGAGCGCGGGAGTGGAGACCCGCACGGTGCGCGTGGTGCGCGACACGAAGGTCCCGACGATGCCACAGAATCAGGCGCGAGGTGACCGGCCCACCGCCCGCGAGCGATGGCCGTCGACGCGCTCGACCTCGAACGTGTCCCTGTCGAGCGACGGCCCTGATCGACGGCGCGGAATTCGGTCGGCCTCCCCTGGCGCGGTCGCCGCCTGCGACTTACCGGGAAAGGAGGTGGACGATCGAACCCTGCATGGTGCTTGCCTCTCGTGCGCGACGCCGCTCGAGCCGGTGGGCCGCCGGTTGGGCTGCCCTGCCTGCGGCAGCTGCCTCGTCCCCGAGGACGCCGTCCGCGAGGCGCTCCACGCGATGCTCCCGGCGGGACATCCGCAGGGCCCTCCGAAGATCGTCGCCTGCGCGCCGGGGACGCGCGCCTCGCGGCCGTGCCCGCGCTGCGCCCGCCCGATGATGCCGTGCCTCTTCCTCCTCATCGCGATCGACGCCTGCAGCAGCCACGGCATCTGGTTCGATCACGACGAGCTCGAGCGCGTGCTCCACGGGGCCGCGCCCCGGAACCCCGACGGCGAGATGAACATCGTCGAGGTCGCCCGTGGCGTCGAGGAGGCCGCGAGGACGTTGCTCCAGCTCCTCGACGACATCGTCCACTGGACGTGACGGAGCGGCCGTCGCGAACGCCAGTCGCGGTAGCGGCGAAAACGCTTTGACGGTCGCGCGGTTGCGACCCAGGAGCCTGTCCCCGGTCAGAGGCCGCGGGCGGCGAGTGCGTTCAGCACGGCGGCCGGGCGCTCGTCGATGAAGCGCTGGGTGTCGGTGTGGCTGTTGGCGGTGCGGGTCGCGTCGTACTCGCGGCCGGCGTCGGGCACGACGAGGGTGCCGATGCGGTCCTGGAGCGCCTGGCGGCGCGAGGTCATGTTCATCGAGGCGAACAGGTCGAGGGCCTGGCGGACCTTGGCGGCGAAGGCGGCGGCGCAGGTGGCGTCGGCGAGGCACATCTGGCCGAGGCGCGCCGACGGGTTGAGGAGGGTGTCGCCGACGTGGCGGTGCTGCATCGTCTGATCGACGCCGCTCGGGATGAGCGACCAGCGATCGGTCGCGGGGTCGTGGTAGACGCGGTAGTTGTTGCGCAGGTTGTAGAAGTGGCCGTCCCAGTGCGCGAGCACGAGATCCACCGCCCACACCGCCAGCCACTCGTCGAGATCGAGGAACTGGGCCATCGCCGGCGCGACGTCGGTCGTGGGGAGCGCGTCGATCTTCGCGATGAGGTCGCGCAGCGGCGTGTAGTCGAGCGGGTCGTCGCCTGGATCCGGCGTGCCGTCGCACGCGTCCGGCGAGAACGAGCGGGTGAGGCACCCGCTGTCGTCGTCGCGCACGTTGCTGGCGACGAGATCGCAGAAGTACGTGCCCTCGTAGAGCGCGCCGCGGTTCGAGCCGAAGTGGCGCGCCAGGAAGCGGCGATCGATGGTCTCGAGGTTGAGGTAGAGGCCGTAGTACGTGCCGTTCACGTGCAGCCGCGCGAAGGTCGCGCGCGGCACCGGCACGCCCATCGCGTCGTAGAGCGCGTACGCGAGGTGCTCGTGCGACATGCTCGGGTCCTGCACCATGTTGTTGAAGGTGAAGCGCTCGAGCCCCGCGAGCCGGCGCTTCGCCGGACAGCCTGCGACCTGCGCGTCGTCCCACGACAGGTGCACCTTGAGCGCGGTCTTGCGGCTCAGGTCGCGCGCCGAGCCGCAGCCACCCTTCGCCTTCACGCCGACGCCGGGGAGCGTCGTCGCACCGTCGCTGAACGTGCCGGTGTAGTAGCTGCGCTGGTACGGCACGCACCCCGGCGGGATCGCCTCCGCGTTGATCGACGCGACGCTCTCGGGCGGCAGGTCGATGCGGTAGTCGCGCACGACCGCCGCGTCGAAGATCGTGGCCGAGCCGTCGTCGGTGCGGAAGTCGACCTTGTCGCTCCACGCGCCCGCGCTCGCACAACCGCCCGCGCCCTGCACGACGTGGCGCGCGCGCACGAGATGATCACGCCACGCCTCGAGGTCGCCGAGGAACGCCGCGATGCCCTCGAAGGTGCCGTCGGCGAGACGCACCCGCCGCGCCGGATCGGTCGTGACCGCGGACCACACCCGCTCGCGCGCGGTGCCGTCGTCGTTCCGCGTCCAGATCTCGACCTCGAGCGCCTCGAACGGATCGCCGTCGACGTCGACGAGCGGCGACACCTCCAGCTCGACCTCGCCCGGCACGACGAAGTCCTGCCGCGGTCCGAGCGACAGGATCGCGGGCGCCGCCGGCGGCGACGGATCACCGCACACGTCGGGATCGATGATCTCGCCGGTGCACCCGGCGCCGGCGCCGAGCGCGCAGACCACGGTCGCGAGGGTCGCGAGCGCGACGTGCGGAGGCAGCCCTGCCACCCCTCGATGCTACGTCAGCGCGCCGTCAGAAGCAGCAGCTGTCTCGGTACCCGCAGCGCGGGCACTTGTAGTGGGCGTGCTCGGGCTGCATGAGCGTGCTGCATGTAGGACATGTGATCGAGAGGTCCGCCTTCGTCAGAGGCACCGCCTCGGGCGGCAACGTGCCCCGCGCCCGCACGGAACGGGCGGCGAGGGCCTCGATGGCAGCGTGATCAGCAGCCGACTTGACCATGGCCGAACTCGCCTTTCACCCAGCCGAGGAACTCCTCGGCCGGAAGCTCGAGCGCGCGCTGGCAGACCTCGCGCACGTGCATGGGGAAGTCCTTCTCGCAGACCCAGCGCAGGTAGTCGCGGAACTCGCCGCGCGCCAGCTCGTGGACCTGCGCGCCGGCGTGCTTGCCGAACGTGATCACGATCGCCGGCCCGTCCCACTGCAGGTGGCGCGTCGGACCGACCCAGCTCGGGCGCTTGGGATCACACACCTGCGCCACGCCGCGCCAGTCGTGCGCCTCGAGCCCGAAGTTCTTGAGCATGCCGGCGAGCACGCGCCCGGTCGCCGCCACGTCCGCCGACGCCGAGTGCGCCGCCTCGAACGTCTGGCCGACGAAGCGCTGGTGCGCGTGCTGCAAGCTACGCGGCTCGCACTGCTGCCACAGCCGGTACGGATCGACGATCACCTTGCCGCGGACGTCGAGCTGGGCGACCGGCAGGCTGCCGCGCTCGGCGGCGGCGACGCGCAGGCGCTCGTACTCGGCCTGCAGCATGTCGATGTCGAACGAGAGGTTGTAGCCGACGATGACCTCGTGCTGCGTGAAGATCGCGGCGATCTCCTCGGCGCACTCGGCGAACGTCGGGCAGTCGGCGAGGTCCTCGATCGAGATGCCGTGCACCGCCTGCGCACCCGGCGAGATGGGGCAGCTCGGCCGGAAGCGCCACGTGCGGCTCGGCCCCTCGAGCCCGAACTGCATGCACAGCTCGATCACCTGATCGCGGCGCTTGTCGGTGCCGGTGGTCTCGACGTCGAACACCAGCACCTCGTGATCGTTGCGCGGCGCGCTCGCCGGCTCGGGCACGACCGGCGCCGGCTCGGGCGCCGCCGGCACCGGCGCGCTGCCCTCGGCCACCGCGTCGATGGGCGCCGGCGACGGCTCCAGGGGAACTGCCTTCAGCTTGCGAGCCCGCTTCCGGGCCGCCGGCGCCGCGTCGTTGCCATCGGGCCGCTCGGGCGCGGGTGGCGGCGCGTACGTCGGCCCGAAATCGAGCTGGAGATTGGCCTGGTCGGTCCGCAACGCGTGCCCAGGTTAGGCGCCGACTCTGACAACGATCTCGCCATTGTGCGCGATCTCTCCCGACAATCCTCAATGGTTCCGATCAGCTGGATCCATGAACGTCTTCGGGGTGATAGTGCGCCCCATGCGGCGCGCCGCCCACGTGCTCGTCCCGGGCTCCGACTTCCCCGTCGTCCCCCTCGTCTCGCTCCTCCTCGCCGCCTCGCTGGCCCTGGGCTGCAAGGTCCGCGAGCCGCCGCCCATCGAGTCGAGCTACGTGGACAACTTCGACCGGGGCAGCTTCGGCGGCGACTACAACCGGACGGGGAGCGGCTACCGCCTGAAGGACGGCGCGCTCAATGCCAAGGGCGCCCACAACCACCCCCTGTGGCTCGCCAAGAAGCTGCCTCCCGGCGACCTCCAGATCGATCTCGACGCCTGGTCGACCTCGCCCGAGGGCGACATCAAGGTCGAGGTGTTCGGTGACGGCCGTTCGTTCGATCCGGATGGCAACCGCTACAAGGCGACCGGCTACGTGCTCGTCTTCGGCGGCTGGAAGAACTCCAAGTCGCTCATCGCGCGCATGGACGAGCACGGTGACGAGATGGCGTCACGCTCGTCACCGAAGGTCGTGGCCAACCAGCGCTACCACTGGCGCATCATCCGCCGGCGCGACACGATCGAGTGGTTCATCGACGACATGACGACGCCGTTCCTCCGCTACCAGGACCCGACGCCGCTCACCGGCGTCGGCCACGAGTACTTCGCGTTCAACAACTGGGAGACCGACACCTGGTTCGACAACCTCGTGATCAAGCGTCTCTGACTTCTTCGGCTATGATGGGGCGCGCGGGCCCGGGTGCCCGACGGTGATGGAACAGTTCGGTAAATACTCGCTCGTTCGGAAGATCGGCACCGGTGGGATGGCCGAGGTCTATCTCGCGCGCACCACCGTCGCGCAGGGCCTGGCCAAGACCCTGGTCATCAAGAAGATCCATCCCGCGTACGCGCGCTCGCGCCAGTTCGTCGCCATGTTCGTCGACGAGGCCAAGATCGCGCTCGGGCTCAATCACCCGAACATCGTCCAGGTCTTCGACTTCGGCTCGGTCGGCGACACGTACTTCCTGGCGATGGAGAACATCGAGGGGCTCGACATCCTCCGCCTGCTCCAGGATTGCGCGCGAGAGAAGCGCCGCATCCCCTACGGGCTCTCGGCGTACGTCGTGCAGCAGATGGCCAAGGGCCTCGACTACGCGCACCGCAAGACCGACGAGTTCGGCGAGCCGCTCGGCATCGTCCACCGCGACATCTCCCCGCAGAACGTGCTGGTGTCGTGGGACGGCGCGGTGAAGATCGTCGACTTCGGCATCGCGCGCGCGCGCCACGTCCACGAGGAAGAGGGCGTGGTGAAGGGCAAGTTCGCGTACATGTCGCCCGAGCAGGGGCGCGGCGAGCCGGTCGACTGCCGCTCCGACGTGTTCTCCGCCGGCATCGTGCTCTACGAGCTCGCCTGCGCGCGCCCGCTCTTCCCCGGCCGTGGAAAGGAGGCGCTCGATCAGGTGAAGGCCGGCGCCATCCCGCCGCCGCGCGAGCACGCGCCCGACCTGCCCGAGTCGCTCGAGCGCATCATCCTCAAGGCGCTCGCCTTCCACCGCGACGATCGCTACCAGACCGCGCGCGATCTCCAGACCGACCTCGGCCGCTTCCAGCTGGAGTGGGGCCACCGCTCCGGCGAGCTCGTCGACTCGGCGCTGCTCGCCCAGTTCCTCGCCGGCGTCGTGCCGCCCGAGCGGCGCATGACGCGCTCGCGGCCGCCGGTGATGCCGCTCGGCAGCGAGGACCGCCGCAGCCCGAGCGGCACGCCGACCGGGCCGCTCGCCGGCCAGATCTCGGCCCAGATCTCCGGTGCGATCTCCGCGCTCGGTCCGATGAGCCCGCTCGCCGCCGGCGCCGAGTCCAGCGCCGACGCGCGCCGGCGCCAGGAGCACCGCGAGCGCAAGTATGTCTTCGTGGTCGAGGGCGTGATCCGCGGCGTGACGGCGCTCGAGCGCCGCCTCGGCGCCGCCGGCGCCACCAGGATCGTCGAGGAGTTCCGCCGCGTCGCGCGCGACATCGCGTTCAAGCACGACGCCCTCGAGGACAAGGCCGACCGCGATCTCGACGCGATCCGCCTGGTCGTGGGCCTGCCGCTCGCCGGCGAGGACGACGCCGGCAAGACGATCCGGCTGGCGCTCGCGCTGGTCGACGCCCTCGACGGCATCGGCTCCGACGTCGAGCCCGAGCTGCGGCTGGCGATCGGCGTGCAGCGCGGCGCCGCCACGGTGATCCGCAAGGGCTCGGCGCAGACCTTCGAGCTCGAGGCGATGACCGCCGGGTTCGCCTCGCACCTGGCGCGCGCCGCGCAGCCCGCCGAGATCCTGGTCGGCGGCCGCGTCTTCCGCAGCGCGCGCGCGGAGTGGAACTTCGAGGCGCTGGCCGCGATCGACCTGCCGGCGACCACCGACACCAGCGACGCCGCGCTCAAGGCCGACGAGGACACCGAGCCGGGCGTGAAGCGCGCCCGGGTCTATCGCCTGCGCGGGCCCAAGGAGCGCGCCCAGCGGCTGCGCGATCGCAAGCTCGGCGTGCTCGTGGGGCGCGACCTCGAGCTCAAGGCGCTACGCGACGCCTACCGCGACGTCCTCGTCGCGCGCCGGAAGCGGCTCCTCGGCGTGGTCGGCGACCACGGCGTCGGCAAGCGCTCGCTGGTGTCGGCGTTCCTCGCCGGCATCCCGGCCGGCGAGGCCTACATCCTGCGCACCACCACGCGCGTCGCCACCGCGCTCACACCGTACGGCGTCATCGCCGACCTCGCCCGCGAGATCCTCGGGCTCGCCGACGGCGCCGAGCCGCACGAGGTGCAGCGGCGCATCGCGCGCGCCATGCCGCTCGTGTATGCAGGCGGCGACGCCGACGAGCGCGAGGCCAAGGGCGCCGCCGAGGTCGTCGGCCTCCTCCTGGGCGTGCGCCCGCCCGCCGGCGGCGACGGCGCGCCCGCGGCGGCGATCGATCCCGACGAGCGGCGGCAACGCATGCTCCAGATCATGCTGCGCGTCGAGCAGCGCCTCGATCCGGATCGCCCGCTGGTGATCGTCGGCGAGGACGTGCACTGGTGCGATCAGGAGTCGCTCGAGCTGTTCAGCGCGCTGCTCAAGGTGCCGACCAACCGCCCCATCCTCGGCGTGGTCACGACGCGCCCCGACAAGCGCATCCTCGATGTCGGGCCGTCGATCGGCGCGGAGATGATCACGCTCGACGAGCTCGATCTCGACGCGCGCCGGCGCCTCATCGCCGCGCGCTTCGTGCCCGGCGCCGAGATCGGCGAGCTCGCCGAGCAGATCATCGCGCGCGCCGGCGGCAACCCCTACTTCATCCTCGAGTTGCTCGACACGCTCGCCGAGCGCGGCGTCCTCACCGAGGATCCCGCGCACCCGGGGCTCTACACGTGGACCAAGGCCGACGCGCCGCTGCAGGTGCCGACGTCGGTCGAGGATCTGCTGGTCACGCGCATCGATCGCCTGCCCGAAGCCGAGAAGCAGGTCTTGCTCGCCGCGAGCGTCCTCGGCCGCGTCGTCTCGCCGCCCGCGGTCGCCGCGATGATGAGCCGGCAGGTGAAGGCCGAGCTCGACGAGCTCGTCCGCCGCGGCCTGCTCGGCCCCCAGGAGGGCGAGTACCGGTTCAAGAACGACATGATCATGACGGTCGCGTACGCGATGGTCCCCGCCGAGGATCGCACGCGGCTCCACCGCATCGTCGCCGAGCGCATCGCGACCTCGCCGTCGTACCGTCCCGGCCAGGACGACGCCCACGTCGCGCGCCACCTCGAGCTCGCCGGCGACGCCGTGCTCTCCGCCGAGCGCTACCTGCGCGCCGCCGCCCACGCCATCGACGTCGGCGGCAACGCCGACGCGTTCCGCCAGCTCTCGCGCGCGCTCAAGCTCCTGCCGCCGGGCGATCACCTGCGCCGCTTCCAGGCCCGCCGCCAGCGCGAGGAGATCCTGCGCCGCCTCGCCCGCCGCCCACAGCAGCTGCGCGAGCTGGCGGCCTTGCGCAAGGAGGCCGAGGCGCTGGGCGATCCGCAGAAGCTCGCGCTCGCCCACGCGCTCACCGCGCAGTTCTACATCGACGTCGGCAAGGCGCCGGCGGCGTCACGCGCGGTCGCGCCGGCGATGCAGTACGCGCGCGAGGCCGGCGACAAGCTCGCCGAGGCCGACGCGCTGCGCCTGCGCTCGGCGATCGCGCGGCTGGTCGGCAACAACGAGGAGTCGCTGCGGCTGTGCGAGCAGGCGCTGGCGATGTGCGTGCCCGGCGCGGGCGCCGCCGGCGGCGACAGCTCGGGCAGCCTCCTCACCCGCGCGACGATCCTCAACAACCAGGGCACGACGCTCTGGAACATGGGCCGGCTCGAGGCGGCGATCGAGGCGTACGCCGAGGCGCTCGTCATCTATCGCGCGCTCCAGCTGCCGCGCCAGGAGGCGCGCGCGCTCAACAACATGGGCATCGTGTTCTCGTCGCTCGGCGAGTACGAGGAGGCGCTCGCCCACTACAAGTCGAGCCTCAAGATCGACCAGGCGCTGGGTGATCGCTCGGGCATCGCGCTCAAGCTGGGCAACATCGGCCAGGCCTACGCCGACCTCGGCGACGTCGAGCGCGCCGAGAGCTACCTGGCCAAGGCGCTCAAGCTCGGCGAGCAGACCGGCGATCCGTCGAGCATGGCCGACGCCGCGATCTCGTGGGGCCAGGCCAAGCTGGCGAAGGGCGACGCCGCCGGCGCGCTGGAGCTGCTCGAGCGCGGGCGCGAGCTCGCCACCGAGAACCGCGAGCGCTTCCAGGAGATCCGCGGGCTCGAGTACATCGCGCTCGCCCACCTCGAGGGCGGCCACCCCGAGTGGTCGCTCGA
>DDTA01000212.1:19858-44318 GCA_002344285.1 Myxococcales bacterium UBA2376
CCGCGCCCCGAGGGCGCCGAGCACGTCCTCTACTGGCACGCGTGTGTCCTCGGCGCCGCCGGCCAGACCGCCGCCGCGCAGGCGACGTTCGCGCGCGCCGACAAGGAGATCGAGGTCAAGCTCGCGCGCCTGCGCGACCCGGACCTGCGTGCGATCTACCTCGCCTCGAAGACACCGCGCGCGGTGCGCGCCGCGCTCGGCCGCGACTGACCTCCCCCTTCGTCCTGAGCGAAGCGCGAGCGCCAGCGAACGCGAGTCGAAGGACCTGGTACTCTCGCGCGCATGAAGCGGGGGATCGCAGTCGTCGTTCTGTGCGTCGTGGGCGCCGCGCTGGCGTCGTGCAAGGGCTCGGGCGGCAAGCAGCGCGTGCCCGGCGGCGAGAAGGCGTCGGCCGCGTTCCTCATCAGGACCATCGACGCGATCCGCGGGATGAACGAGCCCGACACCGTGTTGCGCCTCGGCATGGGCGTGTCCGAGGTGTGCGGCAAGGGCTGCGCGTGCCTCGCGACCGCGGCGACGTCCGACGCGGTTGACAAGGCGGCGGCGCTCTACGGCTGCCCGTCGGTGTGCACGCCGGACGCGCGCGCCAGGGCGGTCGCCGCCCCGGCGGGCGAGCGGCTCGCGGCGCTGGCCACGGCGTGCACGCCCGAGGCGATCGGCCTCACCGCCGCCAGCGCGAAGCAGGTCGGCGACGACTGGCTCGTCGCGTTCGTCTCGGGACAGTACCTCGCCGACGCCTACGACGGCGCCGACGGCGCCGACCGGAAGGCGTACCAGACGGCGCTCGCCGACTTCACCGTGCCGCTCGCCCCGACCGCCGCCATGGCCGGCGTGAGCGCCGCGAGCGCGAAGCACGCCGGCACGCTCGGCCGCGCGCGCACGTTCGTCCGCATCGACGCCAAGGGCGCGCTCCGCGCCGGCACGACGCACGCCGCGCGCTTCACGCCGACGGGCGCCACGTACGTGGCGGCGGTGACGCAGGACTTCACGGACGCGGTCGCGATGGGGAAGAAGTTGCACGAGGTCCGCGTGCTCGGCCTCGAGCTCGGCGACGCCACCACGGACACTCCGCTGGCCAAGGCGCCGCCGCCGCCGGAGCCCGAGGAGGACGAGGAGGGAGAGGAGGATGACGACCACGGCGGCACCGGCACCGCGATGGCCCTCGACGAGGGCCGGATGGGCAAGCGGGACTCCGATCGCCACGAAGGTCAGTACGTGATGAAGAAGCACGGGGGCGATCCGCAGCTCGCCCGCCAGCAGGCGATCGACCAGGCCCGGCAGGCCGGCATCCTCGGCGATCCCGACCTCGCCCGGGGTGGCGCGTTCGCGTCGCTCACGGGCACGGGCGACCTCTCCGGAGGGCTTTTCGGGCCCTCGCACAGCGTCCTCGGCTTGACCAGCACGCCCGTCGACGACCAGGTCGTGGTGCTGGCCGATCGCGACGCGCCCGCGAAGGTGCTGCTCGAGGTGCTGAGCGCGCTCCACGGCGGCGCGGTGGTCGCGATCGAGCACGAGGGCCGGCTCGCCGCGCTGCCGCTCGTGTTCGACGCCGGCGGCGTCGCGCTCCTCGGCAACGAGGTGGGCGGTTTCGGTGAGGACCGCGTCGGCGATGGCGACCGCCGCGACATGACGCTCACGGTGCGCGACCACGAGAAGCTCGCCGACCTGGTGGGCGCGATCGACGCGGCGCTCGCCGCCGGCGCGCGCGCGGTGCGGCTCCAGACGCCGCCGCCCGAGGGCGGCCTCGGCAGCGGCGGCAACGGCTGGGGCACGATCGGCACCGGCCGCTACGGGACGATCGGCCCAGGCGGCTCGTTCAGCAGCGGCAGCAGCAAGGGCCCGTCGGTCTCGATCGGCCAGCCCCTGTCCGCCGGCGATCTCGACAAGGCGATCATCCGCCGCTACATCAAGCGCAACGTCCCCAAGCTCCAGTACTGCTACGAGAAGGAGCTGCTGACCAACCCCAAGCTCCAGGGCACCGTCACGACCAAGTTCTTCATCACCCCGAACGGTGATGTCGCCAGCGTCGACGCGACCGGCGTCGACCCCACGGTCGCCTCGTGCATCGCCGGGGTCGTGAAGAGCATCGTCTTCCCCAAGCCCAAGGGCGGCGGCGGCGTGCAGGTGAGCTATCCGTTCACCTTCAGGTCGACGGGGGAGTGATCGACGCCGGTCAGAAGTAGACGCGCAGCCCGACGCCGCCGTCGGCGTCGACGTTGTCCTCGTTGCCGTGCTCGTCGAGCAGCACCAGGACCAGCGCGAGCTCGCCGTAGATCTCGAGCGGCGTGCGCCGGAAGCGCAGCCCGACCTCGAACGGGGCGCGCACCGCGAGGTTGACGTCGTCACCGAAGTCGCCGCCGCGATCCCAGACCGCGCCGCCGATGCCCACCCGGAAGGGCACGACCACGGAGCGGCCCCGCGCGTTGCCCAGGTTGACCAGGAACGTGACGTGGGCGTAGCCGTCGCGGCCGTCGTCGTCGAAGTCCTTCCAGCCGACGACGATGTCGAGCGCCGTCCTGCGCTGCAGATCGAGCTTCACGTCGAGCCCGGTCGGCTGGCCCACGAACAGGCCGATGCCCACCTCCGCCCGCGCCGGGCGGGCCGGCAGGACGATCGCCGCCACCGCCACCGCCGCCAGGATCGCGAAGATCGGGAGCGAGAGGTTGCGCTTCATGGCCCGGATGGTACCTCCTCCCGTCCATGAGCCGCATCCGCGGGCCCACGCTGTTCCTCGCGCTCGTCGGCGTGATCATCGCCATCATCGTACCGACGGTGTTCTTGCCCACGGTCCTGTTCCCACCCGAACAGCCGAAGCTCGACGATCGCGGCGTCATCCCGCCGTTCGCGCTCACCGATCACACGGGCGCCGAGCTGACGCGCGCCCACCTCGAGGGCCACGTCACGATCGTCAACTTCATCTTCACGCGGTGCGACTCGATCTGCCCGGTGACGACGATGAAGATGCGCACGGTGCAGGAGAAGACCAACGATCTGCCCGACGCGATCAAGCTGCTCTCGGTGAGCGTCGACCCGAAGCACGACACGGTCGAGGCGCTCGACGCGTACGCCACGAAGTTCGGCGCCGACGCCTCGCGCTGGCGCTTCGTCCGCGGCGACATCAGCGCGATCCGCGAGCTGGTCGAGCAGGGGATGGCGATGGGGTTCGACGACCTGGGCGGCGTCACGCCCTCGGGCGCGCCCAACATCACCCACAGCGGCCACTTCGTCCTCCTCGACCAGCGCGCCCACATCCGCGGCTACTACGACTCGGACGACTGGCCGCTCATCGAGAAGCTGATGAAGCACGCCCGCTACCTCGTGCGCAAGCCCCCGCCGAAGACGCAGACGGCCGCGCGATAAACCCGCGACCGTGTGATACGACCGAGCCATGGGCCTCGACACGCCGATCGCGATCGCGCGTCTCGTGATCGGCCTGCTCCTGCTCTTCGCGGGTGGCCTCGCGCTCCTGCGCGGCTCGACCACGCTGGCGCGCACGCTCGGCATCAGCCCGCTGGTCATCGGCCTCACGGTCATGGCCTATGGCACCTCGGCGCCCGAGCTGGCGGTCTCGACCGAGGCCGCGGTCGGCCACCTCACGCCGGTCGCGCTCGGCAACGTCATCGGCGCGTGCGCCGCCAACATCAGCCTCATCCTCGGCATCACCGCGGTCATCACGCCCCAGATCGTCGAGGGGCGCATCATCCGCCGCGAGGCCCCCGCCCTCCTGCTCTCGGTCGTCGCCATCCCCATCACGCTCTACGACGGCGAGATCACGCGCACCGAGGGCCTCATCATGGTGGGCTGCGCGGTCGCGTTCACGGTCGTGACGCTGACGGTGAGCGCCATGGGCGAGTCGCGCGAGCTCGCGGCGTCCGGCGCGCACCCGGCGCTCACCGGCTCGCACGCCGCCATCGCCGACCGCCGCAACGAGGGCTCGCGCATCGTCGCCCTCGTCCTGTCGGCGGTGGGCGTCTTCCTCATCGTCGCCGGCAGCGAGCAGTTCGTCGGCGGCGCCCGCCGGCTCGCCGGGGAGTGGGGCATCTCGGAGCGCATGCTCGGCATGACCATCGTCGCCCTGGGCACGTCCTTGCCCGAGCTGCTCACCTCGGTGCTCGGGGCGTGGAAGGGCGAGCAGCGGCTCGCGGCCGGCACGGTGATCGGCTCGAACCTCCTGAACGTCTTCCTCGTGCTCGGGATGGTCGCCTACCTCAACCCCGTCCGCGTCGGCGAGCGCATGCACCCGGTCGACGCGATCGGCCTGGGCGCGCTGACGATCCTCGCCGTCGTGTTCATGCGCGGCAGCCGCAAGGTCACGCGCCTCGAGGGCGTGATCCTCATCGCCGGCTACGTCGCGTTCCTCGTCGCCGCCGGGCTCTTCTGACCCGCGCCCGACTCAGAAGCTCGCGCCGACCTCGAGCGCCGTCGGGAACGACCAGCGAGGCAGGACGTCGGGCGTGGTGTCGGTGCCCGTGAACGTCGGCGAGAACGGATAGACGCCGACGAACCACTCGTCCTTCACGCGCACGCGGACCCCGGCGCGCGCGCGCACGAAGCCGCCGGCGCTCGAGCCGCCGAGCTCGACGCCGAGCGGGATCGCGACGCGGTGGTGGGCGTCGACCGCGAAGTGCCCGCCCAGGTAGAACGCACCCGCCGGCGCCGAGCTCCACACGCCCTCGCGCTCGAGCCCGCGGCCGGCGACGTGGCGGACGCTGCCGCCGACCTCGACCAGCTCGCCGAACCGCGCCGCCACGGTGACGCCGTCGATCAGGCGATCGACGCCGAGCGGGTCCCGCCCGCCGCCGCCGAGCGTCGCCGCGACGTCGGCGGCGATCACGAGCCGCGCCACCGCGCGCCGCTGCGCGCCGCCGGCGAACAGCGGCCTCGCGTCCCGCGCGACGTCTCCGGCGAGCGCCGGTCGCCACGTACCCGGCGCACCCTCGCGTCGCGGCGCGACCGCGCGCACGAGCTGGGCGCCTCCCCAGCGCGCGGTCGAGAGCGCGGGGCCGGCGAGCGCGGGTGCCAGCGCCGCCGGGGTCATGACCGGCGTGCCGGCGAGCGGCACGAGCGACGCCGACACCGCGAGCGTGCCGACGAAGCCCCAGAGGGTGCGGAGCCCGGAGACGCTCTGGACCTCCGCGGTGTCGACGTCCGCCCAGCGCCAGCCGACCCGCGCCGGCGCGCCGCGCAGCTCGCCGTCGGTGAACACGGCGTGCGCGTCGACGTAGAGCGCGTCCGCGTCGAGCCAGTCGGTCCAGCGACCGGCGCGGTCGCGGAAGCGGACCTGGCTCGAAGGTGCGAGCCGGATCCGCCACGCCGACGTCGTGGGCAGGACGACGCCGTCGTCCTTGCCGGCCTCGCGCAACGTCGCGAGCGCCGGTTCGCGCACCGTGCGCCGATAGGTGCAACCAATGGCTGCGACCGCAATCATCACTCCGAGGATCCAGCGGCGCACGGAGGCGCGTGTGTGCAACCCGGGGACCACCGGGAGGCGTGAGTTAGATCATCGGAATCACAACGGCCTCCGTGCGATGGTGGTCAGAGATCCAACAACTACGGATGGGGATCGGCCGGCCCCGGAGGCTGATATGTCCAAGGAGCAACCGGGGTAATCGACTGAGAGTACGCGGGGGTATATCGGGTCCGGCCAATCCCGGTATCAAGGAGCCCCCTTCGCGAGAGAGATGTCATGAAGCAGCACGCCGCCTTCGCCTTTGCGTTCGCCTTCGTTGCCCTGGGGACGGGCACCGCCGCCGCTCAGATCGGCGGCCACCGCGCCCCCGACGAGACCCCGATCCTGATGGACTCGTCGCAGATCATCGGCAAGGCGACCGACGACGGCACGCTGCGTGGCTATATCCACACCGGCGAGACCGGCCACGAGGTCATCCCGGGTGGACCGCCGCCGTCGCGCATCCTGTTCGTGAACAACTGCAAGGCCGAGACGACGTCGACCGGGGGCGCCGGCTGCCGCATCACGCGCGGCGGCAGCAACAACTCGATCACCAACACCTCGACCATCGCGAGCGGCAACCTGTCGGCGTACTCGGGCTCCACGAACACGTGGAACTCGATCATGACGTGCGTGCGGCAGACGTTCGCGCCGTTCGGCATCACCGTCACCGACACCAACCCGGGCAACGTGCCGCACTTCGAGGCGATGGCCGCCGGCACCCCGACGCAGGTCGGCTTCTCCAACGGCGTCGCCGGCGTCGCGCCGTTCACCTGCGGGATCATCAACAACGCGATCACCTTCAGCTTCCTCAACCTGAACCCGAACGACGTCAACGACGCGTGCTGGACGATCGCGCAGGAGGCGGCGCACGCCTTCGGCCTCTCGCACGAGATGCTCGCCGCCGACCCGATGACGTACATCCCGAACCCGCCGAGCAAGCGCTTCCAGAACCAGTCGGCGTGCATCGGCACCCAGGGCTGCTGCCAGCCGGCGCAGGAGTGCCAGTGCGGCCCGACGATGCAGAACTCGTATCAGCGCCTCCTCGACATCTTCGGCCCGTCGAACCCGACGCCGCCGACCATCGTGATCGAGACGCCGACGGCGAACTCGCAGGTCACGCCCGGCTTCGTCGTGCGCGCCAACGTCACCGACGACCAGGGCGTCGAGAGCGTCCAGCTGCTCATCGACAACACCGCCATCGCCACGCTCTCGACCGCGCCCTACGCGTTCAACGCGCCGATGACGCTGGCCGAGGGCACGCACATGGTCACCATCCGCGCCTACGACACGCTCGGCTCCGAGGGCACGCAGACGATCAGCGTGATCGTCGGCGACCCGTGCAACAGCAACAGCGACTGCAGCGGCCAGGGCGAGGATCTGGTCTGTGTCGACGGTCGCTGCGTCCCCGGCCAGAACACGCCGGGTGGCCTGGGATCGACGTGCAACTCGCCCGACGAGTGCATCTCCGGCCTGTGCGCGACCAAGGACGGCGAGAACCGCTGCGTCGAGAGCTGCGACCTCGCGGCCGACGCCTGCCCCGACGGCTTCAGCTGCCTCTCGAACGGCGCCGGCGGCGGCCTGTGCTGGCCCGGCGGCGGTGGCTGCCTCGGCTGCTCGACCGATGGCCGCCCGAGCCCGACGATGCCGATCGGCGCCGGCCTCCTGCTCGCCTTCGTGCTCGTGCGCCGTCGCCGGCGCGCGGCCTGAGCGCTAGCCTCGCTCCGTGCCCGAGCCCGTCCCCGCGCCCGCGACCGATCCGTCGGTGCGGGCGTTCGCGCGACGGGTGCTCCTCTCGGCGGACCTCGCGACCAAGCTGGCGCCTCCGCCCGCTGGGCTCACCGTCGACGAGCCCGCGGCGCCCGAGCGCCACGACGCGCCCGGACGTCCCGCCAACCTGGTGATGGCACCTGGCCGCGAGGTCTCGGTGCCGCCCATCGCCGGCATGCGCGACCCGGCGCAGCGCGCGCGCATCCTGCACGCGCTCGCCAACCACGAGCTGCAGGCCGCGGAGCTGTTCGCGTGGGCGCTGCTCGCGTTCGCCGACCAGCCCGCCGGCTTCCGCGCCGGCCTCCTGGCGATCTGCGCCGACGAGCAGCGCCACTGCCTCGCCTACGCCGCCCGCGCCCGGGCGCTCGGCTGCGAGCTCGGCGACTGTCCGGTCACCGGACACTTCTGGAACAAGCTCGACCGCCTGGCGACGCCGCTCGGCTTCGTCTGCACGATGGGCCTCACCTTCGAGAACGCCAACCTCGACTTCACGCGCGAGTACGCGGACGCGGCGCGCGCCGCGGGGGACGGCGAGACCGCCGACGTGCTCGAGATGGTCCACGCCGACGAGGTCGATCACGTGCGGTTCGCCTGGACCTGGCTCGGGCGGCTCGCGCCCGGCGAGGCGGCGTGGGATGCGTACACCCGCGTCGCGACGCACCCGCTCGGGCCGCACCGCGCGCGCGGCGCGAGCTTCGACGAGCCGGCGCGCCGGAAGGCCGGCCTCGACGACGACTTCATCGCGCGCCTGCGCGACATCGCCCCGCGTCGCCCCGGCGGCGGCGGCCGATGAGCGGGCTCGTCGCCGCGAACCTCGACTGCGAGGTGGAATGGCGCAGACCGGTTGATCCTGAGCGAGCCCGAGCGCCAGCGACGGCGAGTCGAAGGACGGGCCTCGGGCCTCGGGAAGACGGCCTCGGGGCTCGGGTGGCAGCGCGGGTGGCGCTGTTCGCGACGACGCTGCGGGTGTACGCCGAGGAAGATGACGAGCTGTGGGTGCCCGCGCCCGTCCACGAAACGTGGCGGCCGCCGGGTGACCAGGGGCCGCATCCGCGCCTGGTGTGGGGCGAGCTGAGGGAGGCGCGCGTGCGCTGGGGCGACGACGCGCGCGTGGCGCCGTCGGAGCGCGCGGCGGTCGCCCGTCGTGTCAACGATCGTCGCTTCGCCGCCGCGCTCGCCGCCGAGCTCGGCGTCGCCCTCCCCGGCGCGCGCGTGGTCTCGAGCGTGGACGAGGTGGCGGCGCACCTGGCGGCGGGCGGGGCGAGCGCCAGCCCCACCGGCGCGTGGGTGGCCAAGGCGGCGTGGACCGCGGCCGGGCGCGACCGGGTCCGGCGGATCGGCGACACGCTCGACGACGCGACGCGCACGCGCCTCGCCCGGCTGCTCGCGGCGCACGGCGCGCTCGTGTTCGAGCCGTGGATGGCGCGCACGCTCGACGTCGGCCAGGGCGGCCGGGTCGATGACGCCGGCGAGGTGACGCTCGTGCCGCCGCACCGCGCCCTCGTCGACGACGGCGGCGTCATCCGCGGCATCGTCCTCGACGACGGCGCCGCCCTCGAGCCAGGCGAGAGCGCGCACCTCGCCGAGACGGCGCGTGCCGCGGGCCGCGCGCTCGCGAGCGCCGGCTACGCCGGACCGTTCGTGGTCGACGCCTTCGTCCACGAGCACGCCGGTCGCCGGGCGCTGCACCCCATGTGCGAGCTGAACGCACGCCTGACCTTCGGGCTCGTCGCGCGCGCCTGGGCCGAGCACCGCGGGGCGCCCCTCACCCTGGGCCTCGGCGGCCCCCTGCCCGTCGGCGGTACGCCGCTGGTCCTCGACGAGACCGGCGCCCCCGCGGCCTGGCTGGCCGAAATCCGGGGCAATTCGCCACGCTGAGGCGCGGATCCCGCAACGACGGTGATCCGCTGCCATCCCTCGGGCCTTCAAGCCCGAGGCACCGGCCGACATGATCCGGGCCATGCGGAAGTTCGCCGTCGTCGTCGCCCTGGCCGTCACGTGCCTCGCCGGAACCGCTGCCGCGCAGCAGTACACGAGCGCCGACATCGTCGGGAGCCCGAACGGGCCGGGCGGCCTCATCACCGGCTACATCCACACCGGCGAGCCGGCCGTCCCGCACGGCAACCTCGGGTCGCGCATCATCTACCTGAACAACTGCAAGGGCGAGACGACGTCGACGGGCGCGCCGGGCTGCCGCATCACGCGCGGCTCCAACAACTCGCGCACCAACACGTCGTCGATCGCGAGCGGCAACCTCGCCGCGTACACCGGCAGCGACGCGACGTGGGACGCGATCGTCCAGTGCGTGCGCGAGACCTACGCGCCGTTCAACGTCACGATCACGGCGACCGACCCCGGCAACGTGCCGCACTTCGAGGCGATGGCGGCCGGCCTCCCCACCCAGATCGGCTTCTCCTCGGCGACCGGCGGCGTGGCGCCGTTCTCGTGCGGCATCATCAACAACGCCATCACGTTCAGCTTCCTCAACGCCAGCCCCAACAACGTCAACCAGGCCTGCTGGATCATCGCGCAGGAGACCGCGCACGCGTTCGGCCTCTCGCACTCGATGAACGCGAGCGATCCGATGACGTACATCCCGAACCCGCCGATGAAGCGGTTCCAGAACACGTCGTCGTGCATCGGCACCCAGGGCTGCTGCCAGCCGGCGCAGGAGTGCCAGTGCCAGGAGCCTGGCAACATGCAGAACTCCTACCAGAAGCTGATGGACATCTTCGGCCCGTCGACCCCGACGCCGCCGATGATCACGATCGAGACGCCGATGAACAACGCCAACGTCTCGGCGGGGTTCGTCGTGCGCGCGATGGTCACCGACGAGAGCGGGGTCGAGAGCGTCGAGCTGCTCATCGACGACACCCCCGTGTCGACGGTCCTGACCGGCCCCTACGCGTTCAACGCGCCGATGACCATCGCGCCCGGTCCGCACGTGGTCACGATCCGCGCGATCGACAGCGGCGGCACCGCGGGCACCGCCTCGGTCAACGTCCAGGTCGGCGAGCCGTGCGGCAACGACGCTGCCTGCGCGGCCCAGGGCGCGGGCCTGGTCTGCGTCGACGGCCGCTGCGTCGCCGGCGAGAGCCAGCCCGGCGGCCTCGGCACCGAGTGCAACGCTGCCACCGACTGCGTCTCGGGCCTGTGCGCGACCAAGGACGGCGAGAACCGCTGCGTCGAGAGCTGCGACCTCAACGCCAACGCGTGCCCGAACGACTTCGCGTGCCTCTCCAACGGCGCCGGCGGCGGCCTGTGCTGGCCCGATCCGGGCGGCTGCCTCGGCTGCTCGACGGACGGCCGCCCCGATCCCACGCTTCCCATCTTCGCGGGCCTGCTCGTCGGCTTTCTCCTCGTCCGCCGCCGCCGCCGGAACTGACGCCCGAGGCCTTCTTCCCGAGGCCCGAGGCCCGACGCCCGAGGCCTCTGCCCTTCACGGCTGCGAGCGCACGAGGAGCGCCAGCACCGGCGACACGTGCGGCATCGTGTCACCCGGCCGCCGCAGGCGCCCGCCCTGCCCGTGGTAATCGGGGAACGGGTGCGCCGGATCGACCATCGTCGCGACCAGCTCCCCGCGCCGCGTGAGGAACAGGACCGGCTCGAGCGCGCCCGGCGCCGCCTGGCGCTCGAGGCGGACGCTCACCCCCTGCTTGCCGCGCGCCTCGACCGACGCACCGACGCGATCGAGCTCGGGGACGAGCGTCGACAGCTTCCAGGCGCGGCGCTCCTCGTCCCGGAAGTCCGGCGCGCGGGCCGAGAGCGTCTTCGCGTCGATCGGCGGCCGCGCGACGCCGTCGACCGTGAGCTCGATCCGCAGGTCCTTCGGGACGTCGACCTCGACCGGCGGCGGCGCGACCGGCGTGCGCCGGCCGGCCGATTCGTTCTCGGCGCGCGAGCACGCCGCCATGGCGCAGAGACCCAGTGCGATCCAGATCCTCACTGGCAAACAGTAGCGTCGAGCGCCAGCGAGTCGAAGAAGAAGGCGGTCGCAAGCGAGATGTCGCTGCTACTCCGGAAGTGGAGGCGCACCGTCTGGCCGGCATGCGGGCTGGAGAACGTCAGCTGGAACGCCGTCCAGCCCGTGGTCGTGGTCCGGTTCGACAGCGCCATCACGCTCTGGAGCAGCCCGCCGCTGGTGTTCCGCAGCTCGACGTTGCAGGTGTCGTACACCGACGTGCCGGTCTCGGAGGTGGAGACCGCGTATTGACCGCGCAAGGTCAGCTGGGTGGTCCCGGCCGGGATCGCGATATCCTGGTACATGGCGTCGGTCGCGGGCTCGTCCCAGCCGCCGAGCCACGCCTTGTACGGCGCCGTGTGCTCCGCCAGGCCGTCCTGGTCGGTGATGATCGGGTACGCGGCGTTGAACGGCGTCTGGACCCAGCCGGTGCCCATCGGGGTCAGGTCGAACGCCGGGTTGGTGAGGCGCTGGAGGACCATGGTGGTGCACCCGGCGTCGATGACCATCGCGTCGGTCACCATCGCGTCGGTCACCATCGCGTCGGTCACCGTCGCGTCCGTCGCCGCCGCGTCCGTCGCGGCCGCGTCCGTGGCCGCCGCGTCCGTGACCGCCGCGTCCGTGGCCGCCGCGTCGGTCTCCGTCGCGTCCGTGGCCGCCGCGTCCGTGGCCGCCGCATCCGTGGCCGCCGCGTCGGTCTCGATCGCGGCGTCGACGCCCGCGCTCGCGTCCACGGAATCGCCCCCGCTCTCGGTGCCGCTCGCACAGGCGGCGACCGCGAGCCACGAGGCGACGAGCGGACGGACGACTCTCATCCGGTCGAGTTTCTCGCCGCGGCCGCGGGGGACGCAACCAAAAACCCGCTCCCGGCCCACCCCCGGCTCGTGATCTTCCTCACCGGTGGCCGGGCGCCGGCGGGTCAGTGTGTCGCTCGATCGTCGCCGGTACCGTCGAGGGACGCCCGGGTCCGGATCGAGATCGCCGGATCGGAGCGGATCGCGGGTGGCACGCTGGCGATGACACGGCGCAGATCGTCGGGATGAAACGGCTTGTCGAGCCGCAGGTTCGGGATGTCGCGCAGGAACTGCTCGGCGCGCGCGGTGAACGCGCCGCCGGTCATGAAGACGAAGCGCTCGAGCATCTGCGGCTCGATCGGCCGGAGCCAGTTGTAGAGATCGACCCCGGAGATCTCCGGCATCATGACGTCGCAGAGGATGACGTCGAACGCCGGATCGCGCCGCAGGATCTCGAACGCCTCGCGCCCGCTGCCGGCGACGACCACGTCGTGATCCTCCAGCTCGAGCGCGACCGCGGCCGCGACCGGTCGATCGTCGTCGACGATGAGGATGCGCCGCCGCTCGCTCGCCGTCTGGGCGCGCGGCCTGGCCGCGCAGGTCTCGGCCGGCGGCGCGGGCGGCAGGACGACACGCACGAGCGTCCCTCGCCCCGGCGCACTCTCCGCGGAGATGCGGCCGCCGAGCCCGTTGACGATCTCGCGGCAGACCGAGAGGCCCAGGCCGAGCCCCTCGCCCGAGCGCTTGGTGGTGAAGAACGGCTCGAAGATCCGTCCGAGGTCCTGCGGCGAGATCCCCTTGCCGGTGTCGGCGATCTCGACGACGGCGTTGCCGAGCTCGTCGGTCCAGCTCGAGACGCGGATCGTGTTGTGGTCGGCGGCACCCTCGGGCATGGCCTGGATCGAGTTGATGAGCAGGTTGAGGAAGACCTGGCGCAGCGCCTGATCACCGCCGAGGACCGGCGGCAGCCCGCGCAGGTCGCACTCGAGGCGCGCGCGGTGGCGCAGCTCGTGCGCGGCGAGGTTCAACGCGGAGTCGACGATCGCGCGCAGATCGACCGGCCCGGTCGCGCTCGGATCGGACTCGGACTGGGAGAACCTCCGGAGCTCGCGGGTGATGTGCTCGACCCGGGCGACGCCTTCGCGCGCGTCCTGGAGCAGCTCGATCCGGTGCTGGCGGACCGGCGTGAGTGGGGTCTGCGCCAGCTCGAAGCTGATCAGCCGACCGAGGCTCAACCGGGTCGAGGTGAGCGCGTCGTTGATCTGGTGCGCGATGCCGCCGGCCAGCGAACCGAGCACGGCGAGGCGCTCGGACTCGACCAGCCGCGCTTCCCAGCGCTGGATCGCGAGATCGAGCTGCTTCTGACCACTCACGTCGAGCAACACACCCACCAGCCCGATCACGCGCCCGTGATCGTCGCGGATCGCCTCGAAGCTCGCGTCGACGTGGTGCCCGTGCCAGACGAAGCTCAGCGCATGATCTCCGCCGGCGAGCGCGCGGCGGCACGCGGCGACCAGGTCCTCGACCTCCGCCCACACCTCGAACACGCTGCGCCCGACGACGTCGGCGCCCATCCGGGACAGCGCCCGCGCGAGGCCTTCCGGATCCGCGCCTTCGAGCGAGGTGAACCGTCCCTCCTGGTCGAGGGCGAACACGAGCAGCGGCGCGTGCGCCAGCACGCGCCGCGCACGCGCGTCCGCTTCCCGGACACGACGCTCGACGGTGACGTCGCGAAACGTGCACAGCCGCGCGCCGCCCGCCACCGCCACCGAGCTCACCTCCAGCCACCGCACCATCCCGTCGGGGTCATGGACCCGCACCGGGAGCGGCCCGCCCACCGCGTCGAGAGACACGCTGGTCTCACCCAGGAGCGCCGCGAGCTCGCCGCTCGCGGCCACGCAGCGCCCGAGGTCATCGAGCAGGCACATGAGGCCGGGCGCCGCGGCGATGACGTCGGCGATGGCCACGACGTCGGACAGTGGGTTGGCTCGATCAGGCACGGATCCTCCCACGTGAATCGGGTGCACGTGGCGCGCCAGCGCGAAGCGAGGTTCAGCCGGGCAAACGCTCGTTCCGCGACACGCAAGGAGCTCGCCGAGCACACGCCGCGGTGTGCGCTCCTGCCTCGGTGGTCGCGTGAGCACAGCCGCGCACGCGTCGACGAGATCGACACGCGTGGCTCGACTCACCAGCGCGGGCGGCGCGTGCGATCGCGCGTGCAGACGCTAGATTGCCTGATGGAGCAACTCGCTCGCGAAGGTCGACACGCCCGCATGGTCCAGGCGAACGCTGCCGATACTCGACGCGTCCTCCTCGTGGAGGACGACGCGGAGCTCCGCGAGGCCATGGGCGAGGCGCTGGCCACGCACGGGCTCGACGTGACCACCGTCGAGGACGGACGAGAAGCCCTGGACCGCATGCGCGAGGTGCGCCCCGACGTCGTCGTGCTCGACCTCATGATGCCGGTGATGGACGGCTGGCAGTTCCGCCTCGAGCAGCGGCGCGATCCGGAGCTCGCCGACGTCCCGGTCGTCGCGCTGTCCGCCTCGCGCAGCGCGGCCGCGGCCGCCGTCGATGCCGATCTGTTCCTGACCAAACCGTGCAGCGCGGCGACCCTGGCCAAGGCGGTCGAGCACGTCATCGCCATCCGCCGGCGCCGCGCCGAACCGGCCCGGCTGGCGGAGGCCGAACGCATGGCGGCGCTCGGCACGCTCGCCGCCGGCGTCGTCCACGAGATCAACAACCCGCTCACGTACGTGCTCCTGCACCTCAACCAGGCGATCCGGCTCGTGCCCTCGCTCGCCGCCGGCGGCGAGCCCGCTCGCGTCGAGCGCGTCGCCGGGCTCCTCGCCAGCGCGCTCGAGGGCGCCGAGCGCATCCGCGACATCACCCGCGGCATCCGCACGTTCTCGCGGGTCGACGATCGCCCGCAGGACGCGATGGACGTGCGCGCGCCGCTCCAGGCCGCGATCGCGCTCATCGATCACGATCTCCGCCACCGCGCGCAGCTGACCGTCATCGATCGTGGCGTGCCCTACGTCTTCGCCGACGAGGGACGCCTGGCCCAGGTGTTCCTCAACCTGCTCACCAACGCGGCGCAGGCGCTCCCCGAGGGCAAGGCCGACGCCCATCACATCCGGGTCATGACGGCGACCGACGGCGAGGGCCGCGCGGTCGTCGAGGTGAGCGATACCGGCGCGGGCATCGCGCCGCACCACCTGCCCCACGTCTTCGAGCCGTTCTTCACCACCAAGGCGGTGGGCGACGGCACCGGGCTCGGCCTGTCGATCAGCCATGGCATCGTTCGCTCCCTCGGCGGCGAGATCCAGGTCGAGAGCGCGCTCGGCGAGGGCACCACGTTCCGCGTGCTCTTGCCTGCCGCCACCGGCGGCCAGGCGCAGCCGGGCACCGGGCGTCCGCGGGTCCTCGTCGTCACCGACGACCCCGAGACGGCCGAGACCGTGCGGGCCGCGATCGGCGCCGACCATGACGTCACCGTGTCGACGAGCGCGCTCAGGGCCGTCGAGCTCATGTCCACCGCCGAGCTCGACATCGTGCTGTGCGAGCTCCAGCTACGCGGCCTGCATGGCCGCGAGATCTACGATCGCCTCCGCATCAGCCGCCCACGCCTCGCCGACCGGATCGTCTTTCTCTCCAGCGGCCACGTGAACGAGGACGAGCGCGCGTTCCTGAGCGCGCACCACCACCTCGACAAGCCGGTCCGGCGCGAGGCGCTGCGCGCGGCGGTCGACGCGATCGAACGCGCGAGCCGGACGTAGTGCCGGGGGTCGGACTCGAACCGACACTCCCGTGAGGGAAGGGGCTTTTGAGACCCCCGAGTCTACCGTTTCTCCACCCCGGCAAAGTCGACGTGCCCGCACCCGGTCAAGGGCACGGGCACGCCGAGCTCAGCTCAGCGTTCGATCACTCGCCGCCGCACGGGTTGCCGCCGCACGGATCGGCCGGCGCCCCGTAGGCGTCGCCGCCGTAGGCGTCGCCGCCACCGCCGGTCGAGCCCATGTCACCAGCGGTGTCACCACCGGTGGCGGGCGTCGAGGTGTCCTTCTTCTTGCCACACGCGGCAGCGCCGACGGCCAGCGCGCACGCAACGACCAGGATCGCAAGCTTCTTCATACGTGTCTCCTTCGCTAGATGTGCGCGGTTGGCCGCGCGCCGACAGCCGGACGGCCGCCGGGAAACCAGGTGACGCTACGGGGCGAGATCCTCCGCCGCGGCGAGCGCCGATTCGAGCTCGCCCTTGGCGTGGAGGTCACCCTTCCGGGTCGCGACCTCGATGCCGCGGCGGTAGCGCGCGATCGCGTCGTCGCGCCGGCCGAGCTCGGAGAGGACGCCGCCCGACATGAGGTAGCTCGGGACGTAGTCTGGAAACGTCGCGATGAGCTCGTCGAACGCGGCGGCCGAGCCGTCGAGATCCCCGCGCGTGCGCAGCTCCATGGCGAGGCCGTACCGGGGAAACGGATCATCCGGCTTCTTCGCGATGAAGCTTCGAAACGTAGCGATGCGGTCGACCGCCATGACGGGGACACCCGCGAAGAACGGTGCGGGGCGACGTTGCTTACACCCGCCGAACGGACTTTGTCACCCGGAGGGACGCGTCAAGTGCGCGATCCCCGGGTGCGCCACCGTCGCCTGGGGGGCTCCGTGCTAAAAAAGATGTAGTGACCCGTCGTTTCACGACCTTCGTGGGGGTCGATCTGGGAGGAGCCCGTGGCAAGACCACGGCGGTTGCCCAGGTCCGCCGCGGCCAGGACGGCCGCGCGTGGGTGCACGCGGTCGAGACCCGGCACCGCGGCGAGCCATGGGTCGACGACACCCTGCTCGGGTTCGTGGAGGGCCTGGGTGAGGACGTCGTCGTCGCGATCGACGCGCCGCTCACCAGCCCGGCCTGCGGACGCTGCACGCTCGCCGTCTGCCCCGGCGTCGAGGCGTGTGTCGATCCCACGGTGGTCTGGCTGCGCAACGAGGGCCGCGCGCTCACCGAGGACGCGGCGGTCGCCGCCGACGTCGTCGGAGGCGCGTCGGTGACGCGCACGCCGGCGCGCTCGCGGCTCCGTATCCAGCCGTACGCCCACCGCTGCACCGAGCTGGTCGTGTGCTACGAGCGCGGCCTCCTGCCTCCGTCGTCGGTCGGGGGCGCGGTCGGGCTCGTCGCGCACCGCGCGGTGCACCTTCGCCGCCGGCTCCTGCGCGCGGGCTTCGAGCTCAACCAGAACCTCATCGAGGTGTCGCCGTCGGCGACGATCGCCTCGCTC
The DNA here is from genome assembly GCA_002344285.1 of Myxococcales bacterium UBA2376. Lineage (GTDB taxonomy): Bacteria > Myxococcota_A > Polyangia > Haliangiales > Haliangiaceae > UBA2376. Next base: position 37,106 of record DDTA01000212.1, read on the forward strand.
TTCGATCGGCGGCGCGCACGCGGCTACAAGCGCGACGCGGATCCGTGGGAGACGCGCGCGGGGATCATCGAGGCGCTCGACGATCTCGAGTTCGCGCCGTCGAGCCGCCTCGCGCGCGAGGACGTCCTGCGCAACGATCACTGCTTCGACGCCGTCATCGACGCGTACACCGCGTACCTGTGGGCGCGCGACGGCTGGCAGATGCCCGGCGGCGAGGCGGGGCCGTTCGCCGAGGACGGCTGGATCTGGACGCCGCCCGAGCGTCGCCGCTGAGCCCGTAACCCCCGGCCCGCGACGTGCATCGGAGCGGTGCATGGAAGCCACGACTCACGCATCGCATTCGCGTCGTCTGGCGTCGTCGCCGGTGGCGTTTCTCAGGCTGATCGGATTCATCGTGGTGTGTCAGCTCGCCGGCGCACTCGGTGCCGTCGCGACCGACACGACGCTGTACGCGACGATCGAGCGTCCGGCGCTCGCGCCGCCGGGATGGGTGTTCGGGCCGGTGTGGCTCGCGCTCTACACCGCGATGGGCGTCGCCGGGTGGCTGGTGTGGAGCGCCGCGCCCTCGCGCGCCCGTTCCCGCGCGCTCGGCTGGTTCGCGGTGCAGCTCGTGCTCAACGCGGCGTGGACGCCGGTGTTCTTCGGCGTCCCGTCGTTCGGCGGCGGCCTCGTCGTCATCGTCGCGCTCCTCGCCGCGATCGTCGCCACGATGATCGTCATGGCGCGCGCGTCGCGACTCGCGGCCGGGCTGTTCGCGCCGTACCTCGCGTGGGTCGGGTTCGCGACGTACCTGAACGCCGCGATCTGGTGGCTGAATCGCTGAGGAACGCGCGCGCCGCTCAGCTGGCGGCGCGCCGCGGATCGCTCGTGTCGGCCGTCGAGGCGTCGTCGTCGCCAGCGCGGTGGCGCCCCATCGCATCGGCGCCGCGCTGCTTGAGGAACTCGAGGAACGCGAGCGCGCTCGGCAGATCGATCGCCGGGATGCCGTCGATGAGCTCGCGCGCCTGACGGCGGAGCGCCTCGCCGGGCGCCTCCGCGCCGTGTACCACCGGCTTGCCGGGAACCACCGGCAGCTCGGGCGGCGGCGAGACGTCGCCCCACGGCGCCGGCACGGTCGACTCGATGTCGTTCGCGAGGAGCCAGTTGTGGATGTGCCAGTGCAGCAGATCGGCGCGGTAGGTGAACCAGCGCTCGCGCTCGGCCGGATAGCCGAGGAGCACGTCCTTGAAGCGACGGAACGCGCCCTTGCCGTCGATCGACATGATGAGCCGCTCGCGCAGGGTCTCGTCGCTCACCGAGCCCACGAACTTCTCCATCCAGCGATACTGCTCGCGCGACGACGCGGGCTCGACGCGGAGGTAGTCACGCAGGTTGGTCATGATCTGCTGGCGGCGCACCGCGGCCTCGACCTCACCGGCGGAGACCGTGACGACCTTGCCGGTGGTGAGCTCGAGGAAACTCTCGGTGTCGTTGGCGTTGCGCTCGACGGCGACCTCGAGCGCGTCCCAGTCCAGCTCGACCCGGATCGGGCCACGCGGCGACACGGCGGGGTTGGTGGGGGGCCTCGACATGGGGTGGCCGGGGTCGCATGTGCGACCGAACCCGGCGAAATACCAGCGTAGTCGGTGGCGCGGCCCGGAGCAAGGTCGGCCGTCACTTGCAGTTGACAGGAGAGGGGAGCGGGGTAGTATCTGCGCCCCCCATGGCGCGCGTTACCGTCGAAGACTGCCTCGAGAAGGTCCCCAACCGCTTCGCGCTGGTCGTGCTGGCCGCCGAGCGGGCCCGTCAGCTCGCCCGGGGCGCCACGCCGCTCGTCGACTGCGACAACAAGCCGGCCGTCACGGCGCTGCGCGAGATCGCGGCGGGCATCGTGGAGTTCCGCGAGGACGTGAAGGACACGGTGACCGAGTACATCAACGAGCGCCGCAAGGCCGGCTTCATGTGATCTGCGAGCGCCCGTGGGCGCTCGCAGATCGGCCTCGGGCCTCGGGCCTCGGGCCTCAGCCCAGAAACGCCCGCAGCGCCTGAGCACCTCTTCCCGAGGCCTGACGCCCTTCTTCCTGACGCCCGAGGCCCGAGGCCCGAGGCCCGGACAGGGCTCTGGCTCCCCCGAAAATTTGCCCTCCTCCCCGACCCGCCCCTACATCGTGGGGTGACCCTGGGGAATCCTGGATACCGCCAGTCGCTCGGCGCTGGTGATCTCGTGAGGATGGCGTACCGGCTCGGGCGGAGCGGCGCGACGGGGGTGCTGACCGTCCACGCGGCCTGGCAGCGACCCGAGGTGCTGGTGCTGCGCCGGGGCGCGCTCGTGACCCCCGAGACCGACGTCCACGGTCGCGCGGCGGTGGCGAGGCTGGCGCGGATCGCGGCCATGAGCGGCGCCAGCGCGTCGTTCGACGGTGGCGCGCAGGCGCATCCGCCGGGCGCGCGCGGCTTGCCGCTCGTGGTGTGGGCGCGGCAACACCTCGAGGCGCAGCTCGACCAGACGCGCGCCGACGCGTTGACCGCGGAGCTCGCCGGGCTGCGGCTGTCGGTCCGCGCCGAGCTGGCGCCCGACGGCGCGTACCTCGACGAGGCCGACCGGCGGATCCTCGCCGCGATGGCGCAGCCGCGCCGGCTGGATCAGATCTGGCCGCTCGCGCGCACGCCGCGCTTCCGGCTCCTCTGCTTCTTGCACTTCCTCCGCCAGGTCGGCGCCCTCGACATCTCCGGCGTCGGCGCGGCCGCGGCGAACGAGAGCGGGCCGTACCGGGCGCCGGTCGACAGCCGCCACCTGGCCGCGCTGCGCACGCTCGGCCTCTCCGGGCCGTCGGATCGCGACACCGTCAAGCGCGCGTACCGTCGGCTCGCGCGCGCGCTGCACCCCGATCTGCAGCCCGGCCTGCCCGATCCGCGCCGGCGCGAGCTCGAGGCGCGCCTCGCCGAGGTCACCGCCGCGGCCGAAGCGCTGCTGCGCTGAGTCCCGGCCGCTGAGTAGAATCGCCGCGTGGCGGGCGCTCGCTCCGGTGATGACTCGATGGCGACGACGGTCGCCTCGGGCTCGGCCCCGAAACGCGACGAGGGCGCGCACGTGGTCGCCATCGACGGGCGCATCGGGCGCTACGTCGTCGACCGCCCGCTGGGCCTGGGCGGCATGGGCGTCGTCTACCTGGCGCGCGATCCCGAGCTCGACCGGCGGATCGCGATCAAGCTCCTGCGCCCCGAGCTGCGCGACAGCCGCGAGCGCCTCCTGCGCGAGGGCCAGGCGATCGCGCGCCTCGTCCATCCCAACGTGGTCACCGTGTTCGACGTCGGCGATCACGGCGACGACCTGTTCATCGCGATGGAGTACGTGGCCGGCCAGACGCTCGCCGACTGGCTCGCGACGCCGCGATCGTGGCGCGCGATCCTCGCGTCGTTCGCGCTGGCGGGGCGCGGGCTGGCGGCGGCGCACAAGGCCGGCGTCATCCACCGCGACTTCAAGCCCGACAACGTCCTGGTGAGCGAAGACGGTCGCGTCGTCGTGTCCGACTTCGGGCTGGCGTTCGCCGACGAGCCGGCGCTCGCGGGGCTCGGCGACGCGCGGCGCGCCGATCTGGCGGCGACCCGCACCGCCGGGCTCGTCGGCACGCCGGCGTACATGTCGCCCGAGCAGTTCCGCGGCCACGCCGTCGACGCGCGCGCCGATCAGTTCGCGTTCTGCGTCTCGCTGTGGGAAGGCCTCTTCGGCGCGCGCCCGTTCGAGTCGCACCCGAAGCCCGAGCTCGAGGAGCTGGCGCGGGCCGTCCTCGGAGGTGAGCTCCGCGCGCCGGCGCGGAATCCCGGCGTCCCGCGCCGCGTGTTGCGCGCGCTGCGCCGCGGGCTCTCGGTCGAGCGCGACGCGCGCTTCGCGACGATGGACGAGCTCCTCGCCGAGCTGGCGCCCGCCGACCGTCGCGTCGTGTACGGCGGCGCCGCCGTCGGCGCGCTCGCGCTGGCTGCCGGCAGCGCCGCGCTGGCCGAGACCAAGCTGCTGCTGAGCACCTTCTTCCCCAGCGGCCATCCCGTGTATGCCCGGGTGCTGGTGCCCTGGGCCAAGGACGTCGAGGTGGCGACGCAGGGCCGCGTGAAGGTGGAGTTCGCCGCCAGCAGCCTGGCACCGCCTCCGGGGCAGCTGGACATGGTGCAGAAGGGTGTCGCCGACATCGCGCTGCAATACGCCGGCGTGGTGCCCAAGCGCCTGCAGCCCGAGCTGCTGACCGAGCTGCCGGGCCCTGGCGGCACGGCGATGGCGATGTCGCGCGCCCTGTGGGACACGCACGAGCGCTTCTTCCAGAAGGACGACCGCTACAAGGGCGTCAAGCTGCTGACGCTGTTCGTCTTCCCGACGCAGAACTTCTACTGCGTCAAGGAGTGCTTCACGAGGATCGACGAGTTCCGCTCGGCCAAGATCGCGACCACGCCCAGCACCTCGGCGCGGCAGTTCGGCGCGCTGACCTCGGGTATCGTCGCGGGCCCGGCGGCGCGCTACTTCGAGGTGGTGTCCAAGGGCATCGTCGACGCCTACGCGGCGGTGACGCCGATGGAGGTGGTGTCGTTCAACCTGGCGCCGAGCACCAAGGGCATGATCAAGCTGAAGGACCTGGAGACCGCCGGCCCGTTCGCGCTGGTGCTGAACTCGCGCAAGTGGGACGGGCTGTCCGACGCCGACAAGGCGGCGATCCAGCGCCTGTCCGGGCGTGCCTTCGCCGAGCGCATGGTCGAGCTCGAGAACGCCGCCGAGGCCGCGACGAAGCAGCTGCTGCAAGCCGGCCTGAAGGTCAGCCAGGCCAGCGATCAGCTCAACGCCGACCTGCGCAAGGCCTTCGCCTTCCTCGAGGCCGAGTGGGTCAAGGAGGCCGATTCGCGCGGCATCGACGGCGCGGCGGCCCTGCGCTTCTACCGCGAGCAAGTGGCCAAGTAAGGGCAGGGGCGGGCGATGCCGATGTCGCGCGCGAACGCCTGGCTGGAGGGGCTTGCCGGCACCGCCCTGCTGCTGATGATGCTGCTGGTGACGGCCGACGTCGCCGGCCGCTATCTCTTCGGCAAGCCGCTGCCCGGGGCGATCGAGCTCGTGCAGTACACGATGGTCCTCGTGGTCTTCGCGGGGCTGCCCTCGGTCACCCTGCGGCGGCGCCACATCTCGCTCGACCTGGTGCATGGCCGCCTGGGCGGCCGGTGGCGCCGGCTGCACTGGGCGCTGCTGTGCACGGGCTCCGCTGCGGTGCTGGCGGTGCAGGGCTGGCTGCTCGCGGAGATCGCGCTGCAGATGCGGGCCAATCGCGACGTCATCGGCTTCCTCGGCCTGCCGACCTACCCGGCTGCCGCGTTCATGGCCTTGCTGTCGGGGTGGACGGCGCTGGTGCTGCTGTGGGCCGGCTGGCGCACGGCACCCGAGGCCGACGCGGCCCCCCACCCCTGAGGGCCGGCCGCCATGATCGTCTCGCTGCTCGGCTTCATCGTCCTCTTCGCGCTGGCCTTCTTCGGGTTCCCGCTCGGCTTCACGATGGCCGCGGTGGGGCTGGCGGGCTTCGCGTGGTTCCGCGGCCTGGAGCCGGCGCTGGCGATGGCCGCGCAGCAGGTCGTGGACGTGGGCATGAGCTACGGCCTGTCGGTGATCCCCTTGTTCGTGCTGATGGGCTCGCTGATCTTCAAGGCGGGCGTCGCCGACGAGCTGTTCACCGCGGCGCAGCGCTGGCTCGGCGGCCTGCGCGGCGGGCTGGCCCATGCGTCGCTGGGGGCGTGCGCCGGCTTCGGCGCGGTCTGCGGCAGCTCGCTGGCCACCGCCGCGACGATGACCCGCGTCGCGGTGCCCGAGATGCGGCGCCACGGCTACGAGCCGGCCTTCGCCGGCGCGACGATCGCCGCAGGCGGCACCATCGGCATCCTGATCCCGCCCAGCGTCCCGATGGTCATCTACGGCATCCTGACCGAGACCGACATCGGCAAGCTGTTCGCCGCGGGCGTGCTGCCTGGCTTGCTGCTGACGGGGCTGTACATGGCGGCCGTGTGGGTCACGGCGCGCTTGCAGCCGCAGCTCACGGGGCGCCTCGTGCTGTCCGACTGGCGGTCGCGCCTGGCGTCGCTGCGCGGGGTGCTGCCGGCGCTGCTGCTCTTCGGCTTCGTCTTCGGAGGGCTCTACCTGGGGGTGTTCACGCCCACCGAGAGCGCCGGGCTGGGCGCGGCCGGCGCGTTGGCCATCCTGGTGGCGCGGCGGCGGGCGAGCTGGGCCGTGCTGCGCGAGGCGCTGTCCGAATCGGTCGAGGTGACCGCCGTGCTGCTGCCGGTGACCATCGGCGCGGCGATCTTCACGAACTTCCTGACGATGGCCGGGCTGACCCAGGCGGCCGCGGAGTGGGTCGGCTCGCTCGACGTGTCGCCGGTGGGCGTGGTCGTGCTGATGTGCGTCGTCTACATCCTGCTCGGCTGCGTCTTCGACGGCCTGGCGATGATCTTCCTGACCATCCCGATCTTCTTCCCGATCGTCGTCGGCCTCGGGCTCGATCCGGTGTGGTTCGGCATCGTCGTCGTCATCGTCGTCGAGCTGGGCCTGATCACGCCGCCGATGGGCATGAACGTCTTCGTCGTCAAGGGGCTGATGCCCGGCGTCAGCACCTGGCGCATGTTCGCGCGCATCGGCGTCTTCGTGGCCGCGGCGCTGCTCTGCCTGGGCCTGGTGATCGCGGTGCCGGACATCGCGCTGTGGCTGCCGTCGATGATGAAATGAACCTCCCGCGGGCCGGCCGGCACCCTCGCGCGGGCCACCGGCCCGGCGGGGCGCCGCCGGCCTGCAGCCCGAGCCCGCCATGCTGGAACCCACCGACCCCCACCAGGAGATCCGCGACGCGGTGCGCGCGCTGTGCGCCCAGTTCCCGGACGAATACTTCCGCCGCATCGACGAGCAGCGGGGCTACCCCGCCGACTTCGTCGACGCGCTGACGCGGGCCGGCTGGCTCGCCGCGCTGATCCCGCAGGACTACGGCGGCTCGGGCCTGGGCCTGACCGAGGCCTCCGTGATCATGGAGGAGATCAACCGCAGCGGCGGCAACGCCGGCGCGGTGCACGGCCAGATGTACAACATGGGCACGCTGGTGCGTCACGGCAGCGCCGAGCAGAAGGCACGCTACCTGCCGAAGATCGCCTCGGGCGAACTGCGCCTGCAGTCGATGGGTGTCACCGAGCCGACCACCGGCACCGACACGACGAAGATCAAGAC
>DDTA01000212.1:44346-44562 GCA_002344285.1 Myxococcales bacterium UBA2376
TCCGACCTGATGATCCTGCTCGCGCGCACGACCCCGCTGGCCGAGGTGCGCCGCAAGAGCGAGGGCATGTCGATCTTCGTCGTCGACCTGCGCGAGGCCGTCGGCCACGGGCTCAGCGTGCGCCCGATCCCGAACATGGTGAACCACGAGACGAACGAGCTGTTCTTCGAGAACCTCGAGATCCCGGTGGAGAACCTGATCGGCGAGGAAGGCCAG
>DDTA01000212.1:44654-45072 GCA_002344285.1 Myxococcales bacterium UBA2376
GTGCAGTTCCCGATCGCCGAGGCCTACATCGAGGTCGAGGCTGCCGACCTCATGCGCTGGGAGGCCTGCCGGCGTTTCGATGCCGGCGAGCCCTGCGGCGCGCAGGCCAACATGGCCAAGTACCTCGCGGCCAAGGCCAGCTGGGAGGCGGCCAACGCCTGCCTGCAGTTCCACGGCGGGTTCGGCTTCGCCTGCGAGTACGACATCGAGCGCAAGTNNCTACCAGGTGGCGCCGATCTCCACCAACCTGATCCTCGCCCACGTGGCCGAACACGTGCTGGGCCTGCCGCGGAGTTTCTGAGCATGCGTCCCCTGGAAGGCATCACGGTGGTCTCGCTGGAGCACGCGGTGGCGGCGCCCTTCGCGACGCGGCAGCTCGCCGAGCTGGGTGCGCGGGTGATCAAGATCGAGCGGCCCG
>DDTA01000010.1:0-653 GCA_002344285.1 Myxococcales bacterium UBA2376
CGCGTCAGGCCGGCCTCGTGCGCCGACCGCGTGATGTTGCCGTCGTTGCGCGTGAGCAGCGCCTCGAGGTACGCGGACTCGAACGCGTCGACCACCGTCTGCTTGGCCTGCTTGAAGCCGAGGCCGGGCTTGAGCAGCGCCTGGTCGAAGATCGCGGGCCCGCCGCCCGGCGGCAGCTCGACGCCNNGCGGCGCGCTGCGCGGCGGCGGCGCCGGCCTTGGCCAGGTCGTGGCTCGCCGAGACGCTCGGCCCCATCTCGCGCCCGAAGACCAGGTCGGCGCGCGTGATCACCGGCCCATCGGAGAGCGCGGCGGCGCGCTCGACGACGTTGCGCATCTCGCGCACGTTGCCCGGCCACGAGTGCGAGAGCATCGCCGCCATCGCATCGGGCCCGAACGTCATCTGCATGCCGCGGCGGCTCGCGATGTCGCGCAGGAAGTGGTTCGCGAGCGTGGCGACGTCCTCGCGCCGCTCGCGCATCGGCGGCAGCTCGACGTGCACGACGCTCAGGCGGAAGTAGAGGTCCTCGCGGAAGCTGCCCTTGTTCACTTCCTCGCGCAGGTCGCGGTTGGTCGCGGCCAGGACGCGCACGTCGACCTTGACCGTGCGGTCACCACCGACGCGCTTGATCTCGCGCTGCTCGAGCACGCGCA
>DDTA01000010.1:683-19683 GCA_002344285.1 Myxococcales bacterium UBA2376
CTGCCCTTCTCGTGGCCGAACAGGGTCGACTCGATGAGCTCGCGTGGGATCGAGCCGCAGTCGAGGACGACGAACGGCTTCTGCTTGCGCGGGCTGGTGTTGTGCACCGCGCGCGCGACCATCTCCTTGCCGGTGCCGGTCTCGCCGGTGATGAGCACGGTGAGATCCGACGGCGACACCTTCTCGAGGTGGGCGAAGATCTCGCGCATCGCCGCCGAGCCGCCGATGATCGCGTCGAAGCGGTCGCGCTTCGACAGCTCGATCTCGACGACGTCCTGCATCGACTGGAACTGGATCTGCGTGTGGCCGATGCGGAACACCGTGCCCGGCCGCAGGTACGCCTCGCGGATGCGCAGCTCGCCCACGTACACGCCGTTGCGCGAGTTGAGGTCGCGCAGGCGGTAACCGTCGTCGCGCGCGGCGATCTCGAAGTGCGTGCCCGACACCGCCTTGTCGGCGATGACCAGGTCGCTGATGATGCTGCGCCCGCCCGTCACCCGCGGCTTGACGATCTCGAGCTCCTTGCCCTGATCCGCGCCCGCCACCACCACCAGCTTGCCCTTGCGCAGACGGCGGACGGTCGCCCACTCGCCCTCGAACAGCGTGGTCAACCCCGAGGATTCACCGAACCCCGGGCTGCCGTCGTCGCTCTGGTCCATCGGCGCCAGCCTATCACGCCCCTCGGGCCGGGTTCAGTTCCCCGCCTCAGTTGAGGTAGCGCTCGTCGGTGTTGCGCTTCTTGCGCTTGCCGCCGCCGCTGCCGCCGCCGTCGGCGCCGGGGCCGGGCACGACCTTCAGGTGCGCGCGCGCGCGGTCGTAGCGCCAGCGGCGCCACGTCGCGATCGGATCCAGCTTGCCGGTCGTGAGCCCGGCGGCCACGAGCATCGCCGCGGCCATGCCCGCGCCTTCCTCCCAGTCCTGGCCGATGAGGATGAAGAGGGCGACCAGCGCGATCATCCCGTACATGAACTGGCGCCCGGTCATGGGCAGGACACCGAAGAACTGGATCGGCTGGCGCGCGTACAGGATGCCGAACGCGATCGCCGACGCGAACAAGGTCGGATCGAGCCCGACGATGGCGACGTTGCGCCCGGTCGCGACGCCCATGAGCGTGCCGGCCACCGTGCCCGCGATCGCGGTGAGCCCGACGAACAGGAGGAAGCGCTTCGGCCCCCACCAGCGCTCGAGCGCCGGCAGCATGAGCCAGATCATCAGGCCCTGGAACAGCAGCGAGAGGATGCGGATCTCGATGAACGGGCCGGTGACAAGCGTCCACACGCGCCAGTCGCGCCAGACGGCCTCGGCCGACGGCACGATGAGCTCCACCATGCGCGCCTTTGGCGTACCGGGCTCGCCCGGGCTGCCGTCGAGGAACGCGTACACGAGCGACGTCCCGACCAGCGCGAACAGGAGGAACATCGCGACCCGCGTGATCCTCAGCTGGGTGCGATCGATGTGCTGGAAGACGGGGCGCCGCGCCACGCCGATACCGTAGCACGCGCCCCCGCGGCCGGATGACAGGCTCGTCGCCAGCGTCCTCGCCTCGGCCCGGGGATCCGGCCAGGCCGCCCGAGGCAGACCGCGTCGTTCTGGAACCTCTATCGCGTCGTGACGGAACCGGTCGACAGAACTCCGCGGCTCACGAGGTTGCTACCGCCGACGTACGTTCCGTCACCAGTATTGATCCGAAGGCGGCCCGACCCACCACCCCCACTGCCGCCTAGCCAGTAGCTCGCCGTAGCGCCGACCTGCGACGCTGCCGTGCCGGCGCCTGCGCCACCGGGAGCGGGCGTGCCCCAAGCCTCCGCGGGACAAGATCCGCCGGACGCCAGCGCTCCGCTGGACGAGGCGTCTTGCCCATGAAGCGTGCCGCATCCGCCCGAGCCGCCTCCTCCGCCACCCGCTGCGAGCAGGACGGCTCCGGTTTCGAATCGAACCGACGCTGCCTCGAGGAGGATGCCGCCGCCCGAACCACCACCACCCGGACCGCAACCCGCACCGGCCGGTGGATTGTTGTTCCCTCCGACGTTGCCGCACCCTCGACCGCCACTTCCGCCAACGTGAACACCTCCAAGGTCGGGAGACACGCCACGCAAGACGATCTCGCCCTTCCCGCTGACGATCTGGACCGCTCCGCCCGCGCGTCCGCCGTTCCCCACATCGACGTTGCCGCTGTTCACGCCGCCGCCGCCGCAACCGCCGCGAAGCGGAATCAAGGTAGACGTCCCGCTGGTCACACCACCTGCGCCACCCTGCAAGGTGCCGCCGCTCCCTCCCGCTCCGCCCTGAGCCCCGATTGTGCCGAAACCGCCGCCACCACCACCGCCGGAAGACCACGCATACTGCTCGGACAGGTGCCCGGCACGCGCGGTGGTCCAGCTGCCTTGTGCGGGATGCCCCCCTCGGCCGTTGCCCGCGCAATCGACGGCTCCCGGACCGGCGACACCGACGTCCGCCGACGCATCGATGATGCCCTGTACGACGACATCGTCCATGGCCACGAAGGCGACAGGCAACGAACCGCGGATCTGGATCGATTCGAGCACGAAGGACTTCGCCATCAACACGCGAAGCGTCGGTCCACCCGATTGGGCGATGGTCTCGGTGGCGACGGCGATGACCTGGCCGCCACTCGATCGGACGACCCCAGTATCGGTGTCGATCGTTGACGCAGCCGGAATCGCGATCGCGGAAAGGCCAGCGCTCCCTTCGAGCTGCGTACCGAGACCGTTCGATGGGTCGACGTAGTTGCAGCGTGCGTTCGAAAAGCAGCCAAGACGGCAAGTCTCGACGCTCTGGACTTCGTTGCCGACACACACCTGAAGAACTCCATCGCTGCAGGTCGTGTCCACGCAAGACGGCGCATCGTGGGCCGCGTCGGTCGCATCCTGAGCAACCTGGCCATCATCGGACGCGTCTGCTGGTGGAGCGTCCTCATCGAGCGGCGGCAACGCAGGGAACGCACACCCGGTCACGCCCAGCGCGACAACCATGATTCGACCGTTCATCGCAAGACGCGAGCGTCCCTCGGCTGAAGCGAATGAGTCAAGGGACATCAGAAACGCGACAGCCCGCGAGGCGTGGACCTCGCGGGCTGTTCCGTGACGGTGACCTCAGGAAGGCTCGCGTTCAGCGAACCACGATCGAGAGCGTTCCAAGATCCTCGAACTCGTTGCCGTAGTTCAGGGCGAGGTCGGGGCTGGCGGGAATCACCTCCGACGTCCCGATCGATTGCTGTTGCGCGTTGAGCAGCTCCGCAACAACCGTGTACTGCGCGCCCGAGAGGCTGGACGGAAGCGGCGACGTGATCGTCGATGCCGGAGAGAGTCCCTCTTCACAATCGACGATCGTATCGATGCCGACCGTACCTCCGCCGACCGTCGCGATGATCGAGACGCCGTCCTCGCCCACGACCTGCGAGCAGTTCACGCTGCCGCCGCCGGTCGGGTTGAGCGTCCAGCTCAGCTGGTAGAAGGCGTGGTCGACGAAGATGCTGTGGTCGACCGCGGTCGACGAGCCCGCGCGGATGTCGGTGATGAGGCTGCCCGACTCGGCGTAGAGCGTGGCCTCGGAGGTGTCGGTGAGGCGGACCCAGACGAGATAACGACCCTCGGGGAGATCGGCCGCGGCGCCGCCGCCGCGCGCGCAGTCGTACTTGTCGATGTACGCGTCACCGGCCGGCGCGCCATCGGGCAGCGCGTAGACGATCGCCGACGTGGCGCCCGCCGGGCAGCTCGCCGGGATCGCGTTGCCGTTGGCATCGGCCGACAGGAGATCCCAGGTGACCAGGGCGTCGCCGGTGTCATCGTCGTCGGAGACGATGATGCAACCTGCGGCCTGCGAGGCCGCGCCAATCACGAGAGCCGACAAGATAAGATTCTTCATGGTTCCTCTCTCCTCAGGGGTCAGGATGCTTGGTCCCTGGATTCGTAGCAAGGGGCGGGCCCGCAACCTGTGACTGCGGACATGCGCACGGGCGACCACAGATGCAACTGACGGCCGTGCAGTCGTCGATCTTCACCACTAGCAAGACGGCGTCCAAGGTGACGGCCTCGCCCACCTTCACGTCGCGCACGATCGGCGGAGGCGTCACGAACATCTCGGAAGGTGGCTCGTTTCCGTCGACACACTCGGGTGTGACCTGGAGCGACACCTCGCCTGCCGGCAGGTCGAACGCCGTCACACCGTGATTTGCGCTGCACGGAAACGCCGTGAAGCGCCTCGTCGTCGGCGTTTCCCACCACAGCCGGATCTGCGCGATGGAGCCGCCGGCGCAGTCGTCGAGGCCGACGTCGCGCGTCGAGCGCAACGCCCAGCTCAGCTCGACGGCTCCTCCAGTGGCTTCCGTGCATCCGTGAACTCCGAGACACACAACAGTCGCCCATGCGCACCACACCATCGTGGCCCTGGAACGACAGATGCCTGGTTCGACCCCTCGGCGCGGCAAGCTATTCATGATGCGTCCGGAGCGGCGCGGTGTACGCGACCGAGATCACGTTTGACCTCGGTGTGGGGGCCATGCTACTTCGTAACCATCGAAGATGCCAGAGATTTCCTCGATTGCAGGCGTCGCCGCCGGAGCCGCGGAGGCGAAGACCGACATCCTCTCGCTCATCCAGGAAGCCCACTGGATCGTGCAGCTGGTGATGCTGGTGCTCGCCGGGCAGTTCCTGTTCGGGCTCTACATCATCATCTACAAGACGCTCTACCTGAACCGGGCGAAGAGGGAGTCGGACCAGTTCAACGAATCCTTCTGGCGCTCGCGGGACATCGAGCAGATCTACAAGCACGCGCAGACGCTGCGCAACAGCCCCATCTCGCAGATGTTCCTCGCCGGCTACACCGAGCTGGCCAAGCTCGCGGCCGACGAGCGCATGAAGCATGACCGCGACGGCAACCTCGAGAACATCGAGCGCGCGCTCCGCAAGGCGCAGACGGTCGAGACCACCAAGCTCGAGCAGCTCACCCCGTTCCTCGCCACGACGGGATCGGCGGCGCCGTTCATCGGCCTCTTCGGCACGGTCATCGGCATCATGATCGCGTTCCAGAAGATCGCGGCGCAGGGCAACGCGTCGATCGATACCGTGGGCCAGCCGATCGCCGAGGCGCTGTTCGCGACCGCCATCGGGCTCGTGGCGGCGATCCCGGCGGTCATGGCGTACAACTACTTCGTGCGCCGCATCCGCGTGCTGCGTAGCGAGATGGAGATGTTCGAGCAGGACTACCTGAACATCATCAAGCGCCACTTCCTGCACTAGGAGCCAGTCCCATGGGCATGAAGACCGGCGGTGGCGACGACCTGAACAGCGAGATCAACGTGACGCCGCTCGTCGACGTCATGCTGGTCCTCCTCATCATCTTCATGGTGACCGCGCCGCTGCTCAACACCGGCGTCGAGCTCGATCTGCCCCAGGTGCCGGCGCAGAAGCTGGAGGAGCAGAAGGAGCAGCTCGTGCTGTCGATCACCAAGGAGCGCAAGCTGCTCCTCGGCAAGACGCAGATCACCTGGAGCGAGCTGCAGACCAAGCTGAAGGCCAACGAGAAGGTCCAGAAGGACAAGGTGCTCTACATCGAGGGTGACGGGTCGCTCCCCTACTCCGTCGTGGTGACCGCGATGGCGCTGGCCAAGGATGCGGGCGTTCCCAAGGTCCAGTTACTGACGGATCCGTCCGAGCGGATCGACACGTCGGTGCTCGACAAGGGGCCGTGATGACCACCGTCACCGAAAAGGAGATGCAGATCTACTCCGGCGTGGGAACGCTGTTCATCACGTCGGTCCTGGTCGCGCTCGTGATCAAAGGGCCTGATCTCTCGCTGTTCGGCAGCGGAAAGAAGTTTCGGGGGGGCTCGAACGTCGATGACATGGAAGTGATCGACGCCGCCCTCGCAGAGCTGCCCAAGAAGAAGGAGCAGCAGCCGCAGAAGCAGTTCCGCGCGCCCGAGCCCAAGCAGCCGACGGTCGCGCCGACACGCGACGATCAGGCCAAGCCGATGGACAAGCCGGAGGACAAGCCCGACGTGAAGCCGACCGACCCGGTCGATCCGCTGGCGCAGTTCCGGCGCGACAGCAATGACGACGAGCCGGTCGGCAAGCCGACCGAGCAGCCGGTCGGCGCGTTCGACGGCTCCGAGTTCGGGTTCGGCGACGTGACCAAGGGCGATCGCTACCTGGGCCAGCTCAAGGCGGATCTGCTGCGCGCCTGGAACTACCCCGAGATCCTCTCGGACGTCGGCACGCCGATCGGCTGCATCCACATGGAGCCCGACGGCAAGATCGAGACCTGGGAGCTGCGCGAGAAGAGCGGCAACTTCGAGCTCGACGACTCGGTGGAGCGCGCGCTCAAGAAGCTGCAGGAGGTGCGCAACGCGGAGCCCATCCCCGTGCCGCCGCACCTGATTCCCACGACGAGGAAGTGGATATGCTACCGAATGAAGGTAAAGGAATAGTCGGCCTGCTGGCGGTGCTCGTCGCGTTCGCGATGAGCGCGACGGCGGTGAGCGCCCAGGAGGGCGTCATCATCGACGTCACCGGCGCCAAGCGCAGCAAGTACCCGATCGCGATCCCGATGGCGGTCGGCTCCGACGCCGCGGTCGCGCGCGAGATGCAGGAGATCCAGACGTTCGATCTGAACGTCTCGGGGTACTTCAAGGTGCTCGACCCGGCCGGCTTCCTCGCCGATCTGGAGGGCGAGAAGCTCGGCATCGAGCCGCAGAAGTGGAAGGACGTCGGCGCCTACGGCGTCATCAAGTACCGCGTCGTCACCAGCGGCGCCAACCTCGAGCTCACCGCCAACCTGTACGAGGTCTCGAAGGGCACCGCGCCGGTCCTGACCAAGACGTACAAGGGCACCAAGGCGGACCTGCGGAACATCACCCACGCGTGGTGCAACGACGTCGTCTTCTACTACACGAAGGAGCAGGGCTTCTTCGGCTCGAAGATCGCGTTCGTCGCCAAGAAGAAGGGAGCCTCGACGGTGATGGCGGTCGACTTCGACGGCGCCAACCCGTACGCGGTGTCGCGCAACACGTCGACCAACATGCTCCCGGCGTGGTCGCCGAGCGGCGGGCAGATCGCCTACACGAGCTACATGCGCAACAACCCGGACCTGTACATCGCCCCGGCGGGTGGGGGCCGGCCCAAGCGGCTGTCGAGCCACCGCGGCATGAACACCGGCGCCAGCTTCTCGCCCGACGGCTCGAAGCTCGCGGTGACGCTGTCGAAGGACGGCAACCCGGAGATCTACGTGATCAGCGCGAGCGACGGGAAGATCCTCACGCGCATCACCAACAACAAGGCGATCGACACCGGGCCAGCGTGGTCGCCGGACGGCAGCCAGATCGCGTTCGTGTCGGATCGCGAGGGCGGCCCCCAGATCTTCGTGGTGTCGGCGTCGGGCGGCGACGCCCGGCGTGTCAGCTTCAACGGCAGCTACAACACCACGCCGACGTGGTCGCCGGCCAAGGGCGAGAGCGTGATCGCGTACACGACGCGCGACGGCGGCCGCTACGACATCGTCACGCTCGACCTGAAGACCAAGAAGATGACGCGCATCACCCAGGGCGAGGGCTCGAACGAGGAGCCGTCGTTCTCGCCCAACGGGCGCGCCATCGCGTTCGCGTCGACGCGCTCGAGCGGCTCGGGCGTGTACATCGCCAACGCCGACGGCACCGGCACGGCGACCCGGATCTACAGCGGCGCGGTCACCGGCGTCGACTGGGGCCCCGCGCCGAAGATGTGATCAGAAGGCGCCGCCGATGCTGACGACGATCTGCTCGCGCGACGGCGCGACGCGCGGCGTGGGCAGCGTGAGCGTGGTCGACGAGGACGACGACGGGCCGCCGTCGCGATCGCGGAGCGCCAGATAGGTCGCGGCGCCCAGCCCGAGCGACAGGCCGGCGACGGCGCCGGTGGCGAACTGGCTCGAGGCCTTGTCGCCGTCGAGGCCGCCGGCGAGCACCAGGATCCCGCCGAGGACGAACCCGCCGGCGACGAAGCCGAGCGGCGGCGCGCCCATGAACACGGCGGTCTCGTCACCGCGCCCGACCCTGGTGGCGCCGAGGAAGCCACCGGCCAGCGCGCCGGCGGCGCCGAGCGTGAGCGCGGCGGGGCCGACCTTCATGCGGTGGCGATCGTGGCGACCATCGATGAGCGTGCCGAGGAGGAAGAGGTCGAGGCCGAGCCAGCCGGCGCCGTGCACGGCGAGCGCGGGCCGCGGATCGGCGTGACGCAGGCCATAGCCGACGGCGGGCGCGATCACCATCGGCGTGAAGTTGACGATCATGCCCGGCCCGTGGTTCGGCACGAGGTCGGTGCCGAAGTTGAGGTAGAAGACGGCGGCGGTCGACAGCTCGAGGGCGGTGCCACCCCAGACGAGCGCGTTCTCGGCCTTCTCCGAGGGCGCGGCCGCCGCGGGCGAGGCGGCGATGGCGAAGGCGCCGAGGCCGGCGACGGCGGTGACGGTGGCGGCGAGCGAGGTGAGGCGAGGCATGAGGCGAGGTACGAGCGGCGTCCGCCGACATTCACACATCCCCGCTCGGCGCGTGCGCGATGTCGCAGCACGAGCCCTTCGACTCGGCGCTACGCGCCTCGCTCAGGGCGAACGGGTGACGAGCGGGGCCCACTGTGGTGCGGCGGATACGGTACCTGCCGTGAGCAAGTCTGCGTGACTGCTCGCGCGCGTCGCGCCGCGACGATGGAACGCGTCTTGCGACGCACGCGCGCGATGCGCATCGGGGTCGGGATCGCCGCCGCACTGACCGTGCTCGCCGTCACCGCGGGGAACGCCGCCGCCGGGCGCGGCGCGTTCATCCCGCCGCTCGAGGTGGAGCTCGGTCACGCCGTGACCGGCGCGCCCGACGGACGCCAGCTCGAGTCGACGCAGCTCCTGGTCGGGCTGAGCTGGGCGTCGCTCTACCCGAAGCCCACGCCGGTCGACGTCTCGGTGGGCGTCATCTCCACGTTCCGCCCCGCCGACGAGACGATGGCGACGGCGCGCGTCGTTGCCGAGGAGGAGGACGAGAGCGCGGTCGGCGGGTACATCGACGTGGCGGTGCGCGGCGCGGCCGGAAAGTACTGGCGCACGTGGATCGGCGGGCGCGGCGAGCTGATGGATCACGGACGGGTGAGCGGGCTCGGCGGCGCGGCGCGCGCGTCGATCGAGATCTGGACGGGGACCGCGGCCGGCGATCGCAACGCGCTCATCCTCGGCACCGTGGCGCTGTCGGCGTGGGCCGAGACCGGGCTGCGCGAGCAGCCGACCGGCGGCACGGCCTCGTTCGTCGCCGCCGGCCTCGGCATGCGGCTACCGCTGATCCTCGCGGCGCACTGAGATGGGCGATGTGCAAGCCACTTTCCCAAACTACGCGGCCCAGGTTCGATCGTACGCGAGCATGCAGACGGCTGTTTACTGTGTCTGGCCGCGTCACATGGATGAAAAGACAGGGTGTCTCCGTTTCAACGCTTGCGACCTTCGACGGCGACCTTCCACAAGGTGCCTTTCGCGAACCTTGCATACAGCTTGACGGCATGACGAAGGGCGGCCATTCCTGTCTGAACCTGGCCAGCGACCTTGAACCGGCGTCCAGCACGACTCGAACAACCATAGCCATGCCCGAGTTGCTTAAGTAGATGCACGAAGCTCGACTCCGTCGCGACCGCGTCGTCGAGATCGATGTCGAGAGTGTCCTCTACTCGTCTGCAACGGGAGGCGGCATCGGATGCGGCCTTCGCTGACATTGGGGAGCCATCGCGCCCACGGAAGCGACCGGTTAGCCAGGCTTTGAACTCAGCTGCGCGCACTCAGTTCTCCTTCTTCTCGATCGCACGTACCAAGGACGCGAGCCAATGTGTGGGACGGCGGAGTCGGCACTCCCAGACTACGATTGTCTTCCATCCCATTCGCCGAAGTTCACTTCTTACGCGCCGATCTCTCCTCCGGTTCGTCGCTTGCTTCTTTGCCCAGTAGTCATGGTTAGCAACCGGAAGACCTGCTGCGAGGCAGCCTGTGTGGCCGTGCCAGAAGCACCCATGGACGAAGATCGCTACTGAACGAGATACCAGCACCAAGTCTGGGCGCCCCGGAAGATCCGGGCGTCGGAGACTGAATCGATAGCCCAGGCGATGCAAAGCACTTCGTACGACAAGCTCGGGCTTCGTGTTCTTGCCCTTGACGCTCGCCATGATCTTGGAGCGCGTTTTCGACGAAACTCGGTCAGCCATTCTTCCGTTTCGCCCCCAACTGACGCACGAGTAACTGGACACAATGCTCGTCGGAAACGCCCTCTGTATCGCGACGAAGGCGTTCGTAGGCCTTTTCGCTTATGCAAACCTCAACGATGTCAGGGTTCGCCGTCAACTCGTCGGCCGCGACCTTCTGCAACCTTGCAGCAAGAACCGCGTCGCTCACGGTCTCCCAATCGAGGCTACCCAGAATATGCTGCAGCTGTGCAGCCGTGGCCGGCGTAATCCACATGCGAACAACGCCTTGGTCGTATGGCTCGCCTTGCACAACGAAGTGATAGAGATGCTTGTCGTCCGGTAATGGCACCTTGAAGTATGGCTGTATCTTGGCTCCCGCGTCGGTCGTGACGGAGTACTTCTTCTCCTTCGACTCGCTGTCATAGATCCAAAGATTGCGACTCGCCTTGCGCGACCCTCTCGTTTCTCGCTCGTTCCAGACTGCGTATAGACCCTTCGTGTCCGGGATCTCCATTCGCTCCTCAAAGTAGAGGAACTCTCGCAGTGTCTCTTGCCACAGGAGCCACCCGGTACGCATATCGGCCGGTTTTCCGGAGGACTGCGACTCTACCTTCGCCCGACGTTGCTCAATGAGGTCGGCATACTGCGTGAGCACAGCCTTCATAACCTTATTGGGGTTGTTCTCTCCTGTAGGAATGCGAATCGACCTTGTGGCGGATGGATGCATGATTCCTTCGCCGCAATACGACATCAACGGTCGATCCGCAGATCGCTTGATCATCTTGTGTTCGATACCAAGCCTTCCATGCATGATGTCTAGATTGAGGTTGCTCCAACCTTGTTTGGGAATCCCCTTCGCGACGCAATAGACGGTGGCCCAGTCGTCCTCCTCGAGCTTCCGGCCCATCATCCGCGCGACTTGAGCTGCCAGCAGCCGATGGGACTTTAGCTTCTCGGCGTCGGAAAATGCGGGTAGGGTAGTCGTCATGCGTGGCGAGCGGCTCTTTGGCCGGAGTGCGCGATCCCGCTTGCCCTGAGAATCTCCTCCCCAACAGCCTGAGCAAGCATCGGAGGGACAGCGTTTCCTATCTGAAACGCCCGCTGCATCCGTGTTCCAAAGAGATACCAATTCTCTGGAAAGGTCTGGAGACGAAGTAGCTCCTCGTCAGAGAGATACTCGTGAACAACCGGTACGGGAGGTGTGTCACCCTGTCGTTTCCCCAGCACATGCCATTGCTGGCGCCGGAGCTGCGCTTCGGGGACCCCCTTAGGTGCGATTGCGAGCTTTGCAGCCTGATGAGCGCCAATGGTTGGCGCTGCGCGCCGAAGTGTCCAGGTGACCGGTTCGTCGTGCGGACGCACGACGTTCTTGACCCAAAGCACAGCCTTATCAGGATCGAGGCGGCCGAAGACGTTGTGGCGCTTCTTCGGCCACAGGCAGTCGATCATCGTCCTCCAAGGCGGAAGTTTGTGCGCTCCCGTGAACAGCGAAAGCTGCGAGGCGTCGCCGCTACCGGTCTCTCCGTGTGTTGGCTGCGGCCAAGAAAACCGCTCGTTGTCGCGACTGCCGACGAGAAACAGTCGTTCGCGTATCTGTGGTGCGCCGAAGTCTGCGGCATTGAGGACGCGCCAAGCGCAGGAGTAGCCCGTTCTCTCGAACTCCTGAACGATGATGTCCAATGAGCCACCTCGTTCGTTTGACGCTCTCAGTGCAGTCAAGCCCTTTCCGCAAACGTGGCAGCGCGGCTTGCAGTCCTCTCCCTGCAGATGGCACTCGCGCTCATCGAAGGTGACAGTTCGGGTCTCGTTACAGCTAGGACAGCTTCCCGAAACGACATCGGTACGAGTGAGGAGAAGTCCTTTGACATTCTCGAATAGAAACCACCGTGGCTTGAGTTCGTTCACCAACCGCACAAATTCCAAGAACAGGCGACCGTCTGCGACTTCGACGGATTCGCGTTTGCCAGCTCTACTAAACGGCTGACAAGGTGGCCCACCCGCCAGCATGAACAGTTCCGCGCGCCGGATTTCTGCTGCGGAGCATATGTCATTGGCACCGAGCTTCCGGATATCACATTGGATGATCCGCGCGTTCCTCAGGTAGGAATGACGACGGCCTGCGGAGATCCTTCGGCGTAGCTCCACTAGCGACTTGGGTGCGCCGTCGTAGCACCGCTGATTCGCCTGCTCGGCGAACCAGGCTTCAAATTCGTTAGGCCCCAAGCTCGGCAGGAGCTGGTTGGCACGCAGCGTTTCACACGCGTGCGCCTCAAGCTCGTTCGCGACAACCGTCGTGAACCCAGCGTTCTCAAGTCCGAGGTCTAGCCCGCCCGCTCCAGCGAACAGAGACACGAGCGACGGGTCCTGACGGCGGTGGCGCATGTGCCCTTTTCGCCGTAGGGTCTGACAGTTCCCGGCGATACGGCCAGCTTACTGCATCGAGCTGGCACCCACATGCTTGGCCCATCTTCTTGGGTTGCGGGTCTGAATATCTGAACAGTGTCGCCGAGCCCCATGATTCTGAACAACTGCACCGCAAGCTTGGTGCCCACGGCCCCTTCCGTGCGACCATGGCGGCTCGCAGAGAAACTTCACCGAAGCCCACTCTCGGAAGACACGCCCCGAATCTGTCCACCACCGGGTGAGGAGCCCTCGTAGCTCGAGAATCGAGCTAGGCTTCGATCATGAAGTTCCGCAGCGGCAGGCAGCTCGGGCGCTCCCACGAGAACGGCAGCGGTCGAGGCGATGTCAACTCGGGGGCCATGAGAAGGGATGAGCCAGCGATCTCGCAACGGGGTCACTTCTCGTCAGGAGGTGTAGGCGAGGCCAACGAAGAAGCCAGCCTGGACTGCGCTTCCCATAAGCGAAAACCTCGGCCACGAGATCGCGCTCATCTTATATGCGGCCACTGTGCAGTGGCTCTGAACAAGAGTGTCTACGCACAAGGGCGAACAATAAAATCATGCCCCAAGTGTTCGCTCAACGACGGAGGACAGCACATCTTCTATCCGTATCCACAAGCATTCGGCGCGTCCTCAACAAAGGTAACCCCGCAAACGCCCGAGGGGGGACACAGCTACTGCACCGCATGCCGGAATCGAAAGCCTCAGATGTTCGGGAGCTGGAGATGCTCCGATACTGAGGCATCTGCCGAAATGCCTGATGCCCAACGTTGAGCGAGTCTTGCCAGCCGCTGGCGGGCTGCTGAGAATCCCCTGTGGCGCCCGCGACTCCGCCGCTTGAGCCCGAGGCCGGCGCTCCGAGCGTGTCAGTGGGCCGGCACAGGATGTGACCGATCTCGTGCGCGATCGAGAACCGAATGGAGCCGACATCGACCATGCGGGTCGAAATGATGATCCGAGCGCGGTCGCCGATCTGGATCACCCGCGCCGTGGCGCCTTTGAGATCCTCGAACAGTACCCGTTCACCGGGTGGAGTCCGGATCTCCCCGCGGCGCGCGGGGGATCGACTTGGGGATCGCGGCGTGATCTAACGTATGGGTGAGCAGCCTCGAGGATCGACTCGCCAAGCTCGAGCGCCTCGTCGAGGCGCAGCAGGCGATCATCGAAGCCAAGGACGCGGAGATCGCGAGGCTGCTGGCGCGACTTGAGGTGTTGGAGCGGCGGCTGGGCGAGAACTCGTCGAACTCGAACAAGCCACCGTCCTCGGACGGTCCGGAGGCACGGGCCAGTCGGCCGTCGACCCCGTCGGGGCGTCCGCGTGACGGGCAGAAGGGCCACAAGGGCCACCGCCGCGTGTTGCTGCCGCCTGAGCGAGTCAGGTCGACGACGCACTGCTATCCGTCGAAGTGCCGCCGCTGCCAGGCGCGACTTCCGCGTCGGCCCGATGGGCACCCGCTCCGGCACCAGGTGATCGACACGCCGCCCACGGCGGCGTCGGCCGACGAGTACGTCAGGCACCGCGTCGAGTGCGCTTGCGGCGAGACGACGTGCGGGGAACTGCCGGTGGGCGTGCCCGCTCACATGTTCGGCCCGAACCTGCTCGCGCTGATCGCGGTCCTCGTCGGCGATTGTCATGTCAGCCGACGCAAGGTGCAGACACTACTGCGCGATGTCCACGGCGTCGACGTCTCGCTCGGCGCGCTGAGCGAGGCCGAAGAAGTGATCAGCGAGGCGGTGGCGCCCGCAGTCGACGAGGCGACCGCCCACGCGCTCGCTGCGCGAGTCAAGCACGCCGACGGCACGACCTGGTACCAGGCCGGCGAGTACCGCGCGCTGTGGACGCTGGCAACGTCGGCCGTCACGGTCTTTGTGATCGCCACCGATGCGACCCGAGCGACGCTGCGCACGTGGCTCGACAGAGTGCGGGGCGTGCTGGTCAGCGATCGCGGCAAGCAGTTCGACTTCTGGACCGAAGACCGTCGCCAGCTCTGCTGGGCGCACCTCATTCGCAAGTTCGCATCGTTCGCCGAGCGGCGTGGCCAAGTCGGCGTCATGGGCCGCGACCTCTTGTTCTGGTCGCGGGTCCTGCTGCGCGCGTGGCACCGTGCGCGCGACGGCACGCTCACCCGCTCCGAGTTCCGTGCCACGGCCGCCAGTCTGCGGGTGCTCATCGAGCACCTGCTCGAGCTCGGCTCCGCGTCGAACACGCCGGGCGTCGGCGGCGCATGCCGCGACATCCTCTCGTACCGCGCCGCGCTTTGGTACTTCGTCGACCACCCCACCGTCGACCCGACCAACAACCACGCCGCGCGCGAGCTCCGCGGCTTCGTGCTGTGGCGTCGCAGCAGCTACGGCAGCCAGAGCGATCGCGACGCTACCTACGCCGCCCGCATCAAGTCCGTCATCCAGACGTGCCGCAAGCAACATCGACCCGTCCTTGGCTATCTCGCTCAGGCATGCACTGCCGCCTACGCGGCCGACAGGCGCCTTCCCTGCTCCCCACCCGGTGAACGGGTACCTCGAACACGATCTCCGAATTGAGCTCCGCGGCAATCGCGTCGAGATCGATGTCCCCCGGATCGGTCACGCCGAGACGCGTGAACACGTGGAGCGCGGTGGCCTTTGCGACCTCCTCGCGGATCCCTTCGTCGTGGTCCTTCGCCTTGCGCGTCGGCTTTCGCGCCGCGCGTTTCCCTTCCCCGGACCGCCATGTTCCGGCGCCATCCGCTCCACGAAGGCCTCGACATCGACGAGCCGCTCGCGCAGGTCGTCATCGGAGAGCGTGGTCAGATCGGCGTCGTTCGCCGAGACGCATTGCGTGCAGCACCTCGTGGGCGCCAACCGCGTTGTGTTGCGAGCTGTGCCTCGAGCTCGGCGCGCGAGAGCGTCGCGATCCGAGCGGCGATCTCGGCGCGCCTGAACTCGTCCCTGAGCCGGTGCCCTACTCGAGCAGTTCGTGGGCGATCTGCTCGATCTCGGCGGTCGTGGTTGGCGCACTTGCGTCATTGACGGCGAGCGGACGCTCGGCCACACGCTGTCCGGTCTCGGTGATCACGTCCACTCGGTACTCGTGGAGCGCGATCAGCGTGGTCCCGCTCGCAGCGAGACGTGGCGGAACCTTGTCGCCCGATGCGAGGCTCCCCCCCTCCGGTGTAGAGAACCACAGCATCCGACCGTGCTCGGGCTCGGTCCAAGGGTGAACCTTCGACTCGCTTCGCTCGCTCAGGGTGACCGGCCGGCTCAGCGGAGCAGCACGAGCACCGCGGACTGCTGCCAGCCGGGCTCGGTGTGCGAGCCGCCGTCGTAGTTGCAGCCGGTGCCGAGGGTGCAGCCGCCGCACGTGGCGGCGTCGGGGCGGCACGTGTTCTCGTAGGTCTCGACCGCGTACGTGATCGTGCGCGCGCCCGCGGTGCCGGCGACGTCGGCGCTCCACGGCGTGACCATCGCGCCCGGGCACCAGCCGGCGCGGGCGTAGCGCCACGTGCCCTGCTGGTTGGGCACGGCGGTGGTGGCGCAGTCGTCGCGCCACAGCTCGCGCGTGATCGTCTCGGCGTCGACGGTGAACGTGTGGTCCTTGGCGCAGAACTCGGCGCAGTTCTCGGCGTTGCCCTGGCCGTGGCCGGTGACGAGCGCGCGCAGCCGCGCGCCGGTGAGGCCGTCGGGGAGCGTGGCGGTGGCGGTGACGTCGATGGGGCGCGCGGGGTCGCCGTAGACCACGCGCTGGGGCGCCCACAGCGGGATGACGGCGATCGGATCGGGCGACGGGACGCCCCCGACGAAGTCGAAGGACGCGTCGACGAGCCAGCCGGCGCCGTTGGCGTGGCCGGGGCCGACCCAGGTGTCGATGAAGACACGCACGGTCTGCTCGCCCTCGAGCACGCGCTGGAGATCGGTGACGTCGACCTCGAACTGACCACCGACGCGGTACGGCGTGATGAAGCGCGCGAGCTCGAGCTCGGTGTCGCCGGTGACCAGCGCGAGGTGGCCGAGGCGATCCCACCAGTCGCAGCCGCCGGTCGGGCAGCGCAGGCCGAGGCGGAGCGTGACCCGGCTGTAGCGCAGCTCGGGCGCCGGGAACGTGACGGCGACGTCGACGGTGCGCCGGTTGGGATCGCCGAAGTAGACGTGCTCGCCGTCGAGCGCGACCACGGTGGCGTCGGCGCCGACCGCCACCGCCGGCGCGTCGGGCTCGGTCGCGTCGCCGCCGCCCCCGCCGCCACCACATCCGATACCGCCGATCACCAGCGCGAGCCCGAGCGCGAAGCCTGATCTCATCGCGCGCGAGCGTACCGGATGAGCGATGCTCAATTCACTCGATCGGGTTTCGGAATCGACTCGCGCGCCTCGTCCGACGGGCGCGGCTTGTCGTCGGGGTCGCGGCGGAGCGAGCCGGTCGACGACGAGCGCAGGAGCAGGGCGATGATGATCGCCATGACGATCGCGACGATCGCGAGGACGCCGAAGGGCACGCGGTCGCCGAAGGCGCGCCGGCCGAAGAAGCGGCCCTGGGAGCGGCGGTGGATGAGCTCCTCGACCTTCTTGCCCAGCTCCTCGGGCGCCGGCGTCNNTGGCCAGGTGCGCCTCGACCTCCTTGCGCTCCTCGAGCGAGAGCGTGCCCTCGACGTAGTCCGAGAGCATCGCCTCGATGCGCTCGGTCTCGGCGTCGTCGGCTGCGGTCGATTGCTCACTCATGGCCGCCTCCTGATCATAGATGCGGGGTCACCTTCTTGCGAAGCTGGAGTCGCGCGCGGTGGAGGCGCGACTTCACCGTGCCGTCGGGCAGGTTGGTGATCGCGCAGATCTCCTCGATCGAGAGATCCTCGATGTCGCGGAGGACGACGAGCAGACGCTGATCTTCGTCGAGCTTGTTGATCGCGTCCTGGAGCACCGTCTCCATCTGCGCACCCTCGAGCGCGCGATCGGGGCGCTTGGTCGGGCCGCCGGGCGCCGCGATGGCCGAGGTCGCCGCCGCCTCGTTGGTCTCGTCGAGCTGATCGCGGTCGCGATCGTGGCGCCGGGCCAGGTACTTGATCCGGTTCTTGGTCAGGTTGACGGTCACCCGGTAGAGCCACGTGGAAAGCTTGGCTTCCTCGCGGAACGTGTCGATGGTCTTGAAGACCTGGATGAACACTTCCTGGGCGACGTCCTCGGCCTCGGCGCGGTTGCCGAGCATGCGGAAGGTCAGGTTGTAGACCCGGTCCCGGTGCGCGGCCACGAGCTCGCGGAAGGCTCGCTCGTCGCGGTCCCGCAACCGCCGGACGAGCTGCCGGTCATCCGTGCTCATGCCCGGTAACGAGCATATCCATGGACCCGGTTGGACACCAACCCGCGGTCCAGGTTCCTCGTCTCTCGCGGAACCGGGTCAGAGCCGCGGGCCGAAGACCCGCAGGCTGGCGGTGACGAGCAGCTCGTCGCCGTCGGAGACCTGCTTGCGCGCCGCCACGTCGAAGCCGAGCTTCATGGTCGCGATGCCGGCGCCGCCGGTGACGTAGGTGCCGGTGGCGACGTCGTGCACCGCGCCGACGCGCAGCGGATAGCCGGTGCGGCCGCCCTGGGTCGAGATGAAGTACTCGCCGCCGCCGCCGTAGCGCCCGGTCTTGCCCTCGCGATCGAGGTTCCAGAGCGCGTCGAAGCCGAGGGAGAAGCCCTGCCCCGGGCGGAGGAGGATGCCGCCGGCCGCGGCGCGCGGGAACTCGAGGGACTCGGTGCCGGCCAGGTTGTAGCCGACGCCGGCGACGTTGAGGATGTCGGTGAGGCGGACGGTGACGCCGACGTCCCAGTTCCAGCCCGAGGCGCTCTCCTCGGCCATGTTGTCGCTCTCGAAGTCGAAGTACTTCACGCCGGCGCCGATGTTGACGCGCTGGTTGATCGGGCGCGACAGCGTCATGCCGCCGACGTGCGTGCGCCGGCCGAGCGCCATGCCGCCGATCTCCGGCGACATGCCGGCGTAGTGGTAGTAGAAGCAGCCGGGCATCGCGTTGGTCGAGTCGCAGGCGGCGAGGCCGACCATCGACGCCGAGTCGTCGGGGCGGTAGCCGAAGCTGCCCTCGAACACGAGCTCGCGCGTGAGCGGCAGGCCGGCGGGGTTGAGCGTCGTCGCCATGGCGCCGACGGCGCCGGCGCGCAGCCCCTCGCCGAGCGCGACCTCGCGCGGGCCGAGAGGATCGTTGAGGCTGTCGGCGTCGGCGCGCGCGCCGGCCACCGGAACCAGGACCGCCGCGAGGACGGGGAGGAGGACGGCGAGACGACGCATGGCCCAAGCCTTCCTCGCCGATCAGCCCTTGTCCAGTTTCCGGACCGGCAGCCACTCCGCCACCGAGATCGGCCCGCCGGAGGACACGATCACGTGGTCGACGATGGGGATGCCCAGGAGCGCCCCGGCCTCGACCAGGCGGCGGGT
>DDTA01000010.1:19807-24437 GCA_002344285.1 Myxococcales bacterium UBA2376
GAGCGCACGTCGAGGGCGATCATCAGGAAGACCTCCTGCTGCAGCCCGGCGAGGCGCGGCCACACGTGCTCGTGCACGTCGCGCGGGGTGAAGATCGGCCGCTCGCGGCTCCGCTCGCGCGTGAGCGCGCGCCGCCCGAGCGCGAACGCCGCCGCCAGCCGCGCCGCCCGCGCCCGCCCGATGCCGGCGTGCTGGGCCAGGGCCTGGGGCAGCGCGCGGCCGAGGGCGGAGACGCCGCCGCTGTCGTCGAGGACCTCGCGGGCGAGGGCGACGGCGCTCTTGCCGCGCGTGCCGGTGCCGAGCACGAGCGCGATGAGCTCGTCGTCGGAGACATGGTCGGGGCCGGCCGAGTAACAGCGTTCGCGGGGGCGATCGTGCGGTTCCTGTTCCATGACGCGGGCGCAGAGCAAGCCGCGGACCACCGGGGCAGGAGAATGGTGACGCCGACTTGGCTTGTCCGGGTTCCGGACGCGTCCGGATTTCCGGCCGGCAGGTGGCCGGTCCGCCGGACGCGAGGCGCCGTGCTACCCTCAGCAGGCGCCCATGTTCGTGTGCCCCGACTGTGGCCACAGCCAGCCCGCCGCCGGGGCCTGTCCCAACGATCAGAGCCAGCTCGCGGCGCGTGGCGACGACGTCATCGTCGGGACGCAGGTCGGCGCCTACCGCATCGCCAAGCTGCTCGGCGTCGGCGGCATGGGGCGCGTCTACAAGGGCGTCCACCCCAGCATCGGCAGCCGCGTCGCGGTCAAGGTGCTGTCGCGCGAGTGCGCCGACCGCCCGGATCTGGTCGAGCGCTTCTTCTCCGAGGCGCGCGCCGTCAACCTCATCCGCCACGAGAGCATCGTCAACGTGCTCGACCTGGCCCAGCTCCCCGACGGCCGCCCCTACATCATCATGGAGTACCTCGACGGGGCGCCGCTGGCCGACATCGTCGGCAAGCGCGGGCCGCTGCCACTCGGGGGCATGGCGCGGCTGATGGCCGAGGTGCTCGACGCGCTCGCCGCCGCGCACCAGAAGGGCATCGTCCACCGCGACCTCAAGCCCGACAACATCTATGTCACGCCGGCGGGGCGTCCCAAGGTGCTCGACTTCGGCATCGCCAAGCTGCGGCCGGAGCTCGGCGGCAGCGCGACGCAGACCGGGTCGCTGCTCGGGACGCCGCACTACATGTCGCCGGAGCAGGCGCTGGGCAAGCCGGTCGACCTGCGCACCGACATCTACGCGATGGGCGTGATCCTCTTCGAGTGCGCGACCGGGCGGCGCCCGTTCGTCGCCGACTCGCTGTTCGATCTGCTGCGGCGACACGTCGACGAGCCGCCGCCGCCGCCGCGGTCGCTGCGGCCCGACATGCCGCCCGCGTTCGAGCAGGTGATCATGTACGCGCTGGCCAAGGATCCGGCGCACCGCTTCCAGTCGTGCACGGATCTGGCGAACGCGCTGATGCACGCGACGAACGGGCTGCCGCAGGATCAGTGGGGCGCGATCACGCCGAGCGGCAGCTCGCGCGTCGCCGCGCAGGCCGGGCCGCAGAGCTGGGGCTCGCAGAACACGTGGCCACAGTCGCAGCCGCCGGGGATGACACCGCCGCCGCCGGGCAGCCATCCGGGGTCGCATCCTCCCCCGGCGCCGGGCTCGTATCCGCCGCCGCCGCCGGGCTCGTTCGCCGCCGGGCAGGTCGTGCCGCCGCGCGCGAAGTCGAACAAGGGCCTCCTCATCGGGCTCGTCGGGCTGGCGCTCGTCGGCGGCGGCGTGGCGACCGCGGTCGTGCTCTCGCAGGGCGGCGAGGAGGCGAAGACCGCGGCCGGCGAGGGCAGCGCGTCGGGAATCGAGCTCGCGAGCGGCGTCGCGACGGGCAGCGACATCGCCAGCGCCGCGATCGGTGACGCGGACGACGAGGGTGACGAGGGTGACGACGCCGAGGCCCGGCTCGAGCAGCTCGAGAAGCAGCTGGAGGCGCTCGATACCGTGGACACGGCGGCGGCGGCCCGCGCGCTGGGGCGCACGCCGTCGGGCGGTGGGTCGACCACGCCGTCGGCAGGTGGCGCGACGCCGCCGCCGGCAGGTGGCACGCTCGATCCGCTGGAGAAGAAGCTCGCCTCGTTCTCCTCGGGCGTCCCGCAGTGCGACGCTTACGTGAAGGTGTTCCTCGAGCTGCTGAAGTGCCCGCAGCTCGCGTCGATGCGCGACACGTACGCGCAGTCGGCGCAGCAGATGATGGACGGGTTCTCGCAGTGGAAGAACATGGACGCGGCCACGCGCAAGCAGGTGGCGGCGTCGGCCGGGCCGTCGTGTCAGCAAGGCGCGGACGCGATGAGGCAGGCGGCCGCGGCGATGGGATGCACGCTCGGCGGCGGCGGCGGCGGCGGCGGCGGTGGTGGCGCGAGCGCGGTGACGCCGCCGACCCCGCCACCTGATCCCGATCCTCCCGTGGGCAAGGGCCCGTACCAGATGACGATCGCGGGCTTCAACCCCAAGGCCTTCGACTTCATGAAGTGGCTGCCCACGGCGCACGCGGAGGCGAAGAAGCACTTCCCCGACGCGCAGCTCGCGCGCATCGACGCGCAGGGCGTCAGGCCCGACGGCCTCGTCGACTTCACGATCGACGAGGACTGGGACGTGCTCTACCGCTTCACGTCGCCGGCGGCGGCGAAGAAGCCGGCGAGCCATCCGGCCGGCGTGAAGTGGGAGCCGCGCTGCATGGTGCAGATCTTCGTCGAGAAGGACGAGGTGACCGTCATCCCGATGCAGGGCTTCGGCTGCGAGGCCGCGATCCCGCTGCCGAAGTGCAACGCCAAGCAGGTGTGGCAGAAGGCGATCGCGAAAGGCGCGCCGGCCACCAACGCGTACGCCGAGCTCTGGTACGGCTACGCGGGCGGCAAGTGGAGCTTCGACATCGACGACGTGTTCGACACGTCGTTCCCGGACGGCTGCTGACCAAGGGGGTCGAGATGAAGCGACGCGAATTCCTCGCGAGTACCGCCGTGCCCGCCGTGCTCTGGGCGGTCGCGTGCGGCGGCGGCGACGGCGAGCCCGACGCCAACTTCCAGACCAGCTTCCAGGTGAACAGCGAGACCAACTCGTCCGGGCATCGCCACACGATGACCGTCGTGTGCGCCGACTTCGGCGGCAGCGATGTGCGCTACACCACGAGCGAGAGCGCAAACCACGTCCACATGGTCACGGTTACGGGCGCAGAGCTCACGATGCTGGGCAGCGGCTCGACGGTGACCAAGACCATCAGCGACCAGGGGCATTCGCACACGTGGATCCTGATGAAGCCGTCGACGGCGTGCTGAGCGCGGGTGTACCGTGCTGGCATGAACAACCCTCGCTTCGTGCTCCCCGTCACGCTCCTCCTCGGTGCGTCCCTCGCCGCGTGCGGCGGCGGCGACGACGGTGACGGCGACGGGGCCACCATCGACGCGCCGCCGGCGGCGACGATGCTGACGGTCACCGGCCAGGCCCAGACCGTGTCGGGCACCAGCACCGTCCCGCTCGAAGGCGCGACGATCGAGGCGTACCGCAACGGCACCGCGACGCCGATCGGCACGGCGACCTCGGGCGCCGACGGGAACTACGCGATCACGCTCACCACCGACGGCACCGCGATCGACGGCTACCTCAAGGGCACGAGCGCGGGGCTCATCGACAACTACCTCTACCCGCCCAAGCCCCTGACGGCCGATCGCGACAACGCGACGATCTTGCTCATCTCGCAGCAGACGCTCGGGCTCCTGGGCACGCTCGGCGGTGTCACCCAGGACTCGGCCAAGGGCTTCGTCGGCGTGCTCGTCGTCGACGCCGCGGGCAACGGCGTCGCCGGCGCGACGGTGACGATCAGCCCCATGGGCACGGCGCGCATCCTCTACGCGCGCAACAGCCTGCCCAGCCAGAGCGCGACCGAGACCGACGAGAGCGGCACGGCGTTCATCGCCAACACCGACGTCGGTACGATCATGGTCGACGCGCAGGGCGGCGGCGTCGACTACTACGAGCACCCGGTCAACGCGCGCGCCGGCGTGATCACGACGACCGCGATGGAAGCGAAGTAGCCGCGCGTCGGCGCCGCGTCGGCGCGCGGCTACATGAGGAGCGCGTCCTCGATCTCCTCGAAGACGCCGGCGCGCCAGCGCGCGAGGGGCGAACGCCCGCGCAGCAGGTTGTCGGTCTCGACCAGCGCGGCGCCGAGATCGACGAGCCAGATGTACGGATCGTAGGGGGAGCGGGTGCCGACCTCCTCGGGGAGCTCGACCGCCGGCATCCACGCCGCCATCTTGTGCGACTGGCCGGCGACGAGCGCGCGCACCGCGACGTTGGCGAGGCGACTGCCGAGCAAACGATCGAACGCCGACGGCCGGCCGCCGCGCACGACGTGGCCGAGGACGGTGACGCGGGTCTCGATCGAGGCCGGATCGGCCTCCGGCGCGCGGGCGCGCAGGCGCTCGTCGACGGCGGTCTTGAGGTACTCGATCGGCACCTGCACGCCCTCGGCCTTGACGATGATCACGCGGCGGCTCTTGCGCGGGCGGGCGCGCACCGCGATGACGGTGTCGACGATCGAGTCGACGACGGCCTCGCGATCGCGGCCGGCCTCGGGGAAGAGCGCGAGGTCGGCGCCGGCGGCGATCGC
>DDTA01000010.1:24516-79478 GCA_002344285.1 Myxococcales bacterium UBA2376
GCTGGGATCGGCGAGCGCCTGGGCGCCGGTGAGCGAGCCGTTACCGCCGATGACGACGAGGCCGTCGACGCCGCGGTTGTGGAGGATGGCGCGCGCCCGGTCGCGCACCTCGCGCTCGTGGAACTCCTTGCAGCGCGCCGAGCCGAGGATGGTGCCGCCCTCGCGCAGGATGCCCTGCACGTCCTGCGCGGCCAGCGGCACGAACGCGTCCTCGATCAGGCCGCGCCAGCCGCGCTCGATGCCGACGACGTCGACGCCGGCCGCGCGGGCGATGAGCGTCGCGGCGCGGATGGCGGCGTTCATGCCGGGGGCGTCGCCGCCGCTGGTGAGGATGGCGATGCGCTGAGGGCGTGGTGCCATGGGCGCGCATCGTATGGCACAGTAGACGGCGATGCCGCTCGTCGACGTGGTGAAAAATGGTCCCGTCACGACCGTCGTCATCGATCGTGTTGATGTTCGCAACGCGGTCGATCGTCCGACCGCCGAGGCGCTGGCCGCCGCCTTCCGCGTGTTCGACGCCGATGGGGAGGCCAGGGTCGGCGTGCTCGCGGGGGCGCACGGCACCTTCTGCGCCGGCGCCGACCTGAAGGGCTTCGCCGCCGGGCGCGCCAACCGCGTGCTGCCCGACGGCGACGGGCCGATGGGGCCGTCGCGCATGCTGCTGTCGAAGCCGGTGATCGGGGCGATCAGCGGGCACGCGGTCGCGGGTGGGCTCGAGCTCGCGCTGTGGTGCGACCTGCGCGTCGCCGACGAGGACGCGGTGCTGGGCGTGTTCTGCCGGCGCTGGGGCGTGCCGCTCATCGACGGCGGGACGATCCGGCTGCCGCGCGTGGTCGGGCACGGGCGCGCGATGGATCTGATCCTGACCGGGCGCGCGGTCGGCGCCGAGGAAGCGCTGGCGATGGGGCTCGTCAACCGCGTGGTGCCGAAGGGCACGGCGCGCGCGGCGGCGGAGGCGCTGGCGCAGGAGCTGGCGAGGCTGCCGCAGGCCGCGATGCGCGGCGATCGCCTGAGCGCGTACCAGCAGTGGGACCTCGACTACGAGGCGGCGCTCGCGAACGAGCTCCAGCACGGGATGAAGGCGCTGGCCGAGGGGATGGCGGGCGCGGCGCGGTTCGCGGCCGGCGCCGGCCGACACGGGGCCGCGGAGTGAGCGCTCGGGGATTCGTCGTCGCGCTCGCGCTGGCCGCGCTGCTCTCGGGGTGCATCGTGCGCTACGTCACCGGGCCGAAGCTGACCGGCACGTGCGACGGCGCGTGCGACCACTACGCCCGGTGCAAGGGTGGCGTGAGCAAGGACGTCGGCAAGGCGTGCCGCGAGGAGTGCCCGCAGGTGTTCAGCGACCGGGACAGCCTGATGGCGTTCGAGAGCCTGTCCTGCGAGGACACGGTCGAGTACGTCGAGGGCCCGGGGCGGCGGCCACCGGGGTCACCGGCCCCTATTGGCGGCCAGGCCCGACAGTAGTATGCACAGGCCCATGAGCTTCGTTCGTCCGCTCCTGATCCTGGCCCTCGCGACCGCCGGCACGGCGTGTGACTCGTCGACGGCGTCGCCGCCCAAGTCGGCCAAGACGTCGCCCGCGGCGTCCGCGACGGCTCCGGCCGCGCCCGCGCCCGGCCAGTCGTTCGGCGCCGGCGTGAAGCTGACCGAGACGACGCCGGTCGCGACGCTGCTCGCGGACCCCAAGGCCCACGTCGGCAAGACCGTGCGCGTCGAGGGGCAGGTCGTCGACGTGTGCCCCAAGCGCGGATGCTGGATGGACCTCGCGGGCGACGCACCGGGCCAGAAGGTCCGCTTCAAGGTCACCGACGGCGAGATGGTCTTCCCCGTCGACGCCAAGGGCAAGCACGCGGTGGTCGAGGGCGTGGTCGCGGTCAACGAGCTCACGCTCGAGGAGACCAGGGAGTACGTCGCGTACCAGCAGAAGGAGTACGGGGCGGAGAAGGATCCGGCGAGCGTCACCGAGCCGATGGTGATCGTGCGCATCGACGGCACCGGCGCGCAGCTCCGCGACCGGAAGTAACGTCGTGAAGTGGCGGCGCTGGATCCGCGCCATCCACCGCGACGTCGGCTACGTGGCGGTGGCCCTCATCCTCGCCTACAGCCTCTCGGGGCTGGCGGTGAACCACATCGAGGACTGGAACCCGAGCTACACGTTCGAGACGCGCGCGTTCGACCTCGGGCCGGTGCCGGGCGCGACCGGCGGCGAGCAGGCGGCGTTCGTGATCGATCGGCTGCGGCTCGACCCGCGTGAGGTGCGCGGTCACTTCCAGGAGTCGGAGACCGAGCTGCGCGTGTTCCTGCCCGAGGGGCAGGAGGCGCGGCTCGACGTGCGCACCGGCAAGGGCAAGCTCAAGTCGATCCACAAGCGCCCGGTGCTGTTCGAGGTCAACGCGCTGCACCTCAACAACCTGAAGGGCGTGTGGACGTACGTCGCCGACGTGTTCGCGGTGGCGCTCGTGTTCCTCGCGATCTCCGGGATGATCATGATGAAGGGCGACCGCGGCTTCCTCGGCCGCGGCAAGTGGTTCGTCGGCGCGGGACTGCTCGTGCCGGTCGGCTTCGTCGTCTACATGTACCAGTGACGCCGCACGACCGGGCTCAGGCGGCGGCGCGCTCGACCGTGTCGGCGTGCCGGCTCGCCGCGATCTGCTCGACGGCCTTCGGGGACAGCGTCAGCTGGACGAAGTCGTAGACGTCCAGGCGGTCCCGCGGGCGCAGCCCGGCCTCGGCGAGCAACCTCGTGAGGGTCGAGATCATGTCCAGCATGCGCTGGTAAACCTGACCCGCGGGGAACGCGTCGATGGTCAGGTTGGGCGCGAGCCAGGCGGCGGCGCGCGTGAACGTGCTCCGCTTGACGGCCGTGAACCGATCGGGGCGCGCGAGGGCGGGGATCGACGTCGCGAGCTCCCAGGAAGGCGTGCGATCGAGGGCGCGGGTGAGCGCCATCACCCACGCGTCGAAGGCCGGCGCGACGTCGCGGTCGTCGGTCAGCAGGTCCGCGAGCGCGCCGACGAGGCGCGCGCCGGCGACCGCGTCGACGCGGTCCAGGCCGCGCGCGGCGGCCTTGGTGACGAGATCGGTCGAGTCGGTGAGCGTGCGCAGGCGGTCGATGATGATCAGGGAGAGATCACCATCGACGTGCGCGCGCAGTCGTTCGGGCGCGAGGAGCTCCGCCGCCGCCTCGATGACGGGCTGGCGGTGTCGCTTGAGTGGCTTGCGTGCGTCGATGCCCCGATGCGTGCGAGCCCACTTCGCCCCCTGGAAGCCTTTGGGAAAGCGCGTCGAGAAGTACGCGATCTGCTCGCGCGGATCGATGGGCCGATGCTGGCCGGCGATGCGCCTGGCCGCGTCTCGACGGTCGCTGACCTTGCCGAGCTCGGCGAGCACCCGGTCCCGCTCGTCGACGGGGCGATCGACCGGGCGGAGCATCGCGTCGAACCTGGACTTGAAGATCCGCAGCTGACCGTCCTGGAACTGGAAGGCGAGCTTGTCGTCGACTCGCCACACCATCGTCGCGAGCCCCCAGTCGGGACGCTTGACGTGCTGGAAGAGGGTGTTGCTGGTGTCGGTTCGATCGTTCGTGGTCAGGTGCATGCGTGGCTCCTCGAGCAAGGGGTGGAAGGACGGAGCACCGCGTCGCGATGCTCGTGGACGTCTCCGTGCCCGACACGCGTGATGGGTCGCGCTGCTCGAGGGCCAACCGAAGTAACCCTTGCAATGTAAGCACGATCGCGACGCTGGCAAGGCGTCACGCGCACCGCCTCACATCGTGTAGCTCGCCCAGAGTTGCACGCCGCGGTAGTCGAAGCCGGTCGCGTCCGCGCCACCGACGACCTTGCCGAAGACGAGCGACGCGCCGAGGCCGAGCGACTTGTCGACGGCGTACTGCCCCATGAAGCCGAGCGGGACCTCCCACGCATCGCCGAAACCCTGGAGCGGCCCCTTGAGGCCGCTGCCGAGCCCGAGCGTCACCGGGTCGGCGACGCGATAGAGGAGCTGGACCGGCACCCAGAGCCGCTCGGGGTTGACGCGCGCCCCCATCACCTCGTCGCGCTCGGTCACCGCGACGAAGAGGCTGGGCAGCGCGACGACGGCGAGCGCGTCGCGTTGCCAGCGCGCGCGGAGGCCGAGCTTGGCCGCGTAGAAGCCGCCGTCGAGGCTGAGAGCGTGGACGCCGCCGCCGGCCGCGAGCTTCACCGCGTCGCCGCCGAGGCTGTACCAGGCCTCGACGCCGGCGTTGTCGTAGACGTTGGCGCAGCCGCCGTCCTCGCCGGTGAGGCAGAGGCCGCCGCCGGCGACGGCGCGAAAGCCGGTGGCCGCGAAGCGCGAGTGGACGAGCGCGACGGTGAGCTCGTCGGTGACGCCGTACGAGACGTCGGGCGACAGCGAGATCGGCTTGGCCGCGGCGCCGTCGTTCATGCCCACCTCGACGTTGAGCGCGACGTTGACCTTGCCGGCGGGCAAGGTGAGACCGGGCGCAGCCACGGCGGTGCCTGGCACCGCGAGGGCGGCGACGAGCGCGGAGAGGAGCGCGGAGAAAGTGAGGCGACGCATGGGACTCCTTGGTTCACGGTGGGTCGGACACGGCGAGGGCGCGGGAATGGCTGATGCGGACGAGGCGGACACCTGCCTCGGTCCCGATCAGCGTGTCCCACCACTCCTCCCCGCCGAAGCGATAGCGGAGCTGCACGGCGTGACCGCTCGCGAGCGCGCGATGGGCGTCGGCCAGCGACGGCGTCGCCGGCACGGGGTCGGCGCGGCGTGCGCCGGGGCCCTTGTAGACGACGTCGATCAGCTCGGCGGCGTGCTCGATGTCGAAGAAGAGCTGGCGCGTCGTCGGCTCGTCGAGGAGCGCCTCCTGCACGGGCGTGACCGGCGTGACGGGCGAGGTTCCGTCGATGGACTCAGACACGGCGAGCCTCCAGCGCGAACGCGAGCACGGGCGCGGGACACGCCGCGACGCAGCGACCGCACCCGTCGCAGGCCTCGGGCACGACGCGCGGGCGCCCGAGCTCGACGACGATCGCGCCGGGCCGCGGACAGCGCTCGACACACACCGAGCAGAACGAGCGCGTGGCGAGACACGCGCTCTCGAGCACCACGGGGACCTGCGCCGGCGCGATCTTCGTTTCGGGGACGGTGTCAACTTTGACAACTTCACGGCCCTCGCCGGCCCCCGCGCCCGCGAGCTCCGCGCACGCGGACGGTCCGGCGCCGACGCGCGTCGCGTGCGTCGCGATCGCCTGCGCATCGGGCGTGCGGACCGTGAACGTGGGGAGCGCGGGCGGCGACGTGCGCGCGCCGTAGAACGCGTCGAGCGAGAACGCGGCGGGCGACGCGGCCGGCGGCGGACGAGGTGATGGCGAAGGGTCGGCGGGCGCGCGCGCCGGCGCCGGTGGGCGGCGCAGGAAACCGAACAGCTCGCGGCGGCTGACGCGTGCGCTCACGGCGCAGCTCCGAGGGCGACGGGCGCACGCTGATCGAGCACGGCCGACGGCGCATGGCACTGCGTACACGACGATCGCCACGGGTGCGTCGAGCGCACGCCGTGCCAGCCGCCGGGGCCGTGACACGCCTCGCACCGCTCGCGCATCCAGGTCGGGTGCGGGATCGTCGGCGGCGCGCCCTGCCACGCGCGCTCGCCGCGGCCCGGCGCGCCGAGGCCGACGAACGACGTCTCCGGCGGCGCCACCGTCGGCGCGTCCCGGCGCGGATCGGCGGCGACGACGTGGCACTGCAGGCAGCTGTCCTTGCGCCCGTGGCTCATGAGCGGCGCGCGACGCGACGCGACGACGACGCCGTCCTCGTGGCAGGCGAGGCACGCCGGCACCGCGAGCTGGTCGACCGCGTGCGGGATGACGGGCGGCGCGCCGTCGTAGGCGCGGCGGTCGGCGCGCGCGGCGAGCGACGCGGCGCGGTCACGCTCGGTCTGGACCACGGCCGCGAAGAGATCGACGCCACCGCCCCGCAACCGCTTCCACCAGTCGACCGGCAACCCGGCGTTGGGGCCGAACGCCTGATCGCGCATATCGCGGTAGGAGCGCGCGCCCGCCACACGATCAGACGGCGGCGGCGGCGCGTGATCGACGTACGACGACACCTCGCGGCCGGAGCTCTCGACGCCGGAGACGAGGCCGACCACCGCGACCGCGACCGCGATGACGACACCGATCTCGAGACCGCGCGAGCTCGTCACGCGGCGCCCCGCCGGCGCACGCGCACCGCGCACTTCTTGTAGTCGGGCTGCTTCGAGAGAGGATCGTGGGCGTCGAGCGTCGCCAGGTTGATGGCGAGCGTCTCGTCGAAGAACGGCACGAACACGGAGCCGCGCGGAGGCTCGCCGCGGCCGCCGAGCCACACCGGCAGCTCGAGCTTCCCGCGCCGGCTCTCGATCACGACGACCTCGCCGTCGTGGACGCCGAGCGCGCGCGCGTCGGCGCGGTTCATCTCGCAGTACGCCTGCGGCATCGCGCGCTGGAGCTGCGGGATGCGCATCGTCATCGTCCCGGTGTGCCAGTGCTCGAGCACGCGCCCGGTACACAGCCAGAGCGGGTAGTCCTTGTCGGGCGTCTCGGGCGCCGCCTCCCACGGGTGGAACCAGACCAGCGCGCGGTCGTCCTTGGTGACCGAGTGATAGAACTGGATGTCGGCCTTGGTGGCGTACGGGTCGTCGAAGCGGGCGAAGCGGAACTTGGTCTCGCGCCACGAGCCGTCGGGCTGCTCGACCACGGGCCAGCGCATGCCGCGCGTCTTCACGTACTCCTGGTACGGCGCGAGGTCCTTGTGCTTCTTGCGCGTGAACTTGCGGTACTCCTCGAAGAGCTGCTCGTCGACGTTGACGTCGTAGTAGCGCCGCCAGTCCCACACCGGCACCGCGGCGCCGCGCGCGTCGACCACGTGGAAGAGGAAGCGGCCGTCCTTGTCCTTCAGGCCGGGGTGGCCGCGATCGTGGAGGCGGCGGGCGACGGCGATCGTCTGCCAGCAGTCGTCGCGCGCCTCGCCCGGCGGCGGCACCATGCGGAACCACTGCTGGGTGCGGCGCTCCGAGTTGCCGAACATGCCGTTCTTCTCGACCCACATCGCGCTGGGCAGGACGAGGTCCGCCGCCATCGCGGTCGCGGTCGGGTAGACGTCGGACACGATGAGGAACTTGCCGGGCAGCTTGCGGCTCGGCAGGAAGAGCTCGTTGATGTTGGGCAGGCTGCGCGCCGGGTTGGTGACCTGGACCCAGATCGTGTCGATGTCACCGCCCTGCTCCTTCGGCGTCGAGAAGCGCCGCCACATCTCCACGGTGTGGTAGCCGGGCTTGGCGCTGATGCGGCCCGGCGGCAGGTTCCAGATCGCCTCGGCCTCCTGGCGGTGATCCTCCTTGGCGACGACGCGACCGCCAGGCAGCGCGTGCGCGAGCGTGCCGACCTCGCGCACGGTGCCACACGCCGACGGCTGGCCGGTGAGGCTGGTCGGCGCGTCGCCGGGCTTGCCGAAGTGGCCGGAGAGCAGGTGGATGCCGTGGACGAGGTCGTTGATCGCGGTGCCGCGCGTGTGCTGGTTCATGCCCATGCACCAGAGGCTGGTGATGCGCAGCGCGCGGTTGCCGAAGAGATCGGCGAGGTACGCGAGGTCGGCGGGCGCGACGCCGGCGAGCTCCTGCACGCGCGCCGGCGTGTACGCCGCCATCTCGCGGCGGTACTCGTCGAAGGTCATCGCCTGGCCGTCGAGCGTGGGCGGAGAGGTGGGCTTGCGGAAGTTGCAGAACGCCTCGACGAACCCTCGATCCCATGTGCCGCGCTCGAGCAGGAGGTGCGCGATGCCGTTGGCGATCGCCAGGTCGCCCTGCGGCTCGAAGAGGATCGTGCGATCGCAGAAGCCGCTGGTGCGCGTGCGCCGCGTCGTGAGATCGACGAGGACGACCTTCTCGCCGCGGCTGCGGCGATCGATGATGCGCGAGAAGAGCACCGGGTGCATCTCGGCGGGGTTGTTGCCCCACATGAGGACGACGTCGCAGTGGTCGAGGTCGTCGTAGCAGCCGGCGGGCTCGTCGACGCCGTAGGTGGAGAGGAAGCCGGTGACGGCCGACGCCATGCACAGGCGCGCGTTGGGATCGATCTGGTTGTTGCCGATGCCGGCCTTGATGAGCTTCTGCGCGGCGTAGCCCTCGGGGATGGTCCACTGCCCGCTGCCGTAGATCGCGAAGCCGGCGGGGTTGGCCATGACGCGATCGGCGACGACGTCGAGCGCCTGCTCCCACGTGATCGGCTCGAGCTTGCCGTTCCTGCGCAGGAGCGGGCGGGTGAGCCGGTCCTTGCCGTAGAGGGCGAGGCCGACGTGATAGCCCTTCACGCAGAGGAGGCCCTTGTTGACGTCGGCCTTCTGGTCGCCGGCGATCGCGACGACCTTGCCGCCCTTCACGCCAACCTGGACGTGGCAGCCGGTGCCGCAGAAGCGACACGGCGCCTTGTCCCACGTGACGCCGTCGGCGACGCGGGGCTGCGCGCCGGCGTCGTCGTGGAGCGCGAGGCGAGCGGCGGCGGCGGCGGCGGTCGCCATGGCGGTGGCCTTGATGAAGTCGCGGCGATCCATCACGCGTCCTCCCCGAAGTCGATCGCGACGACGTCGACGCGGAGGACGCCCTCGTGCGCGCCGAGCGCGTCGCAGAGGGCGGCGCCGTCGGCGGCCGACGCGGCTTCGGCGACGACGGGCAGACGATCCTTCACCGGCTCGCCGAGCTCGAGGCGAGGATCGGCGGCGAGCCGCGCGAGGGCGCGCAGCCGTTCCACGGGATGCGGCGTGAGCGTGAGCACCAGGGCGCTGGTCACCATCGCGCGGCTTCATCAGCAAGCAGCGGGCCAGCCGGCCCCGACGTGCTTGGCGCGGCGGGTGCAAAGCGTGCGGCGGTGCATCGGGTTCTGTTTCTCGCGTCGATCGTCGTGCTCGCCGCCTGCGGTCGGGATCAGCCGCGCGCCTTGCGGCCACCGCCGGGCGCCGCCACGGGCTCGGTCCGGATCCACGAGCCAGCGCGGTTGACGAGCATCGAGACGGGCGAGCTCGACGCGCTCGGGCGTCCGGCACGCGTCGCCTGCGCAACGTGCCACACGCTGCGCACGCCGGCGCAGCTCCCGACGACGGTCGACGAGCTCGACGAGTTCCACCAGGGACTGCGCTTCGCGCACGGCGACCTGAGCTGCGCGTCGTGTCACGTCGCCGGCGATCAGCGCTCGCTGCGGCTGGCGGACGGCAGCGCGATCGACATGCGCGACGCGATGTCGCTGTGCCGCCAGTGCCACGGCCCGCAGCACCGCGACTACGAGCGCGGCTCGCACGGCGGGATGACCGGACACTGGGATCTGTCGGTGGGAGATCGGACGCGCAACCACTGCGTCGACTGTCACGACCCACACGTGCCCGCGTTCCAGCCGACGTTACCCGTGCTGCCGCCGCGCGATCACGGGCTCACACGTGAACCAAGCAGGAGGAATCACTGATGTCCGGCTCCACGCGACGTGTCGCGCTCAAGGTCCTCGGCGGCACGCTGGGCGCGGGCGCGTTCGCCTACGCCGGACAGCCGGTGGCGCAATGGGCCGCAGGAATTTCGCTCACCGAGACCTTGCGCCGTCATTACAAGGAGTTGACGGCCGACGAAATCGCGCAGCTCCTGCGCCGTCTGGAAGCCGAAACGAAAAAGGAGCACGGGGTCGACGTCCGGATCGAGGACGTCCCGGCGCAGGAAGGCGTCTCGTTCGCGTACGCGCTCAACCTGAGCGTCTGCATCGGGTGCCGGAAGTGCGCGGAGGCGTGCCACCACGAGAACAACCACGACCGGCGGACGAACAACTCGTACATCCGTGTGCTCGAGATGGAGCAGGGCTCCTTCGATCTCGAGCGCGGGACGGCGGACTACGACCACGCGGTGCCGGCGCCGGGCAAGTACTACATGCCGGTGCAGTGTCACCAGTGTGACGACGCGCCGTGCGTGAAGGTGTGTCCGGTCGAGGCGACGTGGAAGGAGAAGGACGGCATCGTGGTCGTCGACTACGACTGGTGCATCGGCTGTCGCTACTGCGAGGCGGCGTGCCCGTACCACGCGCGGCGCTTCAACTGGCGGAAGCCCGAGATCCCGGCCGAGGAGATCAACCCGGTGCAGGGGCTCCTGTCGAATCGCATCCGGCCGCAGGGCGTCGTCGAGAAGTGCACGTTCTGCCTGCACCGGACGCGCAAGGGGCTCCTGCCGGCGTGCCTCGAGGCGTGCCCGACCGGGGCGCGCGTGTTCGGGAACCTGCTCGATCCGAAGAGCCCGATCCGCTGGGTGCTCGAGAACAAGCGCGTCTACATCCTCAAGGAAGAGCTCGGGACGCGCCCGCGGTTCTTCTACTTCTTCGACGAGTGAGGCCGCGCATGCCGAACGCAAGCTCGCTCTCTTATCTTCGCTTCCTGGGCATGGTCGTCGTCCGCGCCTTCTCGGGCACGTGGCGCTTCTACGCGTGGATGACCGTGCTCACCGCGATCGCGCTCGTGGGCCTGAACGCGTGGGGGCATCAGCTCCTGAATGGCATGCGCGTGACCGACCTGTCGGATCACGTGTCGTGGGGCCTCTACATCGCGAACTTCACGTTCGGTGTGGGGCTGGCGGCCGGCGCGGTCATGATGGTGATCCCGGCGTACCTGTACGACGACCACGACATGCACGACGTCGTGATCATCGGCGAGCTGCTCGCGATCGCGGCGATCGTGGTGTGCCTGGGATTCATCGTCGTCGACATGGGCCGGCCGGATCGCATGTGGCACATCGTGCCAGGCATCGGCCGCTTCCACTGGCCGGTGTCGATGCTGACCTGGGACGTCGTCGTCCTGAACGGCTACCTGCTCATCAACCTGCACATCGCCGGGTACCTGATGTACCAGCGGTACCTGGGGCGGACGCCGCGCAAGCGCTGGTACCTGCCGTTCGTGTTCCTGTCGATCTTCTGGGCGATCTCGATCCACACGGTGACGGCGTTCCTCTACCAGGGGCTCGGCGGGCGGCCGTTCTGGAACTCGGCGTTGCTGGCGCCACGCTTTCTCGCGACGGCGTTCATCAGCGGACCGGCGTTCGTGATCGTGCTGCTCGAGGTGGTGCGGTGGAGCGGGCGGCTCACGTTCGGCGACGGTCCGATCCGGACCTTGTCGAGCATCATGCGGGTCACGGTGCTCCTCAACCTCTTCATGTTGATGTCGGAGCTGTTCACCGCGCTCTACACCGGCGGCTCGCACGCGACGGCGGTGACGTACCTGTTCTTCGGGAGCCACGGCAAGAGCGCGCTCGTGCCGTACATCTGGACGGCGGTGGCGCTCAACGTGGCGTCGGCGGTGCTGCTCTACCTGCCGCGCACGCGCGTCGACAAGCGTTGGCTGATCGCGGCGTGTGTCTGCGCGTTCGCCGGCGTGTACCTGGAGAAGGGGATGGGCCTCATCGTGCCCGGGTTCGTGCCGTCGACGTTGCACGAGACCGTCGAGTACGTGCCGACGGTGACCGAGTGGAAGGTGACGGCGGGCATCTGGGCGCTCGGGATGCTCGTGCTCACCGTCGCGATCAAGGTGGGCCTGGCGGTGTGGACCGGGCGCGTGCGTGACGCGTCGGCGCCGGCTAGCGCTGCGGCGGCGGCGGCGGCGGGGGCGGAGGCGTCGACCTGACGTCGAGGGCGCGCGCGGTCGGCAGGGGCGTTCGCCGCCGTCGCTCCAGCCAGCGGAGCCCGGCGCCGAGGGAGATGAGCGCGGGGCCGGCGACGGCGATCGCGAGGACGGCGTCGCGCGTCGGCTCGGCGATCCACGACGCGGTCAGGTGCTCGCGGCAGCGATGGCTCAGCTCGAACGACAGGTGGAGCCGTTCGGCGAAGGCGAGCGGTGCCGCGAGGAGGAGCCAGCCGGCGGGGTGCCACCCGGCGGCACCCCGACCGCGGAGCGCGGCGTACGCCACGGTCATGGCGAGGAGCGAGAGGATGAGCGTGGCCCAGCTGCCCGCGTCGACGTCCTTGACGTGGGCCGGACTGCAACGGAACACGACGTCGTAGGCGTCGATCGGCCACGCGACGAAGAGCCACGCGCCCGACACGAGCACGCTCCACCAGGCGGCGCGCATCACGCTTCGCCTGGCGCCGGTGAGCTCCTCGTCCATGGGTCGTGCCTCGCTCATGAGATGACACAGGCGCGGGGAATCGGTGCAGACTTGCTCCGGCGCTGGAGGGTGTGGAGCACGGCGAGGACGGGTGCGAGGGCGAAGCTCGACCACGCGATGATCCGCGTCGCGTCGTCGACCAGCCGGGCCGCCCAGAGCTGCTCGACGAGCCGTCCGTCGTAGACCTCGTACCGGGAGAGCCGGATGTCGTCGATGACGGCGATCTCGATCCCGCAGAGCGGCGCGAGCCCGAGGAGACAGACATCGCGAACACAGCCGCGCGTTCCGCGCCGAGGAGCAGCGCTCCGACTCCGGTCACCATCGCGCCCACGCCGATGACGGCACTCAGGACGCCCCCCGCC
Organism: Myxococcales bacterium UBA2376; assembly: GCA_002344285.1. Lineage (GTDB taxonomy): Bacteria > Myxococcota_A > Polyangia > Haliangiales > Haliangiaceae > UBA2376. The sequence goes on from DDTA01000010.1 coordinate 37,030, forward strand.
GGGTGCACGTAGCGCCAGTACCGCGTCGGATCGCCCCAGATACGGTGGATCACGTAGCCGTCCTGTTGCGACGCGATCAGGAGCACGGCGCCGGCCCACGCGACGCTGAGCAACAACACGATCTCCCAGTCGCGGTTGCGGCGAATTCGTGTGGGGTTACGGGATAGTGGACCCCTGGAGCCTGTCCCCGATGTCGGGGAGGCCGCGGGTGGTGTCGGTGTCGCGGACGGCCCACCAGCGGGAGAGCTGGGGCCAGAGGGTGGTGGCGGCCTTGCGGGAGACGACGGCGCCGACGTGGCCGCCCGTGAGGTGGAGCTGGGCCTTGTCGGGGGAGGAGATGAGGGCGAGGAGGGCGGTGGCGCTGGCGGTGGGGACGATGTGGTCGTGCTCGAAGGTGACGGCGAGGGTCGGGCAGTCGATGGCGTCGAGGCGCGCGGGGCGGCCGGCGAGGGTCATGGTGCCGGCGACGAGACGGTTGTCGCGGTAGAGGTCGGAGATGTAGCGGCGGTAGCACTCGCCGGGGAAGGACACGTTGTCGTTGCCCCAGCGCTCGGTCGAGAGGAAGCCGTCGAGGAACTCGTCGTCCCACGCGCGATCGACGAGGGTCACGAGCTTGGCGAGGTTGAGGGTCGGCTTGAGCATGTGGAAGCTCGCCTGCATGAGCGGCCACGGCACGTTGCCGAAGCCGTCGACGAGGGCGCCGACGTCGAAGCCGGGCGAGCGCGTCCACTGCGCGAGCGTGCCGCCGTGCGCGAAGTCGATCGGTGCGGCGAGCGCGACGAGCGAGGCGACGTGCGTCGGGTTGGCGGCGGTGTGGATGGTGGCGAGCGTGCCGCCCAGGCAGTAGCCGAGGACGTGGGCGACGCCGTCGGGGCCGGCGGCCGCGACCTTGCGCACGGCGCGCCCGATGTAGCCCTGACACACGTCGTCGAAGGTGACGTAGCGATCCTCGGCGGTGGGCGTGCCCCAGTCGATGCAGTAGACGTCGTGGCCGGCGTTGACCAGGTACTCGACGAAGCTCTTGCCGGGGCGCAGATCGAGGATGTACCAGCGGTTGATGAGGGACGGGACCAGGAGGATCGGCGTGCGCCAGCGACGCGGAGCGGCGAGCGGCGAGCGGAAGTGGAGGAGTCGCCACTTGTTCTCGTGCCAGACCACGTCGTGCGGGGTCTGCCCGACGTCCGGCAGCCCCCGGCCGAGGCGCGTCGCGAGGTGGCCGAGCGTGGCAAGGAAGCCCTTCTTGTCGACGGTCATGATCGGCGGCTCACGCGTAGAGCGCCTCGAAGCGGTCGCGGTACCGCTCGTAGACGGCCTTGCGGCGCAGCTTGAACGACGTGGTGAGCGTACCGCCCTCGACGGTGAGCGGCTCGTCGCCGACCCAGAACTTCTTGATGGTCTCGAAGCTGGCCAGCTGCGCGTTGACGGCGGCGACGGCGCGCGCCGCCTCGGCCTCGCGCGCGGCCGGCGCCACCGACGGCGCGAGCCACACGCCGGCGACGAGGTACGAGCGCGCGTCGCCGTAGACCACGACCCGCTCGATCGCCGGGTCGTCGGCGAAGCGGGCCTCGATGTTGGCCGGCGGCACGTTCTTGCCGCCGGCGGTCACCAGGATGTCCTTCTTGCGATCGACGATCTGCAGGAAGCCGTCGTCGGTCCACCGCCCGACGTCGCCGGTCTTGAACCAGCCATCGGCGGTGAACGCCGCCGCGGTCGCCGCCGGGTCGTCGTGGTAGCCGCCGAAGACGTTGGGGCCGCGCGCCTCGATCTCGCCGTCGTCGGCCAGCCGGATCTCGACGGAAGCGACCGGCTTGCCGACCGAGTCGAAGCGGTAGTCGCCGGGGCGGTTGAGCGTGAGCGTGGGCGACGTCTCGGTCAGCCCGTAGCCCTCGATGACGAGCACGCCGGCGTCGAGGAGCGCCTCCTTGATCTCCATCTTCAGGCCCGCGCCACCCGACAGGCAGAAGCGCAGGCGTCCGCCGGTGAGGCGCGCGAGCGTGGCGCGCCGCGACGCGCGATCGGGGCCGGCCTCGGCGAGCATCGCGCGCGCCAGCTTCTCCCAGTACGCGGGCACGCTGAAGAAGACGTGGGGCGCGACCTCGGGCAAGAGCGCGAGCGCGTCCTGCGGCGTCGTCATCCACGTCTCCCAGCCGAGCAGGTTGCCGGTGCACATCTGACCGAAGCCGAAGATGTGACTCATCGGCAGCCACAGGAGATCGCGGTCGTCGGCGGCGAGCAGCGGCGCGTTGTTGCGCAGCCAGTCGGCGCCGTTGACGCCAACGTTGCGGTGCGTGAGCGGCACGCCCTTGGGGTTGCCCGACGTGCCGCTGGTGTAGAGCATGAGGCCGGGCCGATCGAGGTCGATCGCGTCGAGGCGCATCTGCACGCGCGCCGGGTGCGCGCGATCCAGGGCGAGCCCGCGCTCGAAGACCGACGCGTCGTCGAGGCTCGAGACGTGCACGGCGTGCGGCAGCTCGGCGATGGCGGCGGCCGCGCGGTCGCGCAGCACGTCGGCGACGAACACCGCCTTGCACTGCGCGTGGCCGAGGACGTAGGCGGCCTGGGCCGCGGTCGATGCCGGGTAGATCGGCACCATCACCGCGCCGGCGGCCTGCGCGCCGAGCGCGGCGGCGGCCCAGCCGACCGAGTTGCCGCCGAAGACGGCGACGCGGTCGCCCGCCGCGACGCCCGCGTCGACGAGCACGGCGGCGGCGGCGCGGATCTGCGCGGCGAAGTCGCCCCAGGTGACCGCGGTCCACGAACCGTCCGGCTTCCGGACACGGAAGCGGACCTGATCGGCGCGGGCCGGGAGCGCGTCGAGGACGGCGCAGGGCGCCGGCCGGATCGCGAGCAAGGGCGTGATGTCGAGGGTCATGGCGGGTCCTTTCTCGTCGCGCGCGAGCGCTACTGCGGCCGGCGTGCGGCGGCGAGCTGCTCCTCGAGGTCCGCGATGCGGCTCTCGAGCTGGTTCAGCTTGTGGAGGCCGCGCTCCTGGTCGCGGCGCGTGGGCAGGCCGACCGCGGCCCACCACGAGTGCACGGCCTTGTCGGTCGCGGCCTTGGTCTTCATCGCGGCCGTGAGCATCGCGCCGGCGGGGCCGAGCACCGACGGGTTGGCGAGCACCTGCTCGAGGTAGGAGGCGGTCGCCGTCTCCCACGCGTTGAAGCCCTTCTTCCACTGGTCCCAGAGGTTCATGACGTTTCTCCTTCAGAGTGCGAAGCGCCGGAGTTCCTCGGCGGTCGTGAAGTCGGTGGCCGGCTCGTTCGCGCGGCTGGTCGCGCGCCCGATCTCGCCGAAGCACTCGAACCAGAACGACACCTGCCGGCGCGTGGTGGCGCCGCCGCCGATCGCCGGCGTCGACGTGACGAGCGTGCGCAGCCGCAAGGCGCCGGCGAAGCGCACGTACGGCAGGTGCAGCTCGCCGCTGGCGTCGGCGGCGAACGCGTAGGTGTCGGTGCCGTTGTACGGCAGCCCGGCGAGCGTGCCGCCGGTGATGGTGACGGTCTCGGTCCAGACATCGCCCTCGGCGAGCGGGAAGCGCATGACCGCGACCGGGCGATCGTAGACGAGGAGCGTGCGGCCGCCGGGTGGATCGGCGGCCGGCGACGCGACCCCGAGCAGGTAGACCGCGGCGACGTCGCGGGCGTAGACGCCGTCGAGGCCGCCGGTGCCGGCGGTGACGAACTGACCGCCCGGGAACATGGGCGCGTACCACTGATCGTCGAGCGCGGTGGCGACGATGTCGGCGGCGGTGTCCTCGCGCCGCTCGTCGCTCCAGTCCCAGCGCCGTGTGTCACCGGCGCCGGCGCCGGCGACGTCGACGGGCGCCTGCGGGGTGACGAGATAGACGGCGGGGAGGTCGAGAACGGTCGGGACCTCGGCGGCGGTGAGCGCGCCGTCGAGATCGGGGAGGCACGAGACGGGCGGAGGTGGTGGTGTGGAGGGGAGCGGGGTCTGGTTCTCGGTGCAGGCGGAGAGAACGGAGAGGGAGAGGGAGAAGGAGAGGGAGAGGGAGAGAGAGAGGGAGAGGGAGAGAGAGAGGGAGAGGGAGAAGAGAGATCGGGCACGGGCACGGGCACGGGCACGGGCAGGAGGGAGCGAGGGGCGCATCAGAACACCATCCCCAGGCGGAGGCGCACGAGGTGCGCGGCGGTGGCGTCGAGGGAGGATGCCGGGTTGTCGAAGGCGGCGCCGGGGAGGAGGACGGCGTAGTCGAGCGCGACGCGAAAGCCGTCGGCCTCGTAGGCGAGCGACGGATCGAGCTCGACGCCGAGCGCGCGCGCGCCCGAAGGAGTCGAGGTGGCCTGCACGGCCCAGGAGAGGATGGCGGCGGCGGTGAGCGAGAGGCGGCCTGGGCCGGTCTCTGAGAGCGAGAGGCGAACGTGCGGACGGAGGTAGATCGCGTCGGTGACCGTGCCGATGATCTCCGCGAAGAGGATGCGATCGATCCTGTAGTCGGGGTGGAAGCGGAAGTTGTCGACGGTGGTGTCGCCGGGTGGGTCGGCCTGCGGGCCGTCGAGGTCGCCGGGCTGCGGCGCGGCGGCGCCGGGGCGAGGGAACGCGCCGAAGCCGGGGGCGTCGTCGCCGGAGGCGACGCCGGCGTCGACGCCGAGCGCGTGGGCGCCGAGGGAGACGGAGGTCTCGACGGCGAGGCCGAACTGGTCGGAGGTCGCCGGCTGATCGAGCAGCACGCCGGGGACGAGCGACGGCTGATCGACGCGGGCGCGCGCGTAGACGGCCTCGAGCTCGACGCGCGCGCGCGGCGTGGAGAGGCGGAACCAGAGCCCGCCGGTGGTGGCGCTGAAGCCGCGCGCCATGAGATCCGTGGCGTCGAAGGCGCCGGGCGGACGCGGCGTCGCGACGGGTAGGTAGTGCGCGGGGACGTCGTTCTCCTGGCGGCGATGGCTGGCGAAGACGGCGTACTCGGCGGTGGCGAGCCCGGCGGCGGCGCGACGGTTGCGCGCCGACGGCGAGCGCGCGCGCATGACCGCCGCGGTCCACGTGCTGGCGTCGTCGGTGGGCTCGAGATCGAGCGGACGGCGCTCGTCCTTGCGCGGCGTGAACGGACCGCTCGACGCCATGTCCCACGCGAGCGCGACGACGTGCCCGCCGATCGGTGAGGCGAACGCGATGCGGTCGGCGGCGTCGCCGCCGTCGCAGTCGTCGCAATCGCCGCCGTTGGCGGCGATGCCGAGGCCCCAGTGCGCACCCATGCGCCCGGCGGCGAGCACCCCGACGGGCGTGAGCACCTCGCCCCAGACGCGCTCGACGGAGATCGAACCCGGCTCCTGCCCGGGTGACGCGGCCGGCGTCGGCGCGCGGCCGGTGCCGGCCTCGGGCGAGCCGCCCCACATCACGTTGTCGAGCACGTCGAGCCGCGTGTAGACGGCGACGCCGGCGCCCGGTGCGCGAAGCGCGATGTCGGTGCGCAGCCGGAGGTCACCGCCGTCGAGGGTCTGGCCACCGCCGAGGGGGACGGTGAACAGCGGCTGGCCCGACGGATCGAGGCCGCGATCGAGGTCGAGGTTGACCAGGGCCTCCTGGCGGATGCGGAAGCTGCCGTGGACCTCGACCTCGGTGCGGGTGCGCGGGGCGACGAACGCGCGCGCCGCGAGGTCGCTGCCGATCTCGGCGAGGTCGGGGACGCTGTCGGGCTCGGCGTGCGCGATCGAGGGGAGGCCGAGGGCGAAGCCGAGGAGCAAGCGTCCTTCGACTCGACCTCGCGGCGCCCGGCCTCGCTCGGGACGAACGGCTGGCGCGCTCACGACGCGGGCTCCGGATCGGGCACGGGCTCGGGCACGGGCTCGGGCACGGGTTCGGAGGGGGGAACGTCGTCGTCGAGAAACGCCGCGAGGTCGCGGGTGGTGGGATGGAAGGCCTCCACCATCGGGATGTGCCCGCACGCCGCGTACACCTCGAGCTCGGCGTGCGGCATCGTGCGCGCGAGCTGGTGACCGAACCGGAGCGGCGTCACCAGATCGTCGTCGCCCCAGAGCAGGAGCACGGGCTGCGAGATCTCGCCGTACCGCGCCTCCTGCCCGCGGAAGCGCTGCCCTCGTGCCGCCGCGAGCGCCGCCGCGACCGCGCCGGGACGCCGCAACTCGGCCTCGACGTGCTCGACGCGCGCCTGGGTGACGAAGCGCTGGTCGTGGTAGGCGAGCCCGACCCGATCCTCGACGCGCTCGCGGTAGTACAGCGCGAACAGCGCCTCGCCGAACCCGTCGAGGCGCGCCCAGCGCAGGAAGCTCGGCACCTGCGCCTCGAAGACGTACGCCGCGTAGAGCGCGATGCGGCGCACGCGCGCCGGCGCGGCGAGCGTCATCGCCAGCGCGACCGACGACCCCCACGAATGGCCGACGACGGCGACGTCGCCGACGCCGAGCTTGTCGAGCACGCTCCACACCAGCGCCGCCTGCGCGCCCGGCGAGTAGTCGCCGGCGGGCCGGCTGGTCCAGCCGAAGCCCTTGAGGTCGACGGCGATCACCCGATGGCGCTCGGCGAGCGCGTCCTGCACGGGACGCCACAGCTCGATCGACGCGCTGTAGCCGTGGATGAGCACGACCGTCGGCCCCTGCCCGACGTCGCGGTAGTGCACGTGCACGCCGTCGACCTCCACGAAGGTCGCGTCATTGGGCGCGCCCGGCAACAGGCCCGCGTGGAACGACGGGCAGCCGGCGAGCATCGCCACGGACGCGGCGAGCCACAGCCGCACCCACGCGGGCGTCATCGTCGCACCTGCGCGCCAGCCCTCACGGCTGGAGCCTCCACAGCTCGGCGGCGTCGGTGAACTCGCTGCCGCTCTCGTAGTCCTGCGAGGCGATCGTCGCGACCGTGCCGTAGCACTCGGAGACGAAGGCGAAGCTGCGCCGCGTGGTCACCGCGGCGCCCACGGTGCGCGTCAGGTCGACGGCGATGCGGCGCACGGGGAAGGTGCCGAACGGCGTCGCGGCGTCGCCGATCGCGTCGACACGGCTCTGGTAGCGCTCGGTGTAGAACGCGCCGACGCCGCTGGCCAGGCCGCTCACCGTCGAGGTCACGTTCCAGCTCGCGCTGGGCGCGAGCGGCGTGGGGATGATCGGCACCGCCGGGTCGTACGTGAGCTCGGTGCGCGTCACGCCGGCCTCGGGGCTGACGACGCCGAGGAGCGCGACGCCGCTGGCGTCGAGCCGCATCACGCCGAGGAGCGCGCTGTCGGCCGACAGCCGCGTGGCGTAGCTCGCGGTCGGGAACATCGCGGCCCACCACTGGCCGGCCGGCGCGAGCAGCGTGAGCGCGAGATCGCGGTCGCCGCTCGCCGCCGCCGTGAACGTCCAGCTGCGCGCGCCGCCGGCGCCCTGGGTGCCGGCGGTGTCGACCGGCACGTCGGTGGCGACGCGGAAGCGCGCCATCTGGCCGGCCGCCATGACGAGCTCGTCGCGGGTCAGCGTGCCGTCGTGGTCGGGCACGCAGCCGACCGAGGCGTCGACGCCGGGGTCGGCGTCATCGCCGCCGGTCGCCGCGTCGGCCTCGTCGTCGGGCGCGCAGGTGTGATCGGCGCGGCAGAACCCCGAGGCGCAATCAGCGTGGTCGTCGCAGCGCGCCATGTCCGAGCTCGAGCAGGCGGTGAGCAATGCTGCGCCAGCGAACAACGCGTTTTGCAGTGCAACATGATGGCGAAGCGCAGCCATGTCCCGAGCCCGGTTCTACGCAATGGGTCCTGGGCATGTCAACCAGGTTTTTGCAGTGCAACATAGAACCCTCTTGCAGCGCAGCGGTCCGACCGGTAGGGTTTGGCGTGGCCGCCACCCTGATCAAGAAGTACGGCAACCGCCGGCTCTACGACACCGGCGACAGCCGGTACATCACGCTGGAGGAGCTCGCCGGCAAGATCCGTGGTGGCAGCGACGTGCGCGTCGTGGACGCCAAGACCGGCGAGGACCTGACCCAGGCGACGCTGACGCAGCTCATCCTCGAGAGCGGCAGCGCGCACCGCACGCTTCCCGTGCCGCTGCTCACGCAGATGATCCGGCTCGGCGACGACGCCCTCGGCGAGTTCTTCAGCCGCTACGTCACCGCCGCGCTCGAGATGTACCTGGCCGCCAAGCGCGGCGTGCAGAACCTCGCGTCGGTGTCGCCGCTGGCCCGCGTCCCGCTCGGCGCCACCGACGCGCTGGCGCGCATGTGGATGCAGACGCCGATGGGCCAGATGATGGGCTTTGGTGCGCCGCAATATGCGCCGCCGCCGCCCGCGTACCCGACGTACGTCGAGCCCGAGCCGCCGGCCGACGAGGACGACGACGAGCCCGCGCGCGACGCGCGCGCCGACGATCTCGCCAGCCTGCGCCGCGAGCTCGAGGAGCTCAAGAGGGCGATGCGACCTGGGACGAAGACGGAGACGAGGAGCGAGGGGCTGGGACGCCCGGGCGCTCGACGGAAACCGAAGTCCTGAGCGACAGGCCGTACATCGCCAGCGCCCCCGCCGTGCTGGCGAGGATGGCGACAGCGGCGGTGACGCCCGGGTTGCCGAGATCGAGGCCGGCGCCCGAGGCCGCGACCCGCGCCCCCTCGACCTTGCCGAGCCCGTAGAGCGAGAAGTGCACGACCGGCCCCGCGACCGCGGCGACCGTGGCGGCGCCGCGGCCGAGGCCGGGCATCAGCGCGCCGAGGATGAGCGGGGCCGCCGCCGCCGAGACCACGCCGTAGGCGCCGAGCTGACCGAAGATGCCGAGGAGCCTGGGCGGGTCGAGCGCGATCGCGAAGGCGGCGACGGCGAACGCGATCACCGCGGCCTGGCCGACGCGCCTCGACGCCTCGGGCGTCGCCTCGCCGCCGCGCCAGCGCTTCCACGTGGCGAAGAGGTCGTTGCCGGTGATGCCCGAGAGCGCGACCAGGATCGACGACATCGTGCTCATGCCCGCCGACAGGATCGCGATCGTCACGATCGCCAGCCCCGCCGGCGAGAACGTGTTCGCCAGGTACGCCGCCATCACCCGGTCCTGACGGAACGCGCCGGTCGCCGGGTCGATCATCGCCTCGCGCGGGATGCCGGCGAGGTGGGCGTAGAGCCCGGCCAGGAGCACGCCGGTGAACAGCGCGCACAGGGTGATCGCGACCGCGAGCGCGCGCCGGATACCGCGATCGTCCTCGACGTAGAGCGCGGTCGTCATGACGTGTGGCTGGCACATGAGGGCGAAGCCGATGACGAAGCCGGCGCCGAACACCGAGAACCAGCTCGAGAAGAGCGCGCTCCCCGGGTTGATCGCCGCGGTCAGGTTGGGGTCCACCGCGGCCAGCCGGTCGAGGGCGTTGCCGTCGAGGAGGTGGCCGACGCCGCTGCCGACGATCATGGCCGCGACGATCGCCATGATCGTCGCCTGCATCGTGTTGACGTAGGCGTTGGCGTAGGCGCCGCCCGCGAGGACGTAGCCGACGACGATCGCGGTCACGGTCACCAGCGCCGTGCGGTACGAGAGCCCGAGCGTCGCCTGCATCATGATCGACAGGCCGCCGACGATGAGGACGACGAACGCCAGCGACAGCAGGTTCACGGCGGCGAAGTACGTGCGCAGCCCGCGCGAGCCGTAGCGCTGCCCGATCCACTGGGGCAGGGTCAGCGCCCCGCCGGCGGCGCCGCGGCGGCGGAAGCGGCCACAGACGAGGACGAGCCCGCCGGCCATGCCGAGGAACGCGGCCACGCCGAAGTGGATCAGCGCCGACACGCCATGGACGTAGACGAAGCCGGGGTTGATCACGAACGTCGCCGTCGACGCGATCGCGGCCGACAGGGTCATGCCGGCGACGACCGGGTGCAGGCGGCGGCCGACCGCGAAGCTCGCCGCGTCGCCCCTGGCGCGCCGGCGACCGAGGCCGGCGAGCACGACCAACATCCCGACATAGAGGAGGAAGCCGATCCACACGAGGTTCATGAAGACTGCTCTATCGGATCGCGATGGTGCGACGCAACAGTTTTTTGTGCATCGCAACATTTCTCCCTTGACCCGTCCCGTCGCGATGCCTAGGGTGGGTCGCACGAAAGGAACCAACCCATGAGCAAGCCCGAGACCCCCAAGACCGACATCCCGAAGACCGACCACGCCGACGCGCAGAAGGCCGCCCCGCGCGCCCCGTGGGACATCCCCCTGCCCTTCCAGCTCCCGACCCCGGAGGCGTTCACCCAGATGATGCGCGACCAGATCGCGCGCACGCAGGGCATGATGGACGAGCTCGCGGTCTACGAGGGTGTTGCGATGCAGCGTGCGCGCACCGCCGTGAACGACCTGGCCAAGCTGGCGACCGACTCGATCGGCTACATGGCGCAGCTCTCGGCCGAGTGGCGCAAGCTCGCCCTCGACGCCGGCCGCCGCGCCGCCGACGCCTTCGGCCCCAGGAACTGATCCGACGCCACGACCAGGAGTCGTTGATGAACCCGATGCACCTGTGGGCGCGCTACGCGCGCGAGCTGACCGAGGCCATGACCGGCCTCGCTGGCGATGTCTCCGGGCTGTCGGCCGCACGGCCGCCACCCGAGCTCGCCCCCACGCCCCGCGACACGATCGCACGCGAAGGCACCGCACGGCTCTACCGCTTTCTGGGCGAAGGCCCACGGCGCGGCGCCCCGCTGCTCCTCGTGCCGTCGCTCATCAACCGCTGGTACGTCCTCGATCTCCGTCCCGGCTCGAGCCTGGTCGCCGCGCTCGTCGGCGCCGGGCTCGACGTGTTCTGCCTCGACTGGGGCGCGCCGGAGGACGAGGACCGCTACCTGGGCTGGGACGACGTCCTCTCCCGCCTCGGCCGCATGGTGCGCCGCACCATGACGACGGCCGGCAGCGAGCAGGTCGGAATCCTCGGCTACTGCATGGGCGGCACGCTGTCGGCGATCTACACCGCCCTGCACCCGGGACACGTCGCCGCGCTCGCCAACCTCGCGGGCCCGATCGACTTCGCCGAGGGCGGCGCGCTCGCCCACATGGTCGATCCGCGCTGGTTCGACGCCGACGCCATCGCCCTTGCCGGCAACGTCTCGCCCGAGCAGATGCAGTCCGGCTTCGTCGCGCTGCGCCCGACGCTCGAGCTCGGCAAGCTCGCCTCGATGCCCGACCTCGTCGCCGATCCAGCGGCGCAGACCAGCTTCCGCGCCCTCGACACGTGGGCGTCGGACAACATCGCGTTCCCCGCTGCCGCCTACCGCACGTACATCAAGGATCTCTACCAAGGGAATCGCCTGGTCGCCGGTACCCACCGCGCGCTGGGCCGTGCGGTCGACCTCGGCGCGATCCGGTGTCCGGCGCTCGCGATCGTCGCGGACCGGGACCAGATCTGCCCGCCGGCGGCGGCGACGGCGCTCCTCGAGCGCGTCTCGACCAAGGACACCACCACCCTGCGCGTCCCCGGCGGCCACGTCGGCGCGGTCGTGGGCAGCCGCGCGGCGCGCGAGCTGTACCCGGCCGTCAGCTCGTGGTTCGCGACGCGGCTTGCACCGGGCGCGACCCGCCACTAACGTCCGCCCAGGCTCACCGAGGTACTCCCATGAAGCTCTCCGACTTCAAGATCATCATCACCGGCGCCGCCCAGGGCATGGGCGCGCACTTCGCCACTCGTCTCGCCGAGGCCGGCGCTCAGGTCGCCGCCGGCGACGTCAAGGAGGACGGCCTCGCCGCCCTCGCCGAGGCCACCAAGGGCCTCCCCGGCAAGGTCCACACCCGTCGCCTCGACGTGTCGAGCGAGGAGGACGTGGGCGCGTTCGTCGAGTGGGCGCACGGCGCGATGGGCGGCCTCAACGGCCTCGTCAACAACGCCGGCATCCTGCGCGACGGCTTGCTCGTCAAGAAGGACCGCACCACCGGCGCGATCACCAAGCTGACGAAGGAGCAGTGGGACGCCGTCATCGGCGTCAACCTGACCGGCGCCACCTTCATGGTGCGCGACGTCGTCGCCAAGATGGTCGCGACCGAGACCCGCCCCGGCGTCATCGTCAACATGTCGTCGGTCGCGCGCCACGGCAACCGCGGCCAGTCGAACTACTCGGCGGCCAAGGCGGCGCTCGCGGCCAACACGACGACGTGGATGCGCGAGTTCGGCCAGTTCGGCATCCGCGTCGGCGCGGTCGCGCCCGGCATGATCGAGACGCCGATGACCCAGGGCATGAACCAGAAGGCGCGCGACGCGCTCGTCGCCAACATCCCGGTCGGCCGCATCGGCTTGCCCGAGGACATCTGGGTCGCCGTGAAGTTCGTGCTCGAGTGCGACTACTTCAACGGGCGCACGATCGACGTCGACGGCGGCCTGGCGATGTAGCGCGGGGCCCGGCCGCGCGGCGGCGGAGATCCCACGGGCGTGAGGTCGTGGGAACCTCGGGCGCCGGCGGCAGCGGCCGACGCGGGCCCCCATCCGCCCGTGCTCGAACAGTCCTCGCTTGGCGAGAGCGCAGGCGGTGGCGTTCGTGCGGGTGGTCTTGCGGCTGGCGCCGCACGCGCGAGGGCGGTGCCCGACGGCAACACCCTCCGCTTCGGCCATCTCCTCGGCTGAATCGGCGCATGATGGAGGTCGCCCATGCCCGAGCCCAAGACCACGAAGACCAAGGCCTCCGTCGCCGCGTTCATCGACGCGGTGGAAAGCGACACCCGCCGCAAGGACGCGAAGGCTGTCGACAAGATGTTCCGCGAGCTGACCGGCGAGAAGCCGGCGATGTGGGGCCCAACGATCGTCGGCTACGGCAGCTACGAGAGCCCGACCGGCACCTGGCCGCGCTGCGGCTTCAGCCCGCGCAAGGCGAACCTCGTCCTCTACGTGCTCGCCGACTACGCCGGTCGCGACGCCCTCCTGAAGAAGCTCGGCAAGCACAAGACCGGCACTGCCTGCCTCTACATCAACAAGCTCTCCGACGTGGACGAGCGCGTCCTCCGCGAGCTCATCTCGCGGTGCTGGAAGCACATGCGCGCAAAGCACGACTGAGCCCCGCCCCCGCCCCTCGCTCTCGCGCCTCGCTCAAGGCGAACGGATTCCCGGCGCCCTTCGACTCGGCGCTGTCGCGCCTCGCTCAGGCCGAACAGGGCTTCGTTCGCTCGCCAGATCACTCGAGCGACATCCGCAAGCCGCGGCGATGGTGTGATGGGAAAGGGCACCGAGGCGGCGAGGGTGGCGTGGGCCCCCCTCAGCCCGCGCGCAGTTCCGCAGCTCCCCGGTGGAGCACCGCCGTCGCGCGCGCGGCGCCAGCCGCAAGACCGTCCGCACGAGCCCCACCGCTTGCGTTCGCGCCAAGCGAGGACTGTCTGAGCACGGGCGAGGGGGGCCCGCGCCATCCGCTGCCGCCGGGGTCTCCCACTACTCCTCGCGCGCTGCTCACTCAGCCGCGGCCACGCGGATGCAGCCGCGAGGGGGGCCCGCGCCACCCGCTGCCGCCGGGGTCTCCCTCTCTCCTCGCGCGCTGCTCAGTCAGCCGCGGCCACGCGGACGCAGCCGCGGAGGTTGCGCGCCGCGCCGGCGCAGCGCTGCTCGAACGAGATGAGCGCGCTGGTCACCCGGTCGCCTTCCATCTCGTACGCGTGGACCTCGAAGCGTCCGTTGAGGTTGCCGGGGCAGCGGCGGTCGAGGCCGCGGACCTCGAGGCCTGGGCGATTGTTGCCGTTGCCGTTGCCGTTGCCGGGGTTCGGGCGACGCGCGTCCTCGTAGACGCCCGGGGCGAGCGGTGCGTCCCGGTCGCCGGACGTGAACTCGAGATCCCACCAGCGGCCCTGGCTCAGCTGGTCGGGCTCGACGCGGATCTTGACGCGGTCGGGGGCGCCATCGACGCCCCAGCCGGCGTCGACGACGGCGAGCAAGCCGGCGTAGACCTGGTCCTCGCCGTCGAAGAACATGACGTTGTCGGCGGTGCCGCACGCCGCGGCGTTGCTGCCGGCGGGCACGTCGACGAGGTTCGCGTCCAGCGTCGCGACGGTCGTCGCGGGATCGGAGACGAGCGCGAGCGAGAAGCGCACGGGGCCGACGCAGCCTGCCTCGGTGCTCGAGCACGGACGGTAATGGGTGAGCGCCCCCATCTCGCCGAGCTGGATGCGCGGGCGCGGGAAAGCGCCCGCCGCGATGCGGTCGATCGAGAGGATCGCCGGCTCGTTGACGAGGGTGCCGTCGGCGTTGGTGCCGAGCGCGAGGACGGGCACCGGTTGCAGCCGATCGGCGCTGATGTCGCGCGACTTGATGCGCAGCTCGAAGCGGCGCTGGTCGTCGACGACACACTCGCGGCCTACCTGCCGCGTGCCCGCGCCACACGTGAGGTGGGGCGAGTCGTCCTCGGGGACGCAGATGCCGTTGGTCGTGAGCGTCGTGCCCGGCCCACACTCGACGGGGGTTGCGGTCTCGTCGGTGCAGCCGATCGCGAGGAGCAGGACGCCGATGACCACCACCAGCTTCGTCATGAGGCCCACCGTAATTCGAAGCAGCGTTCAGTCAAACAACTCTTCGATCACCGAGCTGCGACTTCGTACCGCAACGAACGAAATCGTCCAGTCTGGTGAGCCGATCCGGCTCAGCTCAGAAGATCCAGAACGGCTTCGAACCGGCGAAGAGCACGTTGTGCTCGCCGGCCCGCGGCTCGGTGAGCGACATCTCCACCATCACGCCGCGCAGCATCCGATCCTTGTCGGGGTGACGCTCGGTGACCTCGCCGTCGAGCACGGAGAGCACCTTGCCCACCTCGTGGCAGTTCACCAGGCCCCACGAACAGCGATAGAGCGGCGTGCCGGGGCGCGCGGTCGACAGGTTGTCGTACGGCACGAAGCCGACGACGATCTTCCCCGACCGCGCCTTCAGGTAGTACGACGACGCGAGGCGCTCGACGGCCGACTTCTGGGTGGCGATGGCGGCGTCGAGGATCGCCAGCTCGCGCTCGGCGACGGCGAGGTCGTCGAGCGCCGCCTGGCGGTCGAGCTCGGCCTGGAACAGCTCGCGCCGCGCGCCCACGGCGGCCAGACTGTTTCCCGCCTCGGCCACGGTCGGTCCGGCCTCGGCGATGAACGCCGCGTTCGCGGCCTGCACGCGCTCGAGCTTGCCCTTCTGCGCCGCCTCACGCGCCCGCTCCAGCTCCAGCTCGTCGAGCCGCTGCTGCGCCTCCGACACCGAGGACGTCGCCGCGAGCACCTTGTCGTGCGACGGCGAGAGGATCACCGGACGCACCCACGAGTTGTCGAAGAAGTAGAAGATGTTGTTGATGAGGTAGAGGATGAGCCCGATCATGATCGCGCCGAGCGCGACGATGCCGGCGACCTTGTACGTCTTCACGATCAACGGCTGGAACGTGAAGCGCGCGCGCGAAGGTCGGGGGCTGGCGGTGGTCGGCATCGGGGCGTCCATCTAATCGGCTCCAGGCGGCTCCAGGCGGCTCCAGACTACGCTCGCAACTAGGCCGCCGGTAGCTCGAAACGCCCGGTCGCGCTCGCGACCTGCGCGACCTGCGCCGTGGCGGCGACCGAGACCGCGGCCGCGACCCCGACCGGCGCCGAGTTGACCGACGTCACCGGCTCCACCACGCCACCCTCGGTGACCGACGCGCGATCATCGCTGGTGGCGTCGTCGTGATCGCGCGTCTCCCAGCTGCCGGAGTCGAGGGTAAAGAACGCGAGCGGCGTGATGAGCGCGTAGAGCACCGGGACGACCAGCGCCGCCGGCACCAGCGCGAGCGGGTGCACGACCTCGAGCCCGAGCCGCTTCGCCTTCCAGTAGTAGACCAGGCCGAGCACCGCGGCGATGATGACCTGCCGGGTGAGCAAGGCGAACAGCGTGCCGTGCATGATCGAGCTCATGAGCAGCGCCGGGTACGCGACGACGAACATGCACAGCGAGAAGAAGTGCACGGCGATGATCGGGTTCAGCCGCCACATGTGCGACAGGCCGCCGAAGCAGTCGACGATGAACGAGCGGCGCCAGCGGAGCTGCTGCGACAGGTAGTCGCCGAGCTTCTGCGGCGCCTGCGTCCAGCACACCGCGTCGAGGGTCATCGTCGTCAGGTGGCCCGCCTTGATGATCTGGCGGGTGAGGAAGCGATCCTCGCCGTACTTGATCGACACGCCGCAGAAGGAGCGGTGCTCGAGGATCGGGTGGAGCTCGAGCAGCACGCTGCGCCGGTACGCGGTCAGGCAGCCCGAGAGGCAGGCGACGCGCTGGAACGCCCACTCGAGGCTCTTGATCGAGTGGTACGAGTACCAGTACTTCACCGCCTGCATCTTCGTCAGCCAGTTGTCGTGCTTGTTGCCGATGTCGACCTTGCCGCCGACGGCGGCGATCTCCGGCTTGGTGAAGCGCACGACCAGGCCGCGGATGGCGGCCTTGTCGACGATGACGTCGGAGTCCACCGAGACGATGATCTCGGAGCGTGAGAGCAGGACGGCGCGGTTGATCGAGCGCCGCTTGCCGATGTTCTTCAGGTTGCGCAGGACGCGAAGACAGCCGCCGGCCTTGCGCACCATCGCCTGCGCGTGCTGGAAGCTGTCGTCGGTCGAGCAGTCGTCGATGACGATGATCTCGTACTTGTCGCGCGGGTACTCGACCGCGAGCAGGCTCTCGAGCGTCGCCCGGATGCCGGCGCCTTCGTTGAACATCGGGACCACGACGGTGACCGTCGGCTCGAAGGCGAGGTCGCGATCCTCGAAGACGTTGCGCTTGAGGATCTTCACCGCGAGCGTCGCGATGTAGCGGTTGAAGAAGAGCACGAGCCCCAGCGTCTGCAGCAGGAGCAAGAGGGCGGCGTTCAGCACGGCTGCGCCCTCCGGGTCGGGTTCTCGCGACGGGGCGACAGCCAGGCCGCACCCAGCTTCTCGAACGCGACGGGCACGACGGCGGGCACGGAGCCCACGACGACGCCGCGCAGCGGGACCGGCTTCATGCCGGGAGACGACACGGTGAGGTCGTAGGTGCCGGGCTCGATCATCGGCACGACGACACCCGCAGGTGGCCCCTTGTAGCTCGCCTCGGCGGGCGCACGCGCGCCGGAGCCGTCGGCGGGCACGAACGCGTCGATCGCGACCGTGACGTCGCCGCCGGCGTTCTGCGCCTTGATCTCGAGGCTGCCGAAGGGCAGGAGCGTGAACGACTCGTCTCCCGCGGCGTTCCACGCGTCGACGCGGCGCTCGATGTTGCCGGCCGAGTGCTTGACCTTGACCAGGTACGAGACGACCTCGGGGACGGCGACCTCGAACGAGCCGTCGCTCGCGGTGACCGCGTCGTACGACGACGCGGAGATGAGGCGAACGCGAGCGCCGGCGACGGCGATCCCGTCGGGCGTCGTGACCTTGCCCCGCAGCACCTGCTGGGGGGCGAGCGTGAGCCGGACGCCCTCGCGGCGCTGTCCCGACCCGAGGAACTCGACCCACGTCGGCGCGCGCATCCCGCCGCCGCCGCGTGCCTCGAGCCGGATGTGCCCCGCCGGCATCGTCAGCTCGAAGGTGCCGACCGCGTTGGTGTCGAAGCGCTGCTTCTCGTTGATGCCGCCCGCGGCCAGCGTCGAGAGCGCGGTGATCGAGACCCCCGCGACGCCGTTGCCCTCGGCGTCGACGACGGTGCCGCGCACGGTCACCGGATCGTCGAGCCGGATCTCGACCGTCGTCGGCTTGTCGCCGACGCTCGCCTGCGCGAGGCCCTGCGCCATGCCGCGCGACGCGCGCAGCGTGACGCTGCCCGGCAGCGAGGGCAGCTCGAAGCGGCCGTCGCGCTCGGTCTCGGTCGACAGCGACATCGACGACTCGAGCAGCGCGCGCGCACCGGCCTCGATCTCGAGGTTCACGACCGCACCGCTCACCGCGCCGCCGCGTGCATCGACGACACGACCGCGAATCGTGCTCACCGCGCGCAGCTCGAGGTCGCGCGTCGTCGGCTCCGTGGCCTGAAAAGGCTCCGGAAGTCCGACAGCGCTGTCAGACCGAGCGTGAACTTTCCACCAGATTCCCGAGGGGACCTCGATGGCATAGCGCCCGGAACCGTCCGCGATCGCGGTGATCTCGCCTGACGAGTTCATGAAGGCGACCTCGGCACCAGCAACAGGCGTGCCCGCCCCCTCGAGACGCACCGTGCCGGTCACCTGGACGGGCGGGCCACCCTTGCGGTTCCGGACCGACCCGGTGCCCGCCATGCGGCGCGCCGACGCGGGCCCGCCCCACGGATCAGCCGCGCTGCCGGGTCCGGTCTCCGTGGAGCTTCCACCCGGTTCGCTGGCATTCGCTGACGATGCTGCGTGTTCGTCGTCGCGACCGAGCACGCGCGCACCGACGAAGACGGCGACGCCTGCCGCGACGAGCGCGACGACCACAGCGATGCGGGTCCTGCGATCGGACGATGCCAAGGGACGACTCGAGACGAAACGAGACTAGGGGGCGACCTGCCAAGTCGGGTCGCGTCAAACGCAATGATCGCAAACTATTACGGTTCGGGCGGGAGTACAAGCAAACCGACACCGAGAAGCGACCCTGCCGTGACAGGCCACATGGGGGCCGGCAAGGTAGAGCCCGGGGGCTTGAGGAACGGCTCGTTCTGGGGTAGGCGGCGCCCCCACCGGCGTGACCGGGATCCCCCGGAATGGCAGTCGATCCGAGGTCTCGGGTAGCCAGCTGGGAGCCCGGGACCCCGGCTCCTCGCCCCGGCACGCCACGCCTCGCGACCCCTCGCTCGGGTGAACAGGACTTACAGGTCGATGTCGTCCAGGTCGTCCGGCTCCGCCGCGTCGCCGCCCGGCTCGGCCGCCGTGGCCTCCCGGATGCGCTCCGCCAGCCAGGTATACCGGGCGCGGGCCGTCGCGTTCTTGACCGCCATCCCGACCGCCCGGCGCGAGCCGACGATCACGACCAGGCGCTTGCCCCGGGTGACCGCCGTGTACAGGAGCGACCGGCCGAGCATCATGAAGTGCTGGGTCGCCAGGGGGATCACGACGGCCGGATACTCGGAGCCCTGGCTCTTGTGGACGCTGACCGCGTACGCGAGGACGAGCTGGTCGAGGTCGGCGCGCTCGTACTCGGCGGTGCGGCCATCGCCCAGCGCGACCCAGAGCTTCCCGGCGTCGGGGTCGACGCGCTCGACGATGCCGATGTCGCCGTTGTAGACGTTCCGGTCGTAGTCGTTCTTGAGCTGCATGACCTTGTCGCCCTTGCGAAAGGCGCGCTCGCCACGCGACAGCTCGGGCTTGTCGTCGCCGGGCGGGTTGAGGCGGGCCTGGAGCGCGACGTTGAGCGCCGTGGTGCCGAGCTCGCCCCGGTGCATGGGCGCGAGCACCTGCACGCCGGTCATGCGATCGAAGCCGAAGCGCGCCGGGATGCGCTCGGCGACCATCTCGACGACGGTGTCGCGCGCCGCCACCGGCTCGTCGCGCCCGACGAAGTAGAAGTCGCTCGCGCCCGGAGCGCTGTCGAGCTCGGGGAGCTGGCCCTGGTTGATGAGGTGCGCGCTGGTGACGATCTTCGACTGCGCGGCCTGGCGGAAGATCTCGGTCAGGCGGACGACGGTGGCCGCGCCCGACGCGATCACGTCGGCGAGCACGGCGCCGGCGCCGACCGACGGCAGCTGATCGACGTCGCCGACGAGCACGAGCTGGGTGCGTGCCGGCAAGGCGACGACGAGGGCGCGGAAGAGCGCGAGATCGACCATCGAGCACTCGTCGACGACGACGAGGTCGGCGTCGAGCGGGTTGTCCTCGTCGCGCTGGAACGCGCCCGACTGCGGGTTGTACTCGAGCAGGCGGTGGAGCGTGACCGCCTCCTGACCGGTCGACTCGGCGAGGCGCTTGGCGGCGCGGCCGGTGGGCGCGGCGAGCGAGAAGCGGCGGCGCATGCGGCGGGCGAGCTCGACCACGGCGCGGATGATCGTGGTCTTGCCGACGCCGGGACCACCGGTGACGACGACACACTTGTCGACAGCGGCCGCGACCACCGCCTTCTTCTGCTGCGGCGCGAGCTGGAGATCGGCGGCGACCTCGACCTCGGCGACGGCCTGCTCGATGTCGAGCGCGACCAGGCGCGCCGGCGTGCGGCACAGCTCCGCGAACGCGGCGGCGGCCTCGATCTCGAGCTGCGTGACGGTCGCGAGCGACGCCGTGCGGCCGCGATCACCCAGCACCTCGCGCATCACCGTGCCTCCGCGCTCGAGCGTCTCGAGCGCGGGCAAGAGCTTCTCGCGCGCGACGCCGAGGATCTCGGCGCCGCGATCGAACAGGGCGTTCTCGGGGACGTGGGTGTGCCCGTCCTCGACCTCGCTGCCGAGGACGAACACCAGCCCGGCCTGCAGGCGCTCGGGCGCGTCGCGCGCGACGCCGAGCTTCTCGGCGATCGAATCGGCGGTGCGAAAGCCGATGCCCCACACCTCGGTGAGCCGGTACGGGTTCTCGCGCACGACGCGCACGGCGTCCTTGCCGTACTTGCGCACGATGCGGCCGGCGAACGCGGCGGTGACGCCGTGACCGCGCAGGAACACCATCACGTCCTGGACGTGGCGGTGCTCGGCGAACGCCGCCGAGATCTTGGCGGCGCGGCCGGCGCCGATGCCCTCGACCTCGGTGAGGCGCTCGGGCTCGCGCTCGACGATCTCGAGCGTGCGCGGGCCGAACTTCGCGACCATGCGGCGCGCGAGCTCCGGGCCGATGCCGGGGATGATGCCGCCGCCCAGGAACTTCTCGATGCCGACCAGCGTCTCGGGCGAGCGGACCTGATAACCGGCGACCTTGAGCTGGCGACCGAAGCGACGATCGTCCACCCACGCGCCGCGCAGGCGGATCGGCGTGCCCTCGGGGATGCCCCACAGCTCGCCGACGGCGGTCGCCTCGCCGCCCTCGGTGGTGTGGATGCGGGCGACGGTGAAGCCGCTGTCGGGGTGGCGGTAGACGATGCGCGCGAGCGTGCCGTCGAGGACGATCGCGTCCGCCGGCGCGTCCCCGCCGCCGAACAGCTTCTCCTGCCCGCCCGTGCCGCTGCGATCACCGCTCACAACCCGACGGTCCTAACACACCGCCGTGATCTTCAGATCGGGCACGGGCACGGGCACGGGCACGGGGCTGGCCGCTGGAGCGGCCCGCGTCAGCGGAGGTAGGCCGGGGCCTGGACGGCCGAGCGGCACTGCCAGTTGAAGCTGCGGAGCTGGCCGGCCTCACCGCGCTCGCGCAGCCCGGCCATGAGCTCTTCGGCCGCGGTCCGGAGCGCCGCGTCGCTGCGGCCGCTGTGGTGCCAGGCCATCGCGACGAGGTACGCCGACTCGCCCCAGTGCTCGTCGTACGCGTCGACCTCGCCGGCGCGGCCGAGGCCCATCCAGTAGTAGGGCTTGCCGGTGCCGTCGCGGCCGTCGCGCGCGATGATCCGCCCGAGGCGCACGAGCGCCGTGCGCACCTCGGCCGCGCGCGCGCCGCCGTGACGCTGGGCGTGGGTCTCGAGGCCGTCGGCGAGGATCGCGCTCATCCACGGCGAGCAGCCGGCGTAGCCGTAGCCCTCGCCGTGCGCGTCGGCGGTGTGCGCGAAGCAGCGCGCCTCGGGATCGGTCCAGCTCGTCGGCCACGACCGCTGCATCGCGAGGTACGCGTCGACCGCCTCGTCGGCCCAGCCGCGGAACATCGCGCCCTGATCGTCGGACACCGCGGCCGCCCACTCGTACGCGAGCAGCGCGAAGCCGGCGTGGCGCTCGGTCCAGAAGTCCGCGCCGCCGCCGTAGCCGGGATCGGTCCACAGCGCGTGCGCGCGCGCGGCGACGTCCTCGGCGCCCTCGCGGAAGCGATCGTCACCGGTGAGCAGCCAGTGGAGCGCCATGCCCTGCGCGTAGTGGTACTTGAGATCGTCGGCGGCGCCGGGCACGCCGATGCGCGTCGACGCGCCGTCGCCGGTGAGGCCGGCCCGGTAGATCGCGGCCTCGCGATACGCCGACGAGAGCGGCGCGGCGTCGCCGGTGATCGCGTATCCGCGGTACATCGCGGTGACGCGATCGAAGAGCCACACGTCGCGGCTCGACTGCTGCGCCAGGAACATCTCGGTGTTCCAGCGCTCGTAGTCGCAGACGCCGCCGAACGCGTCGAGCGGCGTGCCCGCCATCTCCGATCGCGGGACGATCGCGCCGAACACGCCGGTCGCCGCCATCCACGCCGGCGGCAGGAGCGCCCACACCTTGGGGCCCTGGGTGCCGTCGGCGGTGACCAGCGTGGTCGCGACGTCGACCGCGGGGCGATCGCCGCCGCCGTCGGCGCCGACCTCGAGGTCGAGCGTCGTCGGTCCGGAGAGCTCGAGCTCGACCTGGATCTGGATCGCGCGCAGCGAGCCATCGTCGTACGCGCCGAGGCCACGGCGATAGGTCGGGAGGTTGGTGCCGGCCGACGCGACGCGCACGTCGGGTGAGGTCGCCATGCCCGGTTGCAGCGGCACGGCGAAGTTGACGACCTGCATGCCGCTCTGGCCGGCGGCCGGCACGAGCTGCACCCGCAGGTTGGGATCGAGTGGTGGCTGGTTGCCGTCGTCGTCTCCCGCGACGTCGTCACCGCCGGCGATCTTGCCGACGCACGACGCACACGAAAGCGACACGAACGACAGCAGCACCGCGAGCGATGCGATGGTCCCCTTCATCGGGGAACACTCTACTCCAGGACGACGGTCTTGCCGGCGTAGACGAGCACGCGATCTTGCAGGTGCCAGCGCAGGGCTTGCGCGAGCACGACCTTCTCGAGGTCACGCCCCTTACGCACCAGATCGTCGACGGTGTCGCGATGTGTACAGCGCACCACCGCTTGATCGATGATCGGTCCCTCGTCGAGCTCGTCGGTGACGTAGTGCGCGGTCGCACCCACGAGCTTCACGCCGCGTTCGTAGGCGCGCCGGTATGGATCGGCGCCCACGAACGCGGGCAGGAAGGAGTGATGGATGTTGACGATCCGCGCCGGCCAGCGGGCGACGAACATCGACGAGAGGATCTGCATGTAACGAGCGAGCACGATCGTGTCGACGCGCGCGGATTCGAGCTGCGCCTGGATCGCGTCCTCGTCCTTCGCCCGATGCTGCTGAAACGGTATGCCGAACTGCGCCGCGATCGGCGCGAGATCGGCGTGGTTGGACAGCACGGCGACGACGTCGCACTCGAGCTCGCCGGCGCGGTGGCGCAGCAGCAGATCGTAGAGACAGTGGTCGTAGCGCGAGACCAGGATCGCGACCCGCTTGCGCTCGTGCCCCCAGGCCAGACGCCACGACATGCCGAAGCGGCCGGCGACCTCGCGGATCGCGGCCTCGAGCGCGATGCGGTCGGTGGTGAGGCTCGACAGATCGAAGCGGATGCGCTGGAAGAACATGCCGGCGAGCACGTCGGTGTGCTGGTCGGCGTCGAGGATGTTGGCGCCGTGACCGTAGAGCGTCTGCGCGAGCGAGGCGACGAGGCCCTTGCGATCGGGGCAGCTGACGAGGAGCGTCGCGAGGTGGGCCGTGGCGTTGGTCACCGACCAGGAGCGTACAACTGTTACTCTCGTCGAATGCGAATCACGGTGGCGACGATCGTGCTCGTCGTGATGGCGGCGGCGTGTGGTGGTGGTGATGACGGCGGCGGCGACGACGACGGGCCGCCCCTCGGCCCGGGAGGGCCCTACTTCCCCCGGGGCGCGTTCTGGGATCAGGACGTGAGCGGCGCCACGCCGGCCAGCAACTCCGCGGCGGTCATCAGCTCGCTGCGCGCCGCCGGCGGCTGGGGCAACGGCGACCTCTTCCAGATCGACTTCTCGATCGAGGTGCTGCGCGTCGACGGCGCGAGCCCGGAGAAGCGCACGTTCGAGACGACGAACGACTTCTACTCGCCCGACTGCGACCACGTGCCGATGCCGGTGCCGCCCGGCGGTAACCTCGAGGGTGAGAGCGGCTACGAGTGCACCGGCGACGGCGACTGCCACCTGATCGTGTGGGCGCCCGACGAGCGGCGTCTGTACGAGATGTGGCGCGCCAACATCGTCGGCGCGCGCTTCGACGGCGGTTGCCTCGCGGTGTGGGACACGAGCCGCGTGTACGGCCCCGAGGGCCGCGGCCTCCAGTGCACGAGCGCCGACGCCGCCGGCTTCCCGATCGCGCCGTTGCTGTTCACCGCCGACGAGGTCGCGGCGGGCACGATCGACCACGCGATCCGCTTCATCCTCCCCAACAACCGTCCGCAGGTCGGCTTCGTGCCGCCGGCGACGCACGGCACCAACACCACCGGCGGCGCGAACGCGCCGTACTACGGCGTGCACCTGCGGCTGCGCGCCGACTACCCGCTCGAGAGCCTGCCCAGCGAGGGCGCGCGCGTCGTCGCCCGCGCGCTCCAGCGCTACGGCATGTACCACGCCGACGGCGGCAACATCGCGCTCACCGCCGCCGCCGACACGCGCACGACGGCGAAGTGGGACGGCCTCCTCGGCCCGCGCGACCTGGGCGCGCTCGACGTCGAGGACTTCGAGGTGATCGACCACGGGCCGCCGATCGAGCTGACCTTCGACTGCCAGCGCTGAACCGTGGTGATCAGGGCAGCGGGAGGCCGCGGGACCTCAGCTCTTCCTCGGCGCGCTCCTTCGCGACGTCGCCCGGGCTCTTGAAGTCGCGGAGCGAGTAGCCGAGGCCGACGGTGAAGCCGCCCTCGGTCTCGTCGCCGGTCAGGTGCGTCCACACGGTCGTGTGCAGGCCGACCGGGCCGACGCGCAGGCCGAGAGTGGCGATGGGGCCGAGCGCGACGTCGCCGGGCGCGAGGTGCGCGTCGACGCCGGCCTCGAGCGTGACGCCGAGGAGGCTCACCTTGCCCCAGCCGCCGAGGAGCGACGCGGCGACGGAGTCGGTGCGTCCGTAGGCGCCGCGCACGGCGGCGGAGAGGCGCCACATCGTGACGGTGGGCAGGACGAGGTTGCGCTTGTAGCGTCCTTTGCCGTAGCCGACGCGCAGCTCGCCGACACCGGCGACGTCGCCGTGGTAGCCGGCGACGATCGACGCGAAGATCGTCTGGTGCGGGACGACGTCGGTGCGCTTCAGCTCGCCGACGGCGACGTCCGCGACCGCCTTCGCCTGCGCCTCGGTGACCGGCTGCGCGGCGGCGGAGCCGGCGGCGAGCGCCAGCACGAGCGGGACGTGGAGGATCCGGAGCATCTTCAGAACCTCGGCCAGCCCGGGTTGGCGAGGCGCACCCGGTACACCGCCGTGCGGGCGGTGATGAGGAGCGTCTGCGAGTCGGCGCCGCCGAACGCCACGTTCGACGGCTGCATCGGGACGCTGATCGTCCCCCACGACGCGCCCGACGGCGAGAACACCTGCACGCCAGCCGACGTCGCGACGAAGAGGTTGCCGGAGGTGTCGATCGCCATGCCGTCGGGCGTCCCCGCCGTGTTCACGAAGAGGCGGCGGTTCGACAGCGTGCCGTTGGTGGCGACGTCGAAGACGTGCACCGTGCTCGCCTCCGAGTCGCCGACGTACAGGCGCGGCGGCGCGAACGGCCACAGCGCGATGCCGTTGGGGCGCTCGGACAGGGCGCCGCGGTACTCGGCGGTGATCGTGCCGCTCGGGGTGACGCGGAAGACGCCCATGAACGACAGCTCGCGCTGCGCGTCGTTGATGCCGTACGGCGGGTCGGTGAAGTAGATCGTGCCGTCCTGACCGACGGTCAGGTCATTGGGCGAGTTGAGGCGCATGCCCTCGAAGCGGTCGACGACGGTGGCGGGCGACGCGCCGTCGCCGCGTGACACGCGGCGGTTGCCGTGCTCGCACGCGAGCAGCACGGCGCCGGTGGTGTCGACGGCGAGCCCGTTGGCGTTGCCGGAAGGCGTGCGGAACACCGTCGGCGCGCCGGCCCCTTCGCTCCACCGGTAGATCGTGTTGGCGGGGATGTCGCTGAACACGAACTCGTCGGCGGACGGACGCCACTGAGGTCCCTCGGTGAACATGTAGCCGCTGCCGACCAGCGTCACCTGGCCGATGCCGTCGAGCGGGTTCATCGCGGGACCGTCCGGGCAGACGCAGTCCATCGGCGGGCCATCGGGGTCGTCTCCTGCGTCGACATCGCCGCTGTCGCCACCTCCGTCACCGCCGCCGCATGCGGCGAGGAACAGGAGCAGCATCACCCGCGCAGGCGTCACGCGTCCGATTCTACGACGTTCAGGTGAACGCGGGCGCGTCCGTCGCCGGCAACCGCCGGCAGGGCGGCGTGGCGCACGGGGCGGGGCTCGGGCGCGGTCGCCGGGCGGATATCGGGCGCGCGCTCGGCCCAGGCGCGCGCGACGTCGCGATCGAGGAGGTGCGAGGGGCGGACGTTGGAGATCGCGGAGAGCATGATCGAGCGGACGTGGGGGTTGTCGCGCTCGAGGTCGGCGAGCAGGCGGGTCATCGCGTCGCGCTTCAGGCCCTCCTGCGAGCCGCACAGGTTGCAGGGGATGATCGGGAACGCGAGCTCGGCGGCGAGGGTCGCGATCTCCTGCTCGGCGCACTCGATCATCGGGCGGATCACGTCGAAGCGATCGTCGTCGGTGCGGTAGCGCGCCGGCATCGCCTGGAGCTTGCCGCTGTAGAACAGGTTGAGCAGGAAGGTCTCGAGCGAGTCGTCGCGGTGGTGGCCGAGCGCGATCTTGTTGCACCCGAGGCGCTCGGCGGCGGTGTAGAGGATGCCGCGCCGCAGGCGCGAGCACAGCGAGCAGTAGGTCTGCGCGCTGTCGAGGTGCGAGGTGACGACCGAGTAGGTGTCCTCGCGCAGGATCTCGAACGGCCAGCCCGTCGCCTCGAGCCAGCGGCGCAGCCCGGCGCCGTCGTAGCCGGGCTGGACCTGATCGAGGTGGACCGCGACCAGCTCGACCTTGAACGGCAGGCGCGGGACGAGCCGGGTCAAGAGGTGGAACAGCGTGTAGCTGTCCTTGCCGCCCGACATCGCGACCATGATGCGGTCGCCGTGGGCGAGCAGCTCATGGCGCTCGCACGTCTCCTTGACCTGACGGTAGAGGAGCTTCTCCAGGCGCTGCATGGCGGACATCGGGCGTCACCTTACTATGATCGACCGGCATGTACACGAACGCCCGGGGGAGGCGGACGCGGCGGCGCAGGAAGCGGACGCCGAAGAAGGCGGCGGGGAGCAAGAGCGGCAGCCACGGCAGGAGCGCGATGAGGGCGAGCGAGAGGCCCTGCGCGGCCTGACCGAGCGCGGCGATCGAGTCGTTCCAGGCGGCCGAGACGCGCTCGCCGAAGCCGGGGTCGGCGGGGGCCGCGATCTCCGGCCGTGTCGTCGACAGCGTGATGGTGAGCGTCGAGAGCGAGACCTGGTCGTTCCACACGCGCATCTGCCCCTCGAGCTGCTCGATCTCGCCGCGCACGCGGGCGAGCTCACGCTCGACCTCGAGCACCTCGGCGACGGTGCCGGTGCGCGTGCCGGCGAGCTCGACGAGGCGCTTCTCGAGAGCGCGGGCGGCGGCGAGGCGCGCCGAGGTGTCGACGTACTCGGCGGTGATGTCGGCGGCGTCGGTCGACTCCTGCTGGACGTCACCGAGCGCGCGCAGCCGGGGGAGGAGGTCGCCGAAGCCGGCGGCGGGGACGCGCACGACGATCGTCGCCGCGCTGACCTGGCCCTCGCTGCGGCTCACGCGCGTCGAGTCGACGAAGCCGCCAGCGGCGGTGACGATCGCGTCGATCTGATCGCGCGCGGCGTCGTACGTCGTGACCACGAGGTCGAGGTGGCCGGTGCGGACGATCTTGCGGTTGTCGACGGGCGCGCCGTCGAGACCGCCACGCACCGTCGGTCGGTTCGGGGCGTCGGTCGCCGGAGGCTGTGGCGCGAAGGCCACGGCGCGCTCGGTGGTGACCAGCTGGTCGCCGGCGAGGGCGCCCTGGTTCCGGTAGCGGCCCTCCGCCGACGCAGCCTTGCGGGTGTCGTCGGTGCCGCCGGCGGCGCAGGCGGCGAACAGGGTGGAGGCGATGAGGAGAAGTGCGGCGAGGCGGCGTCTGGGCATGTGGTGCCAAACGCACGACGGCGGCGCCGGAGTTGTCAGTTCTTGTCGCGGCGGATCTAGCTGATCACGCGTCGCATGATGCGACCCGCCGCACGCGCGGCGATCGCACGGGGGACGAGTCGAACCGCCCACGCGGCCGCGCGATTCCCGGCGCCGGGGATCACCAGGGTTCGCCGTCCCAGGCTGTCGAGCGCGGCGCGCACCACCGGCCCGACCGACATCATGCGAACCGGCACACGCGCGGGGTCGACGCCGGTGTTCATCGGCCCCTCGGTGTCGGTGCCGCCGGGCGCGAGCGTGAGCACGTCGACGCCGTCGGGGGCGAGCTCCACCGCGAGCGCCTCACCGAGCAGGAGGTCGAAGCCCTTGCTCGCGCCGTACGCGGCGCTCCACGGCAGCCCCTGGAAGCCGCCGGTGGATGCGACGATCACCATGCCGCCGCGCCGGCGCTCGACGAGGCGCCGACCGAAGCCGTGGGCGAGCGCGAGCGGCGCCTGACAGTTGACCTCCACCAGACGTCGCATCACCGCGGGGTCGATGTCGACGAGGCGCCCCTTGAGCCCGACGCCGGCGTTGTTGATGAGGAGGCCCACGTCGAGCGCCGCGACCTCGTCGAGCACCTGGGTCGGGCCGCGCGCGTCGGAGAGATCGCAGGTCACGATGCGCACGTCGACGCCGTGCTGCGCGAAGAGCTCCGCACCTAGCTCCTCGAGGCGATCGCGGCGGCGCGCGACCAGGACGAGCGACAGGCCGCGCACGGCGAGCTGTCGCGCGAACTCGGCGCCGATGCCCGACGACGCCCCCGTCACCACCGCCCACGGACCGTAGCGCGCCACGAACGTCGCTCGCGGTGTCATCGCGACGAGCGTACCCGGTTATCATCGAGGGGTGCCGGTCGACGACAGCGCACCGACCGAGGCGCCCCGCGCCACGGCGTCCACGGGCGGACCCGAGACGGTCCTCGCGCCCGGGGCCGTGCTCGCGTCGCGCTACGAGGTCGGCGCGCTGCTCGGCCGCGGCGGCATGGGCGAGGTGTACGCGGTCCACGATCTCGATCTCGAGGAGGACATCGCGCTCAAGCTGCTGCGCAAGGAGCTGTCGAGCGACAGCGCGTACCGCAAGCGCCTGCGCAGCGAGGTGCGCCTGGCGCGCCGGGTGTCCCATCCCAACGTCTGCCGCGTGCACGATCTCGGGCAGCACGAGGATCACCTGTTCGTGACGATGGCGCGGGTGCCCGGTCGCAGCCTGCGCCAGCTGCAGCGCGCGATCCGCGCCGGGGAGGCGCCGCCGCTCACGCTCGAGGCGATCGTCGACATGGTCTCGCAGCTGTGCGCGGCGCTCGGCGCGGCGCACGCCGCCGGCGTGCTCCACCGCGACATCAAGCCCGACAACGTGATGGTCGACGACGGTCGCGTCGTGCTCACCGATTTCGGCGTGGCGGCGATCGCGGGGGAAGGCGACGGCATGGTCGTCGGCACGCCCGCGTACACCGCGCCCGAGCTCCTGCGCGGCGAGCCCTGCGACGGACGCGCCGACGTGTACTCCGCGACGGTCGTCGCCTACGAGCTCATCGCGGGGACGACCCCTTTCCTCCTGCACTCGATGCGCCAGGCCGCGCGCCTGGCGCTCGATCGCGAGCCGGCGCCGCCGCTGCCACCGGAGATCGCGTCGGGTGCGCGTCACGCCGCGCTCGAGCGCGTGCTGCGCGCCGGGCTCGCGTCGGAGCCGGCGGAGCGGTTGCATGCGCCGACGGCGCTGGCCGAGGGGCTCGCCGGGGCGCTGCGCGAGACGGCCGACGAGAGCGCCGCGTCGTCGTCGGCGAGCATGCCGGCGGCGACGGCCGACGTGGCGACGGTGGGGACGATCCGCCGGCGGGTCGAGCCACGGGTCGCGACGGTGCTCACGTTCTTCACCGACGAGTCCACGGGCCCCGAGACGATGGACGCGGCCGAGACGCTGGGCACGCCCGATCACGTCACCGGCGACGCTCTCGAGCACGCGGTCGTCGATCTCGGCGGCTGGCCGGTGACGCTCGGCTCCGGCTCGGTGACGGCGCTGTTCGGCGTGCCGACGGCGCTCGGCGACGACGCGACGCGCGCGGTGCGGGCGGCGCAGCGGCTCCTCGCGACGCACAAGCGCGGGCGCGCCGGCATCGACACGCGGCGCGTGATGGTGCGCCCCGACGCGGGCGGGCCGGCGCTGGCGGGCGTGCCGCGCGACGTCGCCCGCACGGCGGACGCGCTCGCGTTCGCGGCGGCGCCCGGGCAGGTGTGGCTGTCGGCGGCGGCGTCGCGCCAGGTCGCCGGCCACGTCGACGTGTCGCCGGCCGGCGAGGTCGGCGGCCTGCGCGCGATGCGCGTCACCGGCGACGCGCGCGTGTCGACGGCGGCGACGGGCAACGTGGCGCGCGCGCGTGAGCTGGCGCGGCTCGAGGCGATCGCGCGCACGTGCTTCGAGCAGCGTGCGCCACGCGTCGTCGAGGTGCGCGGCGGTCACGGCCTGGGCAAGACGCGCCTGCGCGAGAGCTTCGTCGCGCGGGTCGCCGAGCGGCGCGAGGTCGAGTGGCTGGTCGCGTGCGCGGCGCCGCTGGGCGAGGCGGCGGCCCTGTCGCTGGTGCGCAGCGCGAGCCCCGACTGGTTCGACGCAGCGTCGCGCCTGCCACGAGGCGCGAGCCGCAAGGACACGCTGGCGGCGGCGCGGGCCTGGCTCGACGAGCGCGCGTCGCGCCGGCCGGTCGCGATCCTCTTCGACGACCTGCAGTGGGCCGACGAGGTGTCGCGCGCGCTCGTCGCCGAGCTGGCCACGACGCTCGACGCGCTGCCGGTGCTCGTCGTCGTGTTCACGCGCGAGGCGGTCGAGCTCGGCGGGGCCGAGGTGATCGAGCTCGGCCCGCTCGACGACGCCACCGCGCTGCGCGTGGCGCGCGAGGCGGCGCCGGCGGCGAGCGACGAGGCGCTGGCGAACGTGGTCGCGCGCGCCGG
The DNA here is from genome assembly GCA_002344285.1 of Myxococcales bacterium UBA2376. Taxonomy (GTDB): domain Bacteria; phylum Myxococcota_A; class Polyangia; order Haliangiales; family Haliangiaceae; genus UBA2376. The sequence continues at coordinate 67,906 of DDTA01000010.1, forward strand.
CGGCAATCCCTTCTTCGTCGAGGAGCTCGCGCGCGAGCTGGTCGAGCGCGGCGACGCCACCGGCGCGCTCCCCGAGACCGTGGAGGCGGCGGTGCAGGCGCGCCTCGAGCGCCTGTCGCCCGTCGCCTCCGATCTGCTGGCAGCGGCGGCGGTGGTCGGGCGCGCGTTCTGGCGCGAGGCGGCGCGGGTCGCGATGCCCGCCCCGGTCGGCGACACCGAGCTCGACGCGGCGCTCGCCGAGCTGGAGCGCCGCGCCCTCGCCTACCCGGCGCCGCCGAGTGGTCCCGACGACGACCGCTACGAGCTCGCGCACGCGCTGGTGCGCGACGTCGCCTACCAGCGGCTCGCGCCGCGCGAGCGGCGGCAGGCGCACGCGGCGGTCGCGCGGTGGCTCGGCGCTCACATGGAGGGGATGATCAGCCCGAACACCCCGGTGACGCCGGTGACCGCGAGCGTGCGCGGCGCGGCGGCCAGCGACCCGGACTTGCTCTGGGCGCTCGCCCATCACCGCGAGCTCGGCGGCGACACCGCCGGCGCCGCCGCGGCGTGGCGGACCGCCGGCCTGCGTAGCCTCGAGCTCTTCGCGTACCACCAGGCCTACGGCGCGCTGCGCCGCGCGCGCGAGCTCGCGGGCGGCGCAGGTGACCCGGTGCTGCTCGAGCGGCTCGGCGAGGCGGCGTTCGAGGCCGACACGCTCGAGGCCGCCGACGAGGCCTACGCGGCCGCGGTCGCGCGGACGCCGATCGACGACGACGTCGCGCAGGCGCGGCTCGCCTTCCGCCGCGGCCAGGTCGCGAGCGGGCGCGCCGAGCACGCCGCCGCGATCGAGCACTACGAGCGCGGCCTGGCCCTGCTCGCGCCGGGCGGTGAGCTCACGCCGGCGGCGCGCCGCGATCCGCGGCAGGCTGCGTTGCTCTTCGGCTGGCTCGGCTGGGTGCGGACGTACCAGCTGTCGAACGCCGACCCGGTCGGGCTCGCGTACTGCGAGCGCGCGGTCGAGCTCCTCGAGCACACGCCGCACAAGCGCGAGCTCGCGCAGGCGCTGTCGCGGCTCGGCGGCGCGTACATGCGGGCCGGACGCTGGGACGATCAGCGGCGATGCAACCAGCGCAACCTCGACATCGCGCTCGAGCTGGGCGACCTGCAGGCGCAGGTGACCGCGCACATCAACCTGGGCGTCGTGCTCGGCAACCTGGGCGAGCTGGCGCTCGCGATCGAGCACACCGAACGCGCGCTCGCGCTGTGCCGGCGCGCCGGGGCGCGGCCGACGACCGGCCTCGCGCTGTCGAACCTCGCCGGCTACCACCTCGAGCAGGGCGACCTGGAGCGCGCGACGATGCGGCTCCAGGAAGGCATCCGCGTGCTCGAGTCGGTGGGCGGCAAGCGGATCCTGACCGAGTCCTACCAGTTCCTCGCCCGCCTGGCGGCGCGACGCGGCGACGACGCCAGCGCGCGCGCGGCGATCGAGCAGTCGATCGCGCTCGCCCGCGCCGCCGCCAACAGCGTGGACGTCGCGATCGGGCTGCGCATCATCGCGCAGCTCGATGCGCGCACCGGCGATCTCGCGGCGGCCGAGGCGAGCCTCGCCGAGGCGACGCGGCTGTGCGCCGACGCCGACGCGTTCGAGAAGGCACGCCTCGACGCGGCGGCGGCGAGGCTCCACGATCGCGCCGGCCGGCCGGAGGCCGCCGCCGCCGCCCGCGAGCGCGCGAGGGACGTCTTCGCGCCGCTCGGCGCCAGGGTGGACCTCGCCGCGCTCGACGATCCCGACGACATCCGCTGAGCGGCTCGCAGATCGAGTACCTTCAGAGGATGCGTCCCTGGGCTCGTGTCGCACTGGCTTGTCTCGCGCTGACCGCGTGCGGAAAAAAGGACAGCGGCGCCACCGGCGCGGCGCCACAACCGAGCGCCGGTCCCGCGACGACGACGACGACGACGACGACGACCGCGGCGGCGGCGGCGAGCGACGCGCTGAAGGTTGGCGCGGCGCCGGCGCTCCCTCCAGGCGTGCGGGCCGAGCCCGTGCCCACCGGGCCGACGGTGGTCGTGACCAAGACGGCGGTCGTCTTCGAGGGTGAGCGCGCCGCCGCGGTCGACGGCGGTCAGGTCGACCCCGCCGAGCTCATGGGTGGCAGCACGGGCACGCGCATCAGCCGGCTCGAGCAGCTCGCGACGATGCAGGCCAGACTGCCTGAGGCCACGAAGTCAGAGGCCGTCCTCGTCGTCATCGATCCGGAGTTGCCATCGAAGCTCGCGCAGCAGGTCGCGCGCACGTTCCGCGCGGCCGGCCAGCATCGCGTCGCGTTCATCGTCCGCACCCCGGAGGGACCGGGCGCCGTGCCAGTGACGGTGCCGTCACAGGCGCCCTCCATGGCTGGCTCGTCGCCCGGGCAGCCTCCCGATCAGGCGCCGCTCGGCCTCGTGGTGGCGCTGCTCCCCGACCGCGTCCTCGTCGTGTCGCTGTCGCGGCTCGAGGGGACGCTGGCCGATCCACGTCTCGACCTGCGCCTGTCGACCGATGGCACCTGGCCGACGAAGCTGCGCGACGACCTCGCGGAGATCGTCGAGCGGAGGTGGGGTGGTCGAGCGCGCCCCGAGAGCCTGCAGACGATCTACGTGATCGCCGACGACGCGGTGTCGAGCGGCGACCTCGTCGCCGCGGTCGCCGCGGTCCGCCACGACGCCAAGGGCAACGTGCTCTTCCCCGACGTCCAGCTCATGAGCGGCATCGAGCTCGCCTTCGCCCCGGAGCGAGACGAGCTGGACAAGGCGCCGACGCGGGATCCCGCGGAGGCCGCAGCGGAGGCGGAGGCGCGGAAGCGCATCGACGCGGTGGCGTTCCAGGAGGACTCAGCGTGGGTCGACGTGCTCGTCGCCTCGGAGGGCAGAGAGGGCGTGGGCGAGGGCGACCTGTCGAAGCGGGCGCCCGGCAGCGATCTCGCGGAACAGGTCGAGGCCGCGCGCGATCGCGAACACAACGCGACGCCGACGCCGATGGGACGGATCGCCGTCGCCGGCAAGAAGGCGCTCGACGACACCTCGCTCGCCGTCGACGACACGCTGCGCAAGATCCAGACGGTGTACATGGCCGGGCTCAAGCGTTGCTACAAGCACGAGCTGAAGAAGGACCCGACCCTGCGGGAAAGAGCGGAGCTCGCGTTCGCCGTCGGCCACACCGGGCGCACGATCCGCGCCAAGGTGACGGCGATGACCCTCGACTTCAGCCGGTGCGTGGAGGGCCAGATGACGTCGTGGGTGTTCTCAGTTCCCCGGGACGCCGACGGCGAGGCGACCGAGGCGTCGTTCATCATCGTGCTCGCGTTGACGCCGGACTGAACGCTCCGTGCCGCGCTCCCGTCTCGCCTGGCGCCTCCTCCTCGGCGTGCTCGTCGCCGCGAGCTTCGCCGGCGGGATCTATCTGTGGCGCACCGGCAACATGACGCCGACCGCGGTGAAGGACTGGCTCGACTCGCTCGGGCCGGCGGCGCCCCTCATCTTCGTGGCCGCGTTCGTCGCCGGCGCGTTCTTCGGCGTGCCCGGCATGGTGTTCGTCATCGGCGGCCGGCTGGCGTTCGGGCCGTACGTCGGCTTCCTCGTCGGGTATGGCGGCGGCTTGCTCGCCGTGATCGCGCCGTTCGTGATGGCGCGGCTCCTGCGCCGCGCGGTGTCGGAGCCCAAGCGGCCGAAGTACCGCTGGGTGGCGCGCGCCTTCGATCAGATCGAGCACCGCCCGTTCCGCGCCGTCCTCGTGATGCGCCTCGTCGTGTGGTTCAACGCACCGCTGTCGTACGCGCTGGCGATCACCGAGGTCCGACTCCGCGACTACGCAGCGGGGTGCGCCGTCGCGCTGGCGCCGGTGGTGGCGCTGGCCATGATCGCGACGGGGTGGTTCATGTGACGCCGGTGCCGGTCGTCAGCTGGACGCAGCCCGCGCGCGACGCGGCGTTGAGCTGGCGACCGTCGCTCGTGCGCGCGCTCGACGGCGGCGAGGAGACGATCCCGCTGCGCGACGCCGCGTTTCACCGGTACACGCGGCAGTCCACCCGCTGCGCCGAGACGCTCGCGCGCGGCGCCGCGGACGTCATGGTGCGCACCGAGCGCGAGGCGGCGCCCTGGTGGGAGATCGATCTCGGCACCGCGATGTACGTCGAGGCGATCCACGTCGACCTCGCCGAGGTGCCGGCGGGGTGCCGCGTGACCGTCGCGGCCTTCACGTTCGCGACCCCCGCCGGCGAGCCGCCGCCGGCCGGCACGATCCACACGCAGGTGCTCGACGCGCCGGGCGCACACCGAGTCTGGCTGGACGCGCCCGCGCTGCGCGTGGCCCGCCACGTGCGCATCACGCTGCACGCGCCGGCCGGGACCACGGCCGCCCTCGACATCCGCCGCTGCGAGATCGTCGCCGCCGAGCTGTTCGCGCCGACGCTGGCGGGCACGATGCGACGGGCGTTCGCGCTCCATCGCGATCACACGCTCTTCGTCGAGCCGGCGCCCACGACCTACGGCGAGGTGTGGTCGCGGTCGGTGGCGCTGGGCCGCGCGCTCGCGGCGCGCCTCGAGCGCGACCCGGCCTCGCGCACCGACGGCCGCGTCTTCGTCGCGGTGTGCACCCGCAACCGGCCCGAGTGGATCGTCGCCGATCAGGCGATCCTGGCGCGCGGCTACGTCTCGGTGCCGATGGCGCCCGAGGACGGCGACGAGCGCGCGCGCCAGATCCTCGCGCTCGCGCGCCCGGCGTGCGTCGTGTGTGAAGCGGGCGACGTCGAGCGCCTCGTCGCGCTGTGGCCGGCGGCGCGCCTCTTCGTGGTGTGCGATGCGGCGGCGCCGTTCACGCCGGCGGATGGCGCGCGCGTGCGGTTCGAGGACCTGATCGCGGAGGGGCGGCGCCTCGCGGCGACGGACGTGCCGCCGCCGGAGCCGCAGCGCGAGGACGAGCTGTACGCCGTCCTGTTCACCAGCGGCAGCACGGGGCAGCCGCGGGGCGCGATGCGGACGTACGCGACGTTCCACGCCATGGTCGCGACGTACGGCGCGGGCCAGCCGGCGCGCCACCTGTCGTTCCAGCCGCTGTCGCACCTCTCCGAGCGCATGTTCCTGCCCGGGCTGCTCGTGCATGGCGCGACGATCGCGTTCTCGCGCGGCGGTGCGCACCTGATGGAGGAGCTGCGCGCGTTCGAGCCGACGGTGGTCGGCTCGGTGCCGCGGCTCTTCGACGTGCTCCACGCCGGGTACCAGCGCCGGCTGCGCGCGGCGATCGCCGCCGAGCCCGCGACGCCGCGCGCGGTGCACGAGGCGCGCGCGATGGCCGAGGCGCGGCTCGCGTTCGGCGGCAACCTGCAGTCGCTCTCGGTCGGCAGCGCGCCGGTGTCGCCGGAGGTGCTCGCGTTCCTGCGCCGCTGCTTCGCCGACATCTGGGTGACGGAGGGCTACGGCTCCACGGAGGTCGGCACGATCGCGGTCGACGGCCGCATCCAGGCGCACGTCGAGGTGAAGCTCGTGCCGCGCGCGGAGGACGCGGCTGCACCGGGCGGGCCGGAGCGTGGCGAGATCTGGGTGCGCACGCCGCACGCGATCACGGGGTACCTCGGCGACGCCACGGCAACGACCACGGCGCTCGACGGCGAGGGCTACTTCGCGACCGGCGATCTCGGCGAGCGCGCCGACGACGGCACGGTGCGCTTGATCGGGCGGCTGCGCAACGCCGTCAAGCTCGCGCAGGGCGAGTTCGTGGCGGCGGAGCGGATCGAGGCGGCGCTCGCGACCGCCGACCTCGTCGACCGCATCTACGTCCACGTCTCACCCGGCGCGCCGGGCATCGCGGCGCTGGTGGTGCCATCGGGCGCCGCGACCACCACCGACGTGCTCGCCGCGTTGCGCGCGCACGGACGGCGCGCCGGGCTGTCGCCGTGGGAGCTGCCGCGCGGCGTCGTGCTCGCCGACGAGCCGCCGACCGTCGACAACGGGCTGCTCACGGCGAGCGGCAAGCTCGCGCGCGGCGCGATCGCGCACGTCTACGGCGCGCGCCTCGCCGCCCTCGCTGCCGGCGCGCCCCCCGCCGACGCCCCCACGCCGTCCGGCGACGGCCTCGCCGCGCGCATCGCCGCCGTCGTCGCCCGCACCCTCGGCCGAGCGATCGCGGTCGACGAGTCGCTCGCGAGCGCTGGCGTCGACTCCCTCGCCGCGGCCGAGCTGCTCGCCGCCCTCTCCGACGACCTCGGCCGCGACGTCCCGCTCGCCCTCTGGTTCGAAGCCTCGACGATCGACGACCTCGCCGGGCGCCTCGCGAGCTTCTCTGCGCTGGGCGCGGCGACGGCGCTCCGCGCCCTGGCGCGCCAGGATCTCGCGCACTTACCCGAGGCAAAGTTGTCAAAGTTGACACCGTCCCCAGCCGGGGACGGTGTCAACTTTGACAACTTTGGGTCGGTGCTCGTGACCGGCGCGACCGGGTTCCTCGGCGCGCACCTCGTCGAGGAGCTGGTCGCGCGCACGCGCGTCGGGGTCGTGTGCCTGGTGCGCGCCGCGGACGACGAGATGGCGGGGGCGCGGCTGGTGGAGGCGCGCACACGGCACCGGGTGGCGGCGCCGCCGGCGGGGCGCGTGCGCGCGATCGCAGGTGATCTGGCCGCGCCGAGGCTCGGGCTTGCGGAGACGAGCTACGCGCGGCTCGCCGGCGAGATCGATGCGGTGGTGCACGCCGGCGCCGTCGTGAGCTGGCTCGCGCCGTACGCGACGGTGCGCGGCGCCAACGTCGACGGGACGCGGACGCTGCTCGAGCTCGCGATGCACGGTGGTCGCGCGCGCCCGTTCCACCACGTGTCGACGATCAGCACGGCGCCGGCCGACGGCGACGAGGACACGAGCCTCGACGAGCACGCCGCGTTCGCCGGCTCGCCGTACGCGCTGTCGAAGTGGATCGCCGAGCGCCACGTGCGCGGCGCGGCCGCCGCCGGCCTGCCGGTCGCCGTCTACAGACCGGCGCTCATCGCCGGTCACACGCGGCGCGGCCACGGCAACCGCGACGATTTCCTCCACCGCTACCTCGCCGGCGTCGCCGAGCTCGGCCTCTACCTCGACCTCGAGGACGAGATCCTCGACATGACGCCGGTCGACTTCGTCGCGCGCGCGATCGCCGCGCTCGTCGTGGCCGCGCCGCGCGGCGGCGGCGCGACCTACCACCTCGCCAACGTCGACCAGTCGATGAGCTACGCGCGCCTCGGGCGCGCGCTGGTCGCCGCCGGCGTCACCGCACGCCCCGCGCCCTACGAGCGCTTCCGCGCCGCGCTCGTCGCCGCGCCCTCGTCGCGCCTCGCGGCCCTCGGCCCGTACTTTCCCGCCGCCGGCTTCGCGCTCCGCAGCGGGCCCTGGCCGTGCACACGGACGGTCGCCACGCTGACCGCGCTGGGGGTCACGCGCCCCCCCGTGGACGACGCGCTGATCGCGCGCTACGTGCGCGCCAGCGTCGAGATTGGCCCGAAATGATAAGCAGCCGGCACGTTCGCACCTGGAAACCCGTTCGCTTTTGACCCAGAGTCAACAAGCAACGGAGGTACTCATGGTCGCCGCCCTCGCCACGAACCCCGCTGTTTCGGCCGACATCCCACGCCGCCAGGTCGACTTCGACTTCGATCCCCAGCACGTCCCGATCGACTGGTACCAGGACGACGCGTACGTCTCGACGCTGCTCGACTCGCTCTCGTTGCTCTTCCCCGAAGGCGAGCGCTTCTTCGTCGACTCGGTGAAGGCGCTGCGCCACCACGTCCGCGATCCGAAGCTCGACGCCGCCGTCACCGGCTTCATCGGTCAGGAGGCGATGCACGGCAAGGAGCACCGCGCGTTCAACCAGATGTTCCTCGCCCAGGGCTACACCTCGTCGGTGAAGCTCGAGGGCCAGCTCAAGCGGCTCCTCGGCTTCGTGCGCCGCGCCCTCCCCCGGCGCTCGCAGCTCGCCGCCACCTGCGCGCTCGAGCACTTCACCGCGATGATGGCCGAGGCCGCGCTGCGCGAGGAAGGCATGCGCGACGGCATGCACCCGACGATCCGCCCGCTCTGGGTGTGGCACGCGCTCGAGGAGAGCGAGCACAAGGCGGTGGCGTTCGACGTCTACCGGGCGGCCGGCGGCGGCTACGCGCGCCGCGCCGGCATCATGCTGCTCACGACGATCATCTTCTTCGCGTTCACGCTCTGGGTGCAGGCCCACTTCCTCGCCGAGCGCCGGCTCCTCTGGAAGCCGTGGCGCTGGCTACGCGGCGCCGGCCACGCCTGGATCTACCCGGGCTGGTTCACGCGCCTCGTGCCCGCGTACCTCCAGTACTTCCGGCCCGGCTTCCACCCGGACGATCGCGACACCGCCGCGTTGCTCGACACATGGCGCGAGCGCCTCTTCGGCGACGCTGGCGAGCTGCGCGCCAACCTGCGCGGAGCGTGGGTCCAGTGAGCGCGCACAAGCACCCGGTGAGCGCCAGCCGCGAGGAGTGGGGCCGCGAGCGAAGCGAGCTCCGGGGTAGCGCCCGCGACGAAGCGGCCAAGGCCGAAGGCCGAGCCGGCGCGAACGAATACAGTGTCGTCATCGTCGGCTCGGGCTTCGCCGGCCTGTGCATGGCCATCAAGCTGCTCGAGGCCGGCATCGACGACTTCGTCATCCTCGAGCGCGCCGACGCGATCGGCGGCACCTGGCGCGACAACCACTACCCCGGCTGCGCCTGCGACGTGCCGGCGCACCTCTACTCGTTCTCGTTCTTCCCCAACCCCGACTGGTCGCAGACCTACGCGCCCCAGCCGGAGATCCGCGCCTACATCGAGCGCTGCGCCGCGCACTACCGGCTCCACGAGAAGGTCCGCTTCTCCGCCGACGTCAGCGCCGCCGCATACGACGAGCGCGCGGCGACCTGGACCGTGCACACGAAGGACGGGCGAGCCTTCACCGGCGACGTCCTCGTCGCCGCGATCGGCGGCCTCAGCCGCCCGCTGGTGCCGTCGTTGCCCGGCCTCGAGACCTTCGCCGGCCGCACCTGGCACTCGGCGCAGTGGGATCACGACGCGCCGCTCGACGGCAAGACCGTCGCCGTCATCGGCACGGGCGCGAGCGCGATCCAGTTCGTGCCGCAGCTCGCGCCGCGCGTCGCCAAGCTCCACCTCTTCCAGCGCACGCCGCCGTGGATCCTCCCCCGCCAGGAGCAGGTCTTCTCGGCGCGCGACAAGCGGCTCTTCCGCCGCGTGCCCGGGCTGCGCGCGCTGCACCGCGCCCGCCTCTACGCCGGTCACGAGCTGCGCGCGCTGCCGTTCACGATCCGCCCCCAGCTCCTCGAGTGGCTCCAGCCCCTCGCGCTGCGCCACCTGCACGCGCAGGTGAAGGATCCGGCCCTGCGCGCCCGGCTCACGCCCGACTACGTGATGGGCTGCAAGCGCATCCTCATCTCGAACGACTACTACCCCGCGCTCGCGCGCGACAACGTCGAGGTGGTCACCGACGGCATTCGCGCGATCACCCGCGCCGGCGTCGTCACGGCCGACGGCCGCGAGCGCGCGGTCGACGCGATCGTCTTCGGCACCGGCTTCGACGTCCACGACTACATCGGCGGCATGAAGGTCCTCGGCCGCGGCGGCGTGGACCTCGGCGAGGCGTGGCGCCGCGATCCCGAGGCGTACCTGGGCACGATGGCCGCCGGCTTCCCCAACCTCTTCACCCTCGTCGGCCCCAACACCGGCCTCGGCCACAACTCGATCATCTTCATGATCGAGAGCCAGGTGCGCCTGGTGATGTCGTGCCTGCGCACGATGCGCGCGCGCGACGCGGCGACCATCGAGCCCCGCCCCGAGGTCGTGCGCGCGTTCAACGACGAGATGCAGCGCCGCCTCGCCGGCACGGTGTGGATGTCCGGCTGCAAGAGCTGGTACCAGAACGCCGCGGGCAAGAACACGACGCTCTGGCCGGGCTTCACCGTCGAGTTCGCCGCGCGCACGGCCCGCATGCGCCCCGCCGACTACATCCTGCGCCGGCGCGACGAGCTGCCGGCGACGATCGCACCGGACGCCACGCAGCGCGGCAGAGCCGCATGACCAAGAGGGAACCAAGATGAAGCTCGGAAGCGATACGCGCGCCGTCGTCACCGGCGGAGGGAGCGGCCTCGGCGCCGCGCTGGTCACGATGCTCGCCGCCCGCGGCGCGCGCGTCGTGGCCGCGGACATCGACGAGGCGTCGGCGCGCGCCATCGCCGAACGCGCGGGCCCGAACGTCCAGGCCGTGCGCTGCGACGTCACCCAGCTCGCCGACGTCGAGGCGCTCGCCGCCACCGCCGACCGCGTGCTCGGCGGCGCCGACCTCGTCGTCAACAACGCCGGCGTCGCCGTCGCCGGCAAGGTCGGCGACGTCCCCATCGAGGACTGGCGCTGGGCGATCGACGTCAACCTGTGGGGCGTGATCCACGGCTGTCACGTCTTCGCGCCGCGCCTCGAGCGCCAGCGCCGCGGCCACATCGTCAACGTCGCCTCGGCCGCGGGCCTGCTCTCGCCGCCGCGCATGGCGCCGTACAACACGACCAAGGCCGCGGTCATCGCGCTCTCCGAGACCCTCCACGCCGATCTCGCGGCGTTCGGGGTCGGCGTGAGCGTCCTCTGTCCCACGTTCTTCCGCACCAACCTGGTGAAGTCGCAGCGCACCTCGACCGACGAGGTCCTGCGCGCCGCGGCCCGCGGGCTCGTCGAGAAGAGCAAGGTCACCGCCGAGTCGATCGCGCGCGCCACGCTCGCCGGCGTCGAGACCGACGCGCTCTTCATCGCGCCGCAGGCCGACGGCCGCTGGATGTGGCGGCTCAAGCGTCTGGCGCCGGAGTCGTTCCTCCGCCTGAGCCCGAAGGTCGCGGAGCGGCTCCTCGCCCGCAAGGCCCCGGCGTGAGCTCGCCGGTCGATCGCGCGGTCCGCGTGCTCCTGCGCGCGGGCGGCGTCACCTCGCGTGCGGTCGACACCGGCGTCGCGCGCCACCACGCCTACGTCGCGCCCGGGCGCGGCCACCTGCCGCCGATCGTGTGGCTCCACGGCCTCTCCGACAGCGCGGCGACGTTCGTGCCCGTGATGCGCCGCCTGCGCCCACACGTGCGGGAGGTGACGATGGTGGAGGCGGCGGGCCACGGCCTCTCGACGCCGCCGCGCGCCGAGTACACGCCATCGCTGCACGTCGCCTCGATGACCCAGGCGCTCGATCGGCTCGTGCGCGAGCCGGCGATCTTCGTCGGCAACTCGCTCGGCGGCGTCACCGCGCTGCGCTACGCGCTCGCCCATCCGGAGCGCGTCCGCGGGCTCGTGCTGATCTCGCCGGCCGCCGCGCCCGTCGACGACGACGCCACCGCCGCGATCCGCCGCGCGTTCGACCTGCGTACGCCCGCCGACGCCGTCCGCTTCCTCGAGCGCGTGTGCGAGCAGCGCCCGCCCGCCGCGCGCCTCGTCGCGCGCAAGCTGATCGAGCAGTCCGCGCGCACCGCCGTCCGCGACCTCCTGCGCACCGCCACGGCGGCCGACGCGCCGACACCCGGCGAGCTGGGCGCGCTCGCCGTCCCGACCTGGCTGCTCTGGGGTCGCGG
>DDTA01000157.1 GCA_002344285.1 Myxococcales bacterium UBA2376
GCAGCAGGTACTGCTCGTGCAGGTTCTGCAGCGCGCGCGGCACGCCGCCGCGCAGGTCGTCGTTGAGCAGGATGGTGCAGGGGTCGAAGTCCTTCAGCCCCAGCCGCGTGCGCTTGCGCAGCAGCGGCTCCACCACCAGTTCGCCGCCGTCGGGCAGGGCCAGGGGCCTCGGCCCGGTCAGCGCCGGGTCGGCCGTGCCCAGGCGCACGTTCAGACCGGCCTGCGTGAACACCTGCACCAGGCGCTGCAAGTGCTCGAGGTAGAAGGGGTTGCCGCAGCGCTGGTCGGGCACCAGCAGCAGGTTCTTGGCCTCGGGGCAGATCTTCTCGATCGCCGCCATGGCGGCCTGCACCGCCAGCGGCAGCATCTGCGGCGTGAGGTGGTTGAAGCCCTCGGGGAAGAGGTCGGTGTCCACCGGCGCCAGCTTGAAGCCGGCGTTGCGCAGGTCCACCGAGCAGTAGAACGGCGGCGTGTGCTCCATCCATTCGAGCCGGAACCAGCGCTCGATGGCGGGCATGGACTCGAGGACACGCTGCTCGAGTTCGTTGATGGGCCCGGTGAGGGCGGTGATCAGGTGGGGGACCATGCAGACTCGGCTCGGCGAGGCGGATGGTCGTCATTCTAGGAGGCTGCCGGCCTTCGGGAGGGCCTGCGCCGCCGTCACCCGGTCGCCTGAGGCTGCATCCTGCTGCCGATGGTGCCCAGCCGCTCGCCCGGCGGGCGGTCGAGCTGGAACTGCACCTGCACGAAGCCGCGCGTCTCCTCGGGCGAAAGCGCGATCAGCCTGAACAGCTCGCGCGGGCCCGATTCGTAGGTGATCGGAATGCCGTCGGCGTCGGAGGCCGGCACCGCCTGTCGCAGCCCACGGTCGGCAATGCGCTGGCGCGGCTGCGCGAGCGCCCGGGAGATCCGCTGTTCGAGCGCCGGGACCAGGGCATGCGGCCAGCGGCACGCACCAAGAAGCCGGCCGAGGTGGGGCCGCACGTCCGCATCCACCCGCACCGACGGCGGGGCGCCGCTGCGCGCCGAATGGCGCGAAGGCCAGATCGACCTGGCGCTGGCCAAGGGCGGGCCGCAGCGGTGCATCACGTTGCCGCTGATCGTGCAGGCCAGCGAAATGATCGACCGCTGCCGCTGCGCGTGCCGCAGTTTCCGGTCTACCTGATCTGGCACGAGTCGCTGGAGCCCGACGCCGGCCACCGGTGGTTCCGGCAACACCTGATCGATTTCTGTCAGCGGCTTTGAGCACACCACAAAAAAGCGCCGCGTTGAGCGGCAGGCGAAGCCTGTCCGTTCCAACGCGGCGAGATATTCCGGCGCCGGGCCCGCGAGGGCCCGGTGTCCGGAATATCACTTGTTGTAGGCCGTCTCGCCGTGCGAGGTGATGTCCAGGCCTTCGCGCTCCTCGTCTTCCGGCACGCGCAGGCCGACGGTCAGGTCGACGATCTTGTAGGCGATCACCGAGACCACGCCCGACCAGACGATGGTCAGCAGCACCGCCTTGAGCTGGATCCACACCTGGGCGCCGACGCCGTTGCTGCCCACCGAGGCCGTGACCCAGTCGGTGACCAGGCCCGGGCCGCCCAGCGACTGCGAGTTGAACACGCCGGTCAGCAGGGCGCCGACGATGCCGCACACGCCGTGAACGCCGAAGACGTCGAGCGAGTCGTCGTAGCCGACGCGGTTCTTGATGACCGAGCAGAAGATGTAGCAGACCAGACCGGCGACGAGGCCGAGCACGATCGAACCCATGGGGCCCGCAAGCCCGGCTGCCGGCGTGACGGCAACGAGACCCGCAACAGCACCCGAGATGAGGCCGAGCAGGCTGGGCTTACCTTTTTCGACTTGTTCGGCGACCATCCAGGCGAGTGCGGCACCTGCAGTTGCGACGAAGGTGTTGACCATGGCGAGTGCGGCAGTGCCGGCGGCTTCGAGGGCGGAGCCTGCATTGAAGCCGAACCAGCCGACCCAGAGCAAGGCGCCGCCGATCATGGTCATCGTGAGCGAGTGCGGGGCCATGATCTCCCGGCCGTAGCCGACCCGGCGGCCGACGATCAGGGCGGCGACGAGACCGGCGATGCCGGCGTTGATGTGCACGACGGTGCCGCCGGCGAAGTCGATCGACTTGATCGACGCGTTGGCGTTCCACACGCCGTTCATGAGGCCGTCACCGCCCCACACCATGTGGGCGAGCGGGAAGTAGATGGCGAACATCCAGAGCACGACGAACGCCATCACCGCCGAGAACTTCATGCGCTCGGCGATCGCGCCGACGATGAGGGCCGGCGTGATGATCGCGAACATCATCTGGAACATCGCGAAGACGTTCTGCGAGACCCACGCGGAGTACGCGCCGTTGGGCGCGGCGGTCACGCCCTCGAAGAACGCGAAGCTGGTGCCGCCCAGGATCGAGCTGCCGCTGTCGAAGACGAGGCTGTAGCCGATCGCCCACCAGAGCACCGTGACGACGCCGGCGCAGCCGAAGCACTGCGCCAGCACCGACAGCACGTTCTTGCGGCGGACCAGGCCGCCGTAGAACAGCGCGAGGCCGGGCAGCGTCATGAAGAGGACGAGCGCCGCGCACGTCATCATCCAGGCGTTGTGACCGGCGCCGGCCGTGGCGCCGAGCGCGCCGCCCTCGGCGTCGGGCACGCCGTTGGTGACGTACGCTTCCAGGTTCGCGAGGCGTTGCTCGATCGTGGGGCCCGCGGGCTCGACGGCCGGCGCGGCGGCCGGGTCGGCCGGCGGTGCGTCCTGCGCGAGCGCCACGCCCGGCAACAGGGCGAGGGCGGCGATCAGGGTCAGGCCGAGGATGGCGGCCCACGGGAATCGAGCAAGCTGTCTCATGGCGTGTCCTCCGCCGCGCGGGGTCCTGACATGTGCGCGGTCAACGGGAGACACGCTACGAGCCCGACGTTTCCGGCTCGTATCGAGTTCGAATAATGGATGTACATCTTCGCGATTCGCCTTCACTTGTGGCCTCGCTTCCGGACATCCCTGTCAGGATTCGCGACGTCGGCCGGTGTCAGCCTTCCATCAGCGGCCGTGACAAGTGCGTGACATGACTGGCGACTGGCGGATGGCACCGATCCTGTAATCAACCGCGGACATGCTCCGCTTCGCCCTTCTCGCCGCCGCCGTCCTCGCCCTCGCCGGGTCCGCCACCGACTCGTACACCTTCTCGCAGCAAGGCACCGTCGCGACGCCGCGCGCGGCGCTCCACGACGGGCAGCCGCTCGACCAGAGCGTCCGCGTCGAGGGCCACATGACGACGACCACGTCGTCGGCCGTCGAGAACGCCGCGCCGCGCCGGGACGGCGACAGCGCCGCGGCCGTCGCCCGCAACCAGGCGGGCGGCGCCCTCCGCTTCAAGGCCGGCGAGCTCGTCGACGTCGGCCTCGAGATCGACAGCGCGTGGTCGCCGACGAGCGTGTCCCGCGACGGCGTGCCGGTCGCCGCGCCCGACGAGCCGGTGATCGGGGTGGCGCTCGCGGTGCGCGGCTCGACGCACCCGACCAGCGAGGGCCTGCGCCTGGGCTGGGCGCTCAACCTCGGCGGCGAGTCGTCGCCGATCTATCGCAACGGCAGCAACCTGTCGCGCGACGAGGCCTTCCTCTTCCGCGCGGCGCTCGTGCCGAGCATCAAGCGCGGCGCGGTGACCTTCTTCGGCTCGTTCGGCCTCGCCAGCGAGAGCGACGTCCCGTCGTCGGTGTACGTCGGCGGCAACGAGGACGACCCGGGCGTCCAGGCCAACGCCACCGGCGCGGTGTTCGCCGCCGCCGCCGGCGCGACCGTCGACCTCGGCAGCGGCGCGCACCTCTCGGCCCGCATCGGCGACGCGTTCGCCGCCGACCACCACTACGGCCCGCAGGTCGACGTCGGGCTCGCGTTCGACCTCGGCAAGTGAGCGCGCCTACGGCTGCGGCTGCGGCTGCGGCTGCGGCTGCGGCTGCGGCTGCGGCAGGAGCACGCCGGTCACGTACTTGTCGTCGTCGAGGAAGCGCCGCGCCGCCTTCTTCACGTGGTCGCTGGTGACCCGTTCGAGCACGGCGTCGAGATCCAGCGCCTCGCGCGGGTCGTCGCCGAAGTCGTAGGCCTCGTCGAGGCGGTTCTGCCACCAGCCGTTCCGCCGCACGTCGGTCTCGAACGCGCGTCGCCGCTGCTCCTTGATCTTGTCGAGGTAGCTCTGGTCGATGCCGCTCTTCTGCAGGCGCACGATCTCGTCGAACACCGCCTGCTTGAGCGCCTCGGCGTTCTCGGGCGCGCAGCCGAAGTTGACGCCGAACGTGCGCACCTGGCGCGGGGCGCGCGTGATGTAGCCCCACGCACCGACGCCGTACACGCCGCCCATGTCCTCGCGCAGGATCTCGCGCAGACGCATGCGCAGCACCTCGGCGAGGATCCCCATGTCGATCTCCTTCTCGCGGCTCCACCGCTCGTCGTCGTGGAAGGTGATCTGCACCGACGCCTTGGGCTCGGTGCCGCCGTGCATCACCTTGGTGATGACGCCGCGCGGGTTGCGGATGCCGACGTCCTTGCGCTTCTCCTTGCGGCCCTTGCCGGGGAGGCTGGCGAGGTACGTCTCGACCAGCGGGCGCACCGCGGCCGGATCGAACGCGCCGACGATCGTGAACGTGAAGTCGCTCACGTCGGCGAAGCGCGCGTCGTAGATGGCGAGCGCGCGATCGAGGTCGATCTTCTCGAGATCGGCCACCGCCGGCGGGCGGCGGCGCAGGTGATCCTTGGTGAGGATGCGCTGCATCTCGTCGCGGAACACCGTCTCGGGCAGGAGCGTCCGGTTCTTGAGGAACGAGACCTGACCCTCGCGCCACGCGGCGAACGCCGCCTCGTCGCGGCGCGCGCCGCGCATGCGCAGGTGGACGAGCTGGAACATCGTCTCGAGGTCGGCGGTCGCGGCGCGGCCCCACGCGCCTTCCTCGTAGTCCGCGATCCACGTGCCGGCGACGGCGGTCTTGCCGGCGAGCAGCTTCTCGATCGCCTCGGCCGCGTGCGCGCCGGCGCCGGAGACCGCGGCGATGTCGTCGGCGGCACGCGCGCTGTAGAAGTCACGATCGTCGTGGAGCGCCATCCCGCCCGGGCTCGACGCCGACAGGTGGACGACCTGGTTCTCGAAGTCGGTCGGCTTGAGCACGACGCGCGCGCCGTTCGACAGCGTCCACTCGGTGACGCCGATCTCGGCGATCGTCTTCTCGCGCGCGATGGTGCCGGCGACCGGCGGCGCGGCCAGCAGCGGCTCGGTGGGCGCGGCGTCCGCCCACGGCTCGAGCTGCTTCTGGTCGATCGCGGCGGCGAGCTCGAGGACGCGCGCCTTGGTCGGGAGCGGCGCGCCGGTCGGGCCCGAGATGAGGATGACGCGCGCGTCGGAGTCACCCCACGTGCGCGCGGCGGCGTTGACCTCGTCGAGCGTGATGCCGGGGACGAGCTCGTTCCAGAGGTCGGCCTCGGCCTGGCGGCCGATCATGAACTCGCCCTCGAAGAAGTTGCGCGTCATCTCGCTGGCGTAGGAGTAGGACTCCTCCTTGTCGGCCTCGGCGGCGCTCTGGTTGGCGTCGGTGAGGACGGCGAGCCTGGCGCGCTCGAGCTCGGTCGGCGTGAAGCCGTGGCGCTCGACGCGCGTGACCTCGACGAGGAGCGTCTCGAGCGTCGCCTCGGCCTGACCGTCCTTGGCCGTCGCCGAGCGCGAGAACGCCTCGAACTGGCGGGTCATGTCGCCCGTCGACGAGCCGGCCCAGACGAACGGCGCCGTCGGGCGGCGGCGTAGCTCGCCGAGGCGCTGGTTGAGCATCTCGTGGTAGAGGCGGTCGATCATCTTCTCGCGGAACGAGCTCTTCGTCCGCTCGGGGCGGTGGGGGAAGAGGTTGTGGATCGCGACCGAGGTGCGCGGCAGCTCGGGATCGGTCTCGATCGAGACCTGCGTGCCCTTCACCTGGAGCGGCTCCGCGGTGATGCGCGGGCGCACCCGGTGCGGCGCGCGCAGGTCCTCGAAGCGCGACCGGATCTGCTGGACGACGGCGTCGGGGTCGACGTCGCCGACGACGATCACCGCCATCATCGTGGGGCGATACCAGTCCTCGTAGTAGCGGCGCAGGGTCTCGCGCGGCGCGTTCTTGATGACGTCGGGCTGGCCGATCGGCAGCCGCTTGGCGTAGCGCGTGCCGGCGAAGAGCACCGGCGCCTGCTTGTCGAAGACGCGGCGCCACGGCCCGCGACCCAGGCGCCACTCCTCGAGGACGACGCCGCGCTCCTTGTCGACCTCGACCTTGTCGAACGAGATGCCGCCGGCCCACTCATGGAGGATGTCGAGGCCCTTGGTGACGAACTCGGGATCGTCGGTGGGAACCTGGAGCTGGTAGACCGTCTCGTCGAACGACGTGAACGCGTTCACGTCGGGGCCGAACTCCATGCCGACCTTCTCGAGGTAGTCGATGATCGCCTGCTTGGGGTACGAGCGCGTGCCGTTGAACGCCATGTGCTCGACGAAGTGGGCGAGCCCTTGCTGGTCGTCGTCCTCCTGGAGCGAGCCCGCGTCGACGGCGAGCCAGAGCGCGGCGCGCTGGCGCGGCTGCTCGTGGCGCATCACGTAGTAGGTGACGCCGTTGGGGAGCACGCCCTTCTTGACGGCGGACCAGAGCGGGAGCCGGGGCTCCTCGGGCGCGGCGGGCTCCGCCGGCGTGGTGCCGGGGTCGGTGGTCGTCGCGGCGCTCGTGGTCGTCGGCGCGACCGGAGCCGGATTAGCGCCACCGCACGACAACACCCATGCGGCGGCCACGATGTGGAGGGGACGCATCTGCAATGCGTACCAGCGTGCGCGCGCATGCGCTACGCGCATGTGCACACACGGGCCTCGGGCCTCGGGCTTCGGGCCTCGGGGCACGGAGCGCTCAGCCACGGGCGCAGCCGGGTGGCGATCAGCCCGATGACGGGATCAGAAGGGCAGACCGCCGTCGAAGCTCGGGAAGCCGCCGTCGAAGCTCGGCAGCCCGCCGTCGAAGCTCGGCAGCCCGCCGTCGAAGCTCGGCAGCCCGCCGTCGAAGCTCGGCAGCCCACCGTCGAAGCCGGGAATGCCGCCATCCCAGCCGGGGATGCCGCCGTCGAAACCGGGCAGCCCGCCGCCGTCGGAGCCGGGGAGCCCGCCGTCGACGTTCGAGTTGCCGGAGGCGTCGACGTTGTTGCCGTCCGTGGCGGCGGCGTCGTCGGCGCCGTTGTTCGAGGCGTCGACGTGATCGTGGCTGCCGCCCCCGTCACAGGCGACGAGCACGACGGTGGCGATGGCGAGCGCGAGACGCAGGCGACGCATGGCAGAGCTCCTCCCGGCCTCGCGTCATAACACCGGGACACCGGCGTCCCCCGACATCCCCCCGACATCATGTGACCTCCCGGGGCGCCGGCGCCTGACCAGGACCGGAGCCTGGCGACTGGGTTAGCCGCGGATTCACACCGTCATCCCGGACACTTGTGCCTTCTTCGCGGTGGCACCGGGCTTGCTGAAGGAGGGCGCGTCTCCAGGAGATCCCCCATGAAGCGCCTCCCCGCCCTCCTCCTCGCCGCCACCTGCGCGGCCCCCCTCACCAACTGCACCACCGAGGACGACGACTTCCTCGAGGGTGAGATCGTCAAGGACGAGGACGGCAAGACCGACTCCAGCGCGGCCGCCGTCTTCATCGAGATCGAGTTCGACGGCGAGCTCCTCACCGACTCGTCGTGGAACGCGCAGCAGACCGTGAAGGACCAGCTCCTCTACACGATCGGTCAGCTGAACGGGAAGAACTCGGTCGGCCGGCTCGACAAGGTCGAGCTCACCAACGTGAAGAGCGAGGCCGCGGGCGGCAAGACCCGCATCACCTATCACGCGAAGATGCCGGTCGCCTGGGGCGACAAGCGCAACCCGCCGTCGAGCGTCGACCTCGTCTTCCCCCGGGACATGAGCTACGCGGAGATCGAGAAGTTCGCGACCGACTACGGTCACACCTGCGTCGACTGGGGCGCGCACGACGTCGACTCGGGGAGCATGTGGTACTACTACCGCCCGGCGCGGTCGGGCTGCTCGCTCGCCGCCGAGCGCGTGCTGCGCGTGACGGCCTCGGCGTCGCTGTCGCCGACGAACACGACGGGGATGTTCCCCGAGTTCCACAAGATCTGGGAGGACGACACCCTCAACGTCGTCGCGATCTTCGGCAAGTACGAGGACGGCGCGACGTCGTCGGACGCGGGCATCGACGCGTACAACCGCTTCGTCGCTTCGATGAAGACGGAGCTCTCGAGGTACACGGTCACGTCGCTGCCGGCGACGGTCCCGTCGTCGCCGGGCGTGGCGGTCACCGACATCGAGTGGAACGCCACGCTCCCCGACGGCAAGAAGATCAAGGTCAACGCGCTGCTCACCGACAACGTGCGCACCGCGCTCAACACGACGGCGTTCCGCACCAAGTACGAGAACCTGTCGACCCGCGCCGACCTCATCGTCTACAACGGTCACGCCGGCCTCGGCGCCAACGTCCGCGCGCTGTCGCGCTCGGGCAAGTGGGTCGCCGGTCAGTACCTCATCATGTTCGAGAACGGCTGCGACACGTACGCGTACGTCGACGGCTCGATCCTCACCGCGCACGCGGCGGTCAACCCCGACGACCCGGCCGGCACCAAGTACGTCGACATCGTCACCAACGCCATGCCGTCCTACTTCTCGTCGATGCCGAACGCGACGATGGCGCTGTTCCGCGGCCTGGCCAACCACGCCGCGCCCAAGACCTACGAGCAGATCTTCGCCGGCGTCGACCGCTCGCAGGTGGTGCTGGTGACCGGCGAGCACGACAACACGTTCACCCCGGGCGGCGGCGGTCAGCCCGAGGCGTGGGCGGGCCTGTCGGGCAACGGCACCCTGGCCAAGAACGCCGTCCAGAAGTTCGAGACGCCGACGCTCGCCGCCGGCACCTACGCCTTCGAGATGACCGGCACCAACGACGCCGACCTCTACGTCCGCGTCGGCGCCGAGCCGACCACCAGCACGTACGACTGCCGCCCCTACAAGAGCGGCTCGAACGAGCGCTGCGAGGTCCGCCTCGCCGCCCCGGCCAAGATCTACGTCAACGTCCGCGGCTACTCGACCTCGTCGACCTTCGCGCTCACCGGCCGCAAACTCTGAGAACTCCCTCGCCGGGAGGCCGTCCGGGTGGCATGGTGGCGGGATGGTGAAGGAGAGCCCGGTGTCGATTCCATCTCTGGCCGAATCCGCGCGACAGGTCGCGCATCGGCTCTCGGGCCTCGTCGGCGAGGCCGAGCGGCGCCGCCTCGACGTCCCCGCGGCGCTCGAGCGGCTGGCGCTCGTGATCCGCGAGGTCACGCAGGCGGCGAGCTCGGTCGCGCCCGACAGCGCGCGGCTCCTCGACGACGACGAGCTGCGGCGCATGAAGGAGCTGACCGGACCCGCCCAGGCCGTGGCCCTCGTCATCGGCCGCGGGCACGTGGTCGCCGGGCTCCTGAAGTTCGAATCGACCCCCGACGGCTTCATCGAGGCGTCGATGAAGACCTGGCGCAGCAACACCGCGCCGGTCGAGCGACTGCTCGGCCGCCACGAGCCGACGGACGACACGGCCCACCACCAGGAGATCCAGCGCTTCCTGGACCTCGTGGATCGTGAGATGGGCCAGGCGCCGGCGACGCTCCCCGGCGCCTGAGCCACGGGTCAGTTCGTGAAGCCGACGATCGCGTGACCGGCGACCACCGAGACGTTGTCGGGGCCCCCGCCGAGCAACGCGCCGCGGATGAACGACGCCTGGATACGCGTCGCGCCGGCGTTCTGCAGGAACGCCGAGTAGGCGGCGGGCACCGTGAGGGCGCCGGAGCCGAGGACGGCGCAGCGGATCTTCACCTGCTTGGTCATCGGCGGCGGCATCGCGAACGGAGAAAGGCCCGTGGTCGGGGCGTCGGTGGTGACGATGTTGAGCACGGTGCCGGCGGCGCTACCGAGCGGGCACTCCGCCGCGTCGCAGGTGATGGTGAACGCGGTACCATCCTTCGGGATCCCGTTCAGCTTGTTGAGCTCGGCCATGTCGAGGTCGAAGTCGTCGCCCAGGGTCTGCGAGCCGGTCGTCGACGTGAACGTCTCGAAGTGGTTGCCACCACCCGCGGTGAACGTGACGGTGACCTGGTTGTCGTCACGAAGGAATCCGGGATCCGGAGAAGCGGCGTTCGGGATGGGGCCCACGCCATAGATGTTGATGTGGGTCGCCGCGGCCGGAAGGGTCTCGGCCACGAACGCAGGATTGGCGAAGGCGAGCGACGTCGGGCTCGGCCGCGCCGTGATCGGGAAGACGCCGTTGTTGGCGGCGTTGGTCGCTCCCGAGATGCGAACGTAGCGCCCGAGCGAGTTGCTGTCGACGAAGGTGTTATCGGCGTCCGTCAAGACGGCGACGCCAGCCGTCCCGCTGGGGGAGATGACGCCGCCGCTTCCAGCCGTGGCCGTTTCGGGGCACGTGTAGCCGACGCCCGCCGAGAACGCGCAGGTCGGGATCGTCGGGGCCGCGGTCCCGGTCAGCGCGAACGCGACCGTGCCTTCGTCGGCACCTGTCGCGGCCGCGAGGGCCTGCGCCGGGGTGTACTCCCAGACCTTGCAGCCGATCGCGGTTGGCATCTCCTGCATGACCGGACCGGGGACATCGGCGCTGCTCGTGAGCGAGATCGACACCTGCGGACCCTGGCCGAAGAACGTCCCACCGGTGCCCGGGTTCAACACCGCGGCCTCGAGCAGCGAGATCGATCCGAAGTAGGACGGCGCCGGCGGCGTATCGATGTCCTGGGCATCGGTGGCGGCGTCCACGTTCGGCGCGTCGACGTCCGTGCCGCCTTCGTCGTCACCGCCGCAGGCGACGAGTGAGCCAGTTACGAGCGCAATCAAGGCGAGTCTCTTCATCTGGGTCCTCCATGGCTAGGCCGGTTGCGCGCCACGACATGCAGCGCGGGCTCCCGGGATGCTCAGGATAGGCGTCGACCATGCCGGTTCGAAGGCCGTGCGCGCTTGCTCCCCGAGACCCCACGGTGACCTGTAGGCAAACCCGAGGATCGAACGACAGTGCCGGTGGACCTCGCACGGTGCAACGCGCGTCACGTGACGCGCGTTACTCGAATGCCGATGCCCATGGATCCCGCGAGTGACCGTCCCCCGGTTGCGCCGCGCGCCGGGTTGAGCGATACGAGGTCGTTCATGTCGTCGCCGCGCGTCTCCGTGATCATCCGGTCCTACAACCGGCTGCCCGCGCTGTGCGAGCTGCTCGACGTGCTGCTCGCGCAGGCGCACGACAGCTTCGAGATCGTCGTGGTCGAGCAGTCGACCGAGAAGCCCGCGGAGGCCGCGGCGCGGCTGGCGAAGCTCGAGGAGGACCCGCGCCTGCGCGTGCTGCGCTCGGGGCCGCTCGGTGGGGCCAAGGCGCGCAACGCCGGCATGGTGGCGGCGCGCGGCGACGTGCTCGTGTTCGTCGACGACGACGACGTGCCGGTCGGCAGCGACTTCCTCGCCAGGATCGAGGCGCGCTTCCTCGCCGACCCCGCGTGCATGGGCCTCACCTGCCGTCACTACTGGGGCGACGAGGAGACGATCAGCGGCACATATCGCTGGCTCGCGCGCTCGCGCTGCATGCGCTTCTCGCGGCTGCTCAAGCTGCCGACGACGTACCCGCGCTACGACGCGCCGATCGACGGCGTCGACTACGTGCACGGCACCGGCGGCGCGTATCGCAGGAGCGTGTTCACGCGCTTCGGCGGCTGGGACGAGGACACGCCGATCGAGGACGAGGCGTCGCTCGGCATCCGCGTCTCGCGCGGGCTCCCCGACGGCGAGTACCTGAGCTTCGACCCGTCGGCGCGCCTGCGCCGGCGCATGGACCTGGGCGGCGGCCTGGCCAAGCGCAAGGCGGGCGCGCCCGGCTTCTACCGCCGGATGATGACGTTCGTGCACCACATCCTCGGGCGCTACTACCCGACGCGCGTGCGCGCGCTCTACCCGCTCTACGTGCTCGCCGGCTGGTGGTGGACGTGCTCGTGGATCTCGGTCGACTCGCTGGCGCACGACACCTGGTGGCGGCGAACGCTGGGGATCCTCGGCTTCACCGCCGCCCTGCCCTACTACGCCACCCGGCAGCTCGTGCAGGTCTCGTTCGGCAAGCGCCCCGGCTCGGGCGAGGCCCTGGCCCGTTGACGGTTGACCTCCGTTCACAACCAATTGATTTTTATTGATTGTTCGTCCGGCCACCCCTTCTCATATTTCATTGGTAATTCTTGTATTAGAATTCAGATTCCATGACGTCCAAGGAGCTGACGGAGCTGAGGAAACTCCGGGCCCGGGTTGGGGGATCCGTGGCCCGGCTACGCAAGGAGCGACAGTGGACCCAGGCCGAGCTTGGAGCGCGACTCGGTCTCTCACAGGGTCACGTGAGCAACGTCGAACGTGGCGTCGCCTCACTCACGGCCGAGCAATTGCTCCTGCTCATGCGGATCTTCAACGTCGACGCTGGCGTGTTCGATGTCGACACCCGCGACGCCGCGACACAGATCCAGAACGCCCTGGCGCGATTCGGAGCGCAGCACCTGCACGAAAGTGAGCTCGTCCTGCCGACCAGGAAGCTTGCGGAGCTCAGCACGGTGATCATCGAAGCGCTGGCCACGCGCGAACCGAGACTCATGACCGCGCTCGCTCCCGTCATCGTGCTTCACATCGACAGCCTGAACCTGAAGAAGCTGCGCAACGATGCTCGGGCCCTCGGTCTCGAACAGCGACTCGCGTGGCTGGTCGAGAATACGCTCGAAGCGATCCGGCTGGAGCAAGCGACGAGGCCGCCTCGAGCGTGGGCATCCCGGTATCGTCGAGCCGAGGTGCTCCTGGAACAATTCCTCTCGGCGATCTTCTTCGCCCAGAAGCCCGCAGCCGCGGATGTGCAGGATGTCCTCGACTCCGAGATTCGGAGCAAGAAGACGATCGCGGAAGTCACTCGCGATGCGTCCTCGATCTCCCGCTTGTGGGGAGTCATCACACGACTGCAGCCCGACGACTTCGCCGCCGCACTGAGGGGGGCGCGTGTCGATATTTGAGGGATTCTTCCAGGAGATCGACGCGCTGTGGACGATCTCGTCGGTTCGTCAACCGCTGCACGTGCTGGGAGCCAGCGCGTTGATGATGCAGGTAGCCTACGAGCGTCCGACGAACGACAGCGACATCCTCGAGAGCCACGCCATCGCGGAGGACGTGCGCGATGCACTGCTCGCGCTCGCCGGCCGCGGCACGCCCCTCCACAAGCGCCGGCGGATGTACATCGAGTTCGTGCCCAACGGCCTTCCGTTCCTGCGCCAGCAACCATGCTGGCGCAGGAACGAAGCGATCTCCTCCACGCTCAAGAATTTCGAGATCAACGTGCTCGACGTGGTGGATGTCGTCGTCAGCAAGCTGGCTCGATTCAACGCCAATGACGTGAGCGACATCGAGGCGATGATCGAGCTGGGCCATGTCGATCATCGAGCGCTTCTGTCTACGTTCCGGGCGGCGATGGACTTCACCGTGGGTCAAGAGGACCGATTTCCCCGGTACATCACCAATCTGAATACGGTGGAACGCGACATGCTCGGCGTTGGCGAGACGCTGATCGAGCTGCCTTCCTGGGCGGGATGAACTGGCCCTGGTTGCCGCCCGGGGGGAGCCCGTGGTACGAGCCGGATCCCCATGAAGATCCTCGTCGCTGGCGGTCGCGGCTTCATCGGCCGCGAGATCGTGGCGCGGCTGTCGGCCGCCGGGCACGAGGCGGTCGCGAGCGGACGCGGTGACACCGCGACGCTGGCGCCGCAAGGCTTCGACGCGCTGGTGTGGGCGGCGGGCGGGCGCCCGGTGTCCGCCGAGCAGTGCGTCGCCGACCACGCGCAGGCCGCGGTGAAGACGATCCGCGTGATGCCCGGGCTCCAGCGCATCGTGTACATGTCCTCGGCGGAGGTGTACGGCCTCCAGGACGTGCCGTTCCGCGAGGACGCGCCGCTGCTCGGCGCCTCGCCGCTCGGGCAGGCCAAGATCGCCGGCGAGCACGCGGTGCCGGCGGCGGCGCCCAGCGCGCGCACCATCATCCTGCGGCCGTGCTGGGTCTACGGCGCCGGCCTGGCGCCGACGACCTTCCTGCCGACGCTGACGATGTCGCTCTTCAACCGCCGGCGCTATCCGATGACGCCGGGGCAGCAGACGCGCGACCTGGTGTACGTCGACGACGTGGCCCGCGCGGTCGTGCGCTCGCTCGAGGACGACGCGCCGGCGGGTGCGTACAACATCGGCACCGGCGTCGAGACCAGCGTGCTCGACATGGCGCTCAAGATCGCCGAGCGCGTGCGGCCGAGCGCGATCGCGCTCCTCGACGTCGGCGCGCGGCCGTACCGCGAAGGCGAAGCCTTCCGCGTGGCCATCGACGTCACCCGGGCG
Organism: Myxococcales bacterium UBA2376; assembly: GCA_002344285.1. GTDB lineage: Bacteria > Myxococcota_A > Polyangia > Haliangiales > Haliangiaceae > UBA2376. Next base: position 14,462 of record DDTA01000157.1, read on the forward strand.
AAGGAGCAGCTCGGCTTCACCGCCGAAGTCGGGCTCGACGACGGGCTCACGCGGATGGTCGAGACGCTGACGCAGGGCTCGCCGCAGGTCCCGGCCGCGCGCGCGCAGTCCGCCTGAAAGCTGACAGCCGCCGGGTTTCTGACATGAGTGAGCGAGTCCGCGAGCGAGCGACCTCCGTACAGGCCGAGCTGGCGTTCTTCGCCGAGGGAGGCCGATCGACATGGGCCGTCCGGCCGCGGCCGGAGGGCCCATGAGCGCGCGCCCGACGGTCGGCTTCATCCGCCACAACTTCCTGCCGCCGTCGGAGACGTTCATCTACACGAGCATGAACGCCCTGGCCGCCGCCGACTTCGACGTGACGGCGTTCGCGTTGCGGCGCCGCAGCGAGGCGAAGTTCCCGACGGAGCGCGTGACCTCGCTCGATGCCGTGGCGTGGGGCACGTGGAACGCCGCGCTCTACCGGGTGACGACGTGGTCGCCACGTTTCTTCGCGTGGGCACGCGGCGTGCAGCTCCTGCATGCGCACATGGGCTACACCGGCGTCCACGGCCTGTATGCGGCGCGAAAGCTCGGCGTCCCGCTGGTGACCAGCTTCTACGGGCAGGACGTCACGCTGTGGCGATCGTGGAAGCGGCTCGATCCGACGTACTGGCACTACGCGCTGCGCCGGGCGCAGCTCTTCCGCCGTGGTGATCGCTTCTGCGTCCTGTCGCAGCACATGAGCGACGCGCTCGTGGCCCAGGGCTGCCCGCGCGAGAAGCTGCGCGTCGTGCGGCTCGGCGTGGATCTGTCGCGCTTCGGCGGCGAGCGGGTGCCGCGCACCGGCGGGCCGGTGACGGTGCTGATGGTCGGACGGGAGGTGGAGAAGAAGGGCTTCGATGACGGGTTGCGCGCGTGCGCGGCGGCGCGCGATCAGGGTGCCGACCTGCGCGTGGTCGTGCTCGGCACCGGCGACACCGGGTTGCCGGCGCTGCAGGAGCTGGCGCGCGAGCTCGCGCTCGACGTGGCGTGGCCGGATCCGGCGACGCGCGTCGCGGCGGCGATGGCCGAGGCCGACATCCTGCTGGTGCCGAGCCGCACCGCGCGGAACGGCGATCAGGAGGGCACGCCGACGGTCATCTGCGAGGGCTCCGCCGCCGGCCTGCCGGTGGTGGCGACGCGCCACGCCGGCATCCCCGAGCAGGTCGCGCACGGCGAGACCGGGCTCCTGGCCGACGAGCGCGACGTCGAGACCCTGGCCGCGCACCTCGTGCGCCTGGCGACGAGCCCGGCGGAGCGCGCGGCGATGGGGGCGGCGGGGCGCGCCAAGATGCAGGCGGAGTACTCGATCGCGGCCCACGTGCGCGACCTTTCCGCCGTGTACCGAGAGCTGCTATGACCCCGGAGTCGACCCCATGAGCATCCCCGTCGTCATCCTCTGCGGAGGTCAGGGCACGCGCTTCCGCGAGCAGACCGAGAACCGGCCCAAGCCGATGATCGAGGTCGCGGGCCGCCCGATCCTCTGGCACATCATGAGCTTCTACGCGGGGCACGGGTTCAAGGACTTCGTGCTCTGCCTCGGCTACAAGGCCGAGGTCATCAAGCGCTACTTCCTCGACTTCGCCGCGATGGAGTCGGACTTCACCGTCGATCTGTCGGCGCCCAACAAGGTGCAGTACCACGGCGCGTCGATGCGCGAGTGGAAGGTCACGTGCGTCGACACCGGGCTCCACGCGATGACCGGCGCGCGGCTCGCGCGCGTGGCCCACTTCCTCGAGGGTGACCGGTTCCTGCTCACGTACGGCGACGGGCTCTCCGACGTCGACGTGCCGGCGACGGTCGCGTTCCACGAGCAGCACGGCAAGGCGGCGACGGTGACCGGCGTGCGGCCGCCGTCGCGCTTCGGCGAGCTCTTGCTCGACGGCCAGCGGGTCGAGAAGTTCAGCGAGAAGCCGCAGGTCGAGGGCGGCTACATCAACGGCGGGTTCTTCGTGTTCTCGCGCGCGTTCCTCGACTACGTGAAGGACGACGAGAGCATGATGCTCGAGCGCGAGCCGCTCGAGCGCTGCGCCGCCGACGGCCAGCTCATGGTGTATCCGCACCACGGCTTCTGGCAGTGCATGGACACGTTCCGCGATCTGACCCGGCTCGAAGAGCACTGGAACGACGGCAAGCCGCCGTGGAGGACCTGGTAATGGGCTTCTGGACCGACCGACCCGTCTTCGTCACCGGCGCGACCGGGCTCCTCGGCTCGCACCTCACCCGCGAGCTCGTCGAGCGCGGCGCCGACGTGGTCGCGCTGGTACGCGACTCGGTGTCGCGCAGCCACTTCCACAAGCTCGGCCTCGACGAGAAGGTCACGATCGTGCGCGGCCAGCTCGAGGACTACCCGCTCCTCGAGCGCGCGCTCAACGAGTACGAGATCGAGAGCGTGTTCCACCTGGGGGCGCAGACGATCGTGGGGACGGCGAACCGCAACCCGCTGGCCACCTTCGAGGCCAACGTGCGCGGCACGTACCACCTGATGGAGGCGGCGCGCCGCAACGCCAAGAAGGTGAAGCGCGTGGTGGTGGCGAGCTCCGACAAGGCGTACGGCGCGCAGCCCAAGCTGCCGTACGACGAGGACGCGCCGCTCGAGGGCCGCTTCCCCTACGACTGCTCGAAGAGCTGCACCGATCTCATCACGCGCAGCTACTACGAATCGTTCGGCGTGCCGGCGTGCATCACGCGCTGCGGGAACCTGTACGGCGCGGGTGACCTCAACTGGAACCGGCTGGTGCCGGGGACGATCCGCAGCGCGCTGCGCGGCGAGCGCCCGCTGGTGCGCAGCGACGGCACGTTCGTGCGCGACTACTTCTACGTCGAGGACGCGGTGGCCGCGTACCTCGAGCTGGCCGAGAACATGGACCGGCCGGAGATCGTCGGGCAGGCGTTCAACTTCAGCGACGACAAGCCGCTGTCGGTGGTGCAGATGGTCGACGTCATCCTCGAGGCGTGCGGGCGCAAGGACCTCGAGCCGGTGATCCTCGGCGAGGCGTCGAACGAGATCCCCGAGCAGTTCCTGTCGAGCGCGAAGGCGCACCGCCTGCTCGGCGGCTGGAAGCCGCGCTTCGGCATGAAGGAGGCGCTGCCGCGCGCGGTCGCGTGGTACCGCCAGGTCCTGGGCATCGCATGAAGGTGCTCGTCGCCGGTGGCCGCGGGTTCATCGGCGCGCGGGCGGTGAGCGCGGTGGCGGCGGCGGGGCACGAGGCCGGCGTCCTCGAGCACGACGACGACGTGGCGAGGGTGTGCGGCGCGGGCTGGGACGCGCTGGTCTGGGCGGCGGGCGCACGGCGGGCGACGCTCGACGAGAACCGCGTCGAGCACGTCGAGGCGCCGCTCGCCGCGCTCGCGCACCTGCCATCCCTCGCGCGCCTCATCTACCTCTCCTCGGGTGAGACCTACGGCGCCCAGGACGTCCCGTTCGTCGAGGACGCGCCGCTCCTCGGCACCTCCCCGTACGCGCTCGCCAAGATCGAGGGCGAGCGCGCCCTCTCCTCGTTCTGCGCCTCGCGCGCCGTCGCCCTCACGATCCTCCGCCCATCGGTCGTGTACGGCCCGGACCAGCGCGGCCCGATGTTCATCCCGTCGCTCGTGCACGCGCTCACCCACGACGCGCGCTTCCCCATGACGCCTGGCGAGCAGACCCGCGACCTCATCCACGTCGACGACGTCGCGGCCGCGATCGTGCTCGCCCTGTCCGGCCCCGCCGGCACCTACAACATCTCCTCCGGCACCGAGATCACGCTCCGCGACCTCGCGCTCGAGCTCGCCACCCGCGCCGGCAAGACGCACCTCCTCGACATCGGCGCCCTCCCCTACCGCCCCAACGAGCAGATGCGCTACGTCCTCTCCCCGGCCCGCGCCGCCACCGACCTCGGCTGGCGCGCGCGATCGCGGCGCTGAGCGTCAGAGATCGACGCGGGCGAGGAAGGTGGGGCTGTCAGCCCGTTCGGCGGTGAACACGAGCGAGTCGCCGATGCGCGCGATTCGGCGCGGGATCACGTCGCCGAGCCCGACGACCTCGGAGATCGCGCCGCCTCCAGAAACGTGGACGATGGCGTTCTCGCCGAGGCTGCCATCGGCGCTCACACGAACCGCTCCGACAAAGAAGTCGTCGCCATCGGGGACGCACGGCGTGTTCATGGTCAGCGCCGGGTCGACCGGCTCGAGCGCACCATCAGCGAGCCGGGCGAACCCAGGATTCGTCGAGACGTACAGGACCGTGCCGACCGAACAGATCCGGGCGCCGGTGCGGTCGGTGTACAGCGGGCGGGAGTTGCTGCCGTCGAGCCCCATCACGAGCAGCCCCTCGGTCACGGTATTCGCGATCAGCTCGTCGCCAAGGATCGTGAAGGCACGGAGGCTCGGAGCAGATCGCTCGAAGACCGCCTCGACCACACCCGCGCCGTCGATGCGGTGGATGCCGAACCCATCCGCGGCGTAGGCGTGGTCGCCGGATACGAACGTGTCGGTATCGCTGATGGGCAGGCTCAACGGGTCGGGCAGCGTGACGGGTGCACCGCCATCGTCGGGCACGAGCCACAGCGCCGGCTGTGGCTCGAGCGCGCGGGTCATCGTGGTGAACACCAACACGTCTCGCAGCATCGCGAGGTTTCGACTCGGGCGCTCGCTGCCCGACCAGATCACTGCGGGCGTACCGTCGCGCAGCGCTCGGATCTCGCTCGTGGAGCGGCCCCTGCCAGACACGTAGTAGATCGTGTCGGCCTCCGCACGGAGCGCCCAGGTCTCGACGTCGTCGGCCAGCCGCTCGTAGGGCGTGCCTCCGTGACAGCCGACCAGCAGCGACACGGTCGCGAGGCGAAGCAGTTGGTCGACGACGCTCAAGGTTCCTCCAGAGCCAGCTCCGGCTCAGGATACCCCAGGGCGTCAATCGCAGGCGACGCGGCGGAAGTGGTAGGGGCGGTTCACGGCGCTGGCGCCGTCGTTGTTGACCGAGGCGAAGGTGTCGCCAGTGACGGTGCCGGTGAAGGAGTCGAGGGCGTAGTCGAGCGCCCGGCCGTCGCAGCGGGGGCGCGTCTCGAGGAGCGCGGTGCCCCAGACGTGGAGCTGATCGCCGTCGAGCGTTGCGCGCCCGACGGTGTCGAACTCCGTCGCGGCGGGGGAGCAGTGGAAGGCGGCGTGGCCGCGGTGATCACCCGCGCGCACGCTCGCCGTGTGATCGACCAGGTACAGCCCGTCCTCGGTGGCGATGTGGAGGACGTGCTCGGTCCAGTCACCGCGATCGGGGCGGTACTCGTCGGCGACCCAGGTGCCCGCGACCGGATCGGCGCAGCCGAGCAACGGCGCCTCGGCGACCACGGCGCGGCGGTGATCGCGACAGCGGGGGCGCTCGTGATCGTGCGCGCGGGTGGCGCTCGCGACGAGCCCGGCGACGAAGGTCGCGCCGATGACCGCGGCGCAGATCGTGGTGACGCTGCGCTCGTGCCCGAGCAGCTTGAACGGGGCGACCGACATCCTTCGAGCGTGACACGGCGCCGGCGCGCGCGGCGGCGAAATCTCAGACGATCATGACCGACTCGCCGGCGTCCTCGGCGGCGCGCAGGGCGGCGGAGGCGTCGCGCATGAGCTGGGCGAACGAGACCTCGCCGCCCGACGTGATGCCGGACACGCCGGCGGTGACCGACGCGCGCCAGTCCTGGTTGTTGCCGCGGACCGGCGGGTGCTTGGCCACGGCGGCGACGATGCGCTGCGCGACCACGGCGGCGCCGTCGGCGTCGGTGTAGGGCAAGAGCACGAGGAAGCGGTCGGGCGGGAGCTCGACCGGCATGTCGATGTCGCGGATGGCGGTCGCGATGGCGGCGGCCGCGCGCTGGCGCAGGTCGCGCTTCACCGTGGCGGGCAGGCGCTCGGGATCGACCTGGCGCAGGAGGCAGACCGAGAGCGCGTAGCCGTAGCGGCGCGCGCGCTTGATCTCGAGCTCGAGGACGCGGTTGAAGTACTCGAGCTGCTGGAAGCCGGTGACGGTGTCGGGGTTGCCGGCCTTGTTGACGCGCTCGCGCAGGCGCGCCTCGGTGCCGCGCGCGGAGGTGAGCTCGGCGCGCGCGGCGCCGAGCTTGGCCGCGGCGAACAGCACCGGGCCGAGGCGCTCGGGATCGTGCGGGCGCGTCGCGACGAGGTCGGCGCCGGCGGCATGCGCGCGCTCGGCGGCCACGCGCCCCGACACGGACATCGCGGCGACGAGCACCGGGCGACGCGGCTCGAGGGCGCGCGCCGCGTCGAGCACGGCCTCGCCGCCCGGCAGCCCGACGACGACGATGTCGGGCATCGGCTCCGCCGTGAGTCGCTTTGACACGTCGGCGACCGCCGTGACGCCCGCCGCGCCGATCACGACCTCGTAGCCCTGCGCCGCGACCGCCGCCCGCGCGAGCGTCAGCGCCGCCGCCGAGGTCTCGCAGATCGCGACCCGCGCGCTCGGCAGCGGCGACAGGGCGTCCTCCTCGAGCAGCTGCTCGTCGTCGATCGGCACGGTCAGGTCGCGGCTCTTCTCGGACTTCGTCCCGCGCCGGACGCCGGAGCGGGTCGAGCCACGAGTGCGTGCGCGTTCGGCCACGCCCGACGGTACACCGGGGCCGATCACTCGTCGACTTCGTCGACCGTCGCCCTCGCCCGCCCACGCGCGAAGCGCAGCTCGAGGCGATCTCCCGGCTTCACCGAGGCCGCCTCCGTCACCACCCGCCCGTCGTGCGTCGCCAGCGCGTAGCCGCGCTCCAGCACGCGCAAGGGCGACAGCGCGTCGAGCCGCGCCATCCCCTGCGCGAACGCCGCCCGCCGCCGGTCGAGCGCCCGCCGCGCCGCCGACGCCATCGCGCCCTCCAGCCGCCGCAGCTCCGCCCGCCGCGCCGCCAGCTTCGGCGCCGGATCGCTCCGCCGCAGCCGCGTCTCGAGCTTCGCCAGCTCCGCCCGCCGCGCCGCCAGCTGCGCCCGTGGGTGCCGCGCCCCGAGCCGCACCTCCAGCCGCCGCAGCTCCGTCGCGCGCGTCGTCAGCCGCGCCCGCAGCGTCTGCCGCGCGCCCTCGGCCAGCGTGTCGACCTCCTGACGCGCGTCGCGCAGCCGCAGCCCGATCTCGCGCCGCAGCCGCCGCGCCTCCACGTCGATCAGCCGCACGAGCTGGTCGCGCACCGGCACCACCAGCTCGCCCGCCGCCGTCGGCGTCGACGCTCGCGCGTCCGCCGCCAGGTCGCACAGCGTGATGTCGACCTCGTGGCCGACGGCGCTCACCAGCGGCACGCGACACGCCCGCACCGCGCGCACGACCCGCTCGTCGTTGAACGCCGCCAGGTCCGTCGCCGCACCGCCGCCGCGCCCGAGGATCACGACGTCGACGCGCGCGTGCTGCACCATGCGCAGCGCGTTCACGATCTGCGCCGGCGCCGATGCGCCCTGCACCGTGCAGTCGGCGACGAGGATCGTCGCCGGCGGGAACCGCCGCTGCACCGTCCGCACGATGTCCTTCACCGCCGCGCCGGTCCGCGACGTGACCACGCCGATGCGCCGCGGCAACGCCGGCAGCGGCCGCTTGCAGTCCTCCGAGAACAGGCCCTCCGCCGCCAGCTTGCGCTTCAGCTCCTCGAGCGCCGCCGCCGCCGCCCCCGCGCCCGCCGGCTCCGCGTAGTCGACGTAGAGCTGGAGCCGCCCGTCGCGGTCGAACACGCCGAGCTTGCCGCGCACGCGCACGCGCAGCCCCGGCTCGAGCGCGAACTTGAGCCGCGCCGCCGTCGTCCGCCACATCACCGCCGGGATGACCGCGCCCTTGTCGCGCAGGACGAAGTACACGTGCCCGCTCACCGGCCGCTTCACCTCCGCCGCCTCGGCCTCGACCCACAGGAACCCGTACCGCTCGACGGCGTGGTTGGCCCAGCGCACCACGTCGGCGACGGTCAGCGGCCGCTCACGCGACGCCGGCTTCGCCTCGCCGCCCGCGGGCGCCGTCGACGTGTCGGATCTGGGGACGCCGTCCGAACTAGACACCCGTACACGCTACCCAACCCCGCACGATTGCTGCAACCGCCCGCGGTAGCGCGGTGTCCGATGTGCGGATACGATGGCAGCGCACTCCATGGCCGACGCTCCCGCCCGTGAAGAAGGCGCCCCGATCGGGAAAGACGAGGTCGACCCCGAGCTCGTGAGCCTGCGTCGCGCTGCGCCCCGGGTCGGCGTCGTCACCGCCGCCGCGGTCGTCCTGCTCTGTCTCGTGCTCATGGCGCGCATGCGCCACGATCTCGCGTTCGCGCGGATTGAGCACGCGGTTCTTCTTTTCCAGCCCGGCGACGATGCGCTCGACGGCGACGGTGAAGTCGGCCAGCGTCACTTGGTCGGCGCCACGCCGCGTGGCCGCCAGCGCGGCCTCGTTGCACAGGTTGGCGAGGTCGGCGCCGCTGAAGCCCGGCGTGCCGCGTGCCAGGATGTCGGCGCGGATGTCCTGCCCCACCGGCACCTTGCGCATGTGCACGCCCAGGATGGCCTCGCGGCCGCGCACGTCGGGCAGCGA
>DDTA01000225.1 GCA_002344285.1 Myxococcales bacterium UBA2376
CGTCGTCGTCACGACGCACCATGCGCAGAGGGTACTGCACCGCTCCGCGGTGATGACGGCGCACCGTGTCCGACTTCGAGGTGGCCTCGATCCTCATCACGCTCACCGCGGCGCTCGGTCGTGTTCTCGATCGTCGTCCAGGCACGACGCTCGGGCGGGTCGCGCGGCCCTACGCCGAGTCGAGCGGCCGCCGGCGCCGCGCGCCGCGCGCTTCAGAGCGGCTGGTACAGGCCGCCGCTCTCGACCGCCAGGGTGCGCAGGAGATCGTCGTCCTGGTTGCGGCCGAGGCCGATCGTGTCGATGCGGATGCCGCCGCGCATGGCCTCGCGCGCGTCGCGGAGGACCGCGGCCGGTCCGCCGCCGCGGTTGCCCAGGCCGTCGGAGAGCAAGACGATGCGGCGCGCGTTCATGAGGAACGCGAGGCGCATCGCGGGCGCCAGCGCGGTCGAGCCGGTCGGCGTGGTGTCGCGAACGAAGGCGATCATGCTGGCGCGACCGGTGTCGTCGACGGCGACGACGTCGGCGGCGAGCGCCTCGATCTCGTCGTTGAAGAAGATGACGTTCAAGCGTGTGCCCGCGGGGAGACGGGCGAGCGCGTCGACGAGCTCGGCCTGGGCGACGTCGATCTTGCGCGGGATCTGGGGCGCGGGTGGCGGCGCGGCAGGCTGGTAGACCGGCGGCGGCGGCGGCTCCTCGACCGGCGGCGGCGGCGGCGGGGCCTCCGCCGATGGCGGCGGCGGCGGCGGCGGCGGCGGCGCGGCGGACATGTCGATGAGCGCGAGCCGACCGGTGGCCTGCTCGCTCATCGATCCGGATCGATCGAGGACGAAGACGATGTCGGCGGCGTCGTCGAGCGGGATCCCGAAGAACTCGACGACCGGCGCGCCTTGCAGCTCGACGAGCACCGGTGGTGGCGGCGGCGGGACCTCGACGTGCACCGTGCCACCCGCCGCGACGGTCCCCCCGGCCTGCACCGTCGCGCCGGCGTGCACGACCGGCGGTCGCGCCTTCACCGAGATCGCGAGCGCCGGGACACGCACCCTCACGTTCCCGCTGCATCCTGCGGCACACACGATCACGAGCGGCGCGAGCAACCACGAGCGCATGAGTGACAATCCCCCGGACGGCGATGTAGCCTGATCATACCTCGTGTTGACTCGTCTCGCGCAGCCTGTGGGGGGCCTCGCCGTGGTCGCCGTGCTGAGCGCCGCATGCGTCCGGCAGCTGCCCGCCGCCCCGACGCCGGCGCCGATCGCGCCGCCGGTCGCGACCAGCGCCTCCGCCCCCGCGGAAGGCATGGGCCGGCTCGTCGTCGACGTCGTCGACGGTCCGCTGCCGGTGCACCGGGTCCACATGCGCCCGCGGGCCGTCGCCGGCGACGACGGGCGCGTGCGCTTCCGCTTCAGCGAGGCCCCCGAGCCCCTGTGCCCCGCGGCGCCATGTGTCGCCGAGATCCCGTCGGGGAACATCCTCCTCGGCTTCCCCGTGATCGGGAAGTCGTCGCTCGAGGTCGAGCTGGTGCACGTGGATCCGGGGACCACGGTGTACCGGCGCTCGCTCAGCCTCTACCAGGACAACACCGGCGCGCTGCGCACGTGGGGCATCGTCGGCACCGCGGTCGGCGGCACCGCCACCATGGTCGGCGCCACGCTCCTGCCGATCGGGCTGGGCAAGGACATGGACGGGATGACGACCGCCGGCGGCATCACGCTCGGCGCCGGCGTCGCGATGCTCGTGTTCGGGATCTGGGCGATCCGCAAGGACGCGCCCACGTATCGGCCGGGCTCGGCGAATCACTTCTCGCCGTAGCCGCGGCTCATTCGGCGAGCGCGCGCTCGCCGAGGTCGAACTTCGACACCCAGCCCGACGGGATCACGGCGCGGGTCGCCGTCGACGTGACGTCGACCTGGCCGGTGGCGGAGAGGTTGCCGACCGACGCCGTCACGACGATCGTGCCGAGGCCGGTCGCGCGCACCTCGATGCAGGAGCGGTGCTCCTGCTCCGACGCCGGCAGGACGAGGCCAGGGCCCGTCAGCTGGAACGCGTACGGCGCGCCGAACACGCGGATGGTGCCGTCGAAGGCGTTGAAGCACACCTCGGCGGAGTCGTTCACGCGGCGCTGCTGCGGCGAGGGTCCCGTGATCGACGTGAGGCGATCGGTGACGCTCACCGGGACCGTGGTGTTGGTCTCGCCGACGCCGACGAGGATGTCCGTGGTGCCGGCCGCCGTCGGGCGGAGCTCGACCGAGTCCCACGCGGTGCGGCGCACGAGCGTGCTGGCGGTGATGCGCATCGTCTCGTCGACGAGCCAGCCGCCGCCCGCATCGTAGAGCGCGATCGCGACATCGACCGTCGAGCCCGCGTACGCCGCCCACGAGTCGGCGCCGAAGCCCGGCCACGACTCCGTCAACGACGGGCGCGCCTGCATGCGATCGACGGGGCGGCTCTGGATCGGGAGGCGATCGTAGAGGTAGCCGTCGGCGGGGCGCGTGATGCGCAGGTGGCCGCCGCCCTCGGCGAGCGCGGTGAGCATGACCGACGCTTCGCCGGTGGCGGTCACGCTGTGCGCCGCGCTCGTGACCTTGGGCTCGAACGGCCACGTGAGCGGCTGATCGTCGATGCGGTCGATGATGTCGATCGTCTGCGCGCCGCCGACCGCGGTGTTGGCGACGCCGTTGCCGATGAACCAGCTCACCTGCGCGCCCTCGAACGCGAGCCCCTCGGGCGTCTCGTTGGCGCACTGCTCGCCGGCGGGGCAACGACCGCCCGCCGAGCGGTCGCCTTCGGTGGAGGACGCGGCGAGGGCCAGCACCGCAGCGCCGACGCCGCCGACTCGAGCCGTGATCGCGAGGGCCTTGTTCATGGTCGTGACCGTTTGCACTGGTCGTGCCATCTGGCCGGTGTAGTGAGACCGCAGACTTGCCGGTCGCGCGTCGACCCGGTTTCCCGGAGGACTGACGCGGATGTCAGGACCACCGCCTCTTCATCCGCCCGAAGTACTCGCGGGCGACGGCGGTGCGCGGGGCGTCGACGACCTGCGACGGCGGGCCGTCCTCCGCGATCGTGCCGCCGTCGATCACCCACACGCGGGTGGCGATGTCGGTCGCGAACTGCATCTCGTGGGTGACGACCAGCATCGTCATGCCGCCGCTCGCGAGGTCCTTGATGACGCCCATCACCTCGTCGCGCATCTCCGGATCGAGCGCGCTGGTCGGCTCGTCGAACAGCATCACCTGCGGCTCCTGCGCGAGCGCACGCGCGATCGCGACGCGCTGCTGCTGGCCGCCCGAGAGCTCGTGCGGGTACGAGGCGGCGCGATCGCCCATGCCGACACGGGCGAGCAGGTCGCGCGCGTGCTTGTCGGCCTCGCCGCGCAGCTTGCCGCGCACGACGCGCGGCGCGAGCGTCACGTTCTCGATCACCGTCAGGTGCGGGAACAGGTT
>DDTA01000313.1 GCA_002344285.1 Myxococcales bacterium UBA2376
CTGCACGGCGCGGCCGGGTCCTGAGCGCCTTCCCCCGGCGCGAATCAACAATGATAGGTTCCGGTGCGGAGGGACGCCATGCGTGCTGCGCTCGTCTTCGTCTCGGCTCTTTCGCTCGCGCTCGTCGCCTGCGGCCCGCGCGCGGGCGGCGGCGACGACGACGGTGACGACGACGGCAGTACCGTCGACGCGGCCGACTCCGACCGCCCGCCGATCCAGGAGAACGCCGCGGTCTTCGCCCACACGTCCACCGAGCTGTTCCGCGTCGACCCCATCACCTTCAACGTCACGCTGGTCGCGCCGTTCTCCGGCGACGCCGCCGGCGACCAGATGACCGACATCGCCATCGACAGCGAGGGCCAGATGATCGGCATCTCGTACACGCGGGTGTACCGGATCGACCCGCAGACCGCGGTCACGCAGCGGGCCGGCACCGGCACGCTGCCGCAGATGTTCAACGGGCTCTCGTTCGTGCCCAGCATCCTCGCGTTCGGGATCGAGGGCCCCGACGTCCTCATCGGCAGCCGCAACGCCGACGGCAAGATCTTCCAGATCGATCCCGCGACCGGGGCGCAGACCGAGATCGGCGACATGGGCGGCGGCTACCAGTCGAGCGGCGACATCGTCGCGGTCCGCGACTTCGGCATCGTCGCGACCACCGGCGCCGCCCTGGGGCCCGACACCCTGGTGCGGCTCGCGCCGTCGACGTTCGCGGCGACGCCGATCGGCACCAACACCGGCTGGGCCGACCTCTGGGGCATCGGGTTCTGGCACGGCAAGGTCTTCGGCTTCGCCGAGGGTGGCGCCTTCGTCCTCGTGGACACCACCACCGGCCAGGCGACCCTCGTCGAGAACAGCGGCCGGGCCTGGTGGGGGGCGGCGGTAACGACCGCCGCGCCGGTCATTCCCTGACGGTTTACTTGACCCTACGTTGCGCTAAACGTTAGTGTTTTTCGGGACCTCATATGTTCGCGATCGTGATCACCGAGAAGGGCGGCGAGCAGCGCCGTATCGTGTTCAACAAACCTGAGGTCACCATCGGGCGAGTTCAGGGGAACGACATCGTCTTGCCGAAAGGCAACGTGTCGAAGCGCCACGCGCGCATCGTGCTCAAGGACGGCAAGTTCATCATCGTCGATCTGAAGAGCACGAACGGCACCTACGTGAACGGGCGGAAGATCACGAGCCCGCTCGTCGTGAAGGAAGCCGACAAGATCTACATCGGCGACTTCATCATGGGCGTCGAGGAGAGCGCCGCCGGAGGCATGGACGAGGGGCCGACGAGTGAGCCGCCGCCGCCGCCCGCGCCCGCGCGCGGGATGGACGCGCCGCCGCCGCCGCCGCCACCCGGACCACCGCCGCCGTCGGCGTCGCCGGAGCTCCTGCGCGCCGCGCTGCAGCGGCAAGAGCCGCCGCGCCCCGTCGAACCGATGGGCGGCCCGCCGCCGCCGCGCGGCCCCGCGACCCTGCCACCGCCGGGTCCGCCGCCGCCGGGCGCCGAGCCTCGCACGCGCCCGCCGCGCCCCGCGCCGGGCGGGACACTGCCCCCGCCGATGGGTGGCAGCATGGGCGGTCCGCCGCCGCCGATCGCGCCGGCGCCTTCGCCGACGGCGGTCGCGCCGCCGCCCATGGGAGGTCCGCCGCCGCCGGCGCCGATGCCACCGTCGAGCCTCGGTGGTCCGATCGGGATGCCTGGACCTCCGCCGCCGATGCCCGCGCCGTCCTCCGCGATGGGGCCGCCGCCGCCGGCGCCGATGCCGGTGATGGCGCCGGCCATGGCGCCGCCGGCAGCCGCACCGATGGCGACGCCGGCGCCGACTCCCGCGGCGATCTCGCCGGTCCTGCCCGGTCCGGGCGCCGGGGTCGCGCCGTCGCGCGAGCGGCCGCGCCTCGTCGGCGCCGGCGCGCGCAAGATCGCGCCGCGCCCGGTCGCGCCGCCCTTGCGTCGGGGCGTCGCGCTCGAGCCGCTGGATCCCAAGGTCATCAAGATGCTCGACCTGCAGACGCAGATCCTCGAGCGTCTCCGCCCCAAGCTCGATCTCGACAACATCCCGGTCGAGCGCCTTGGCGACGAGGACCTGTGGCAGAAGGCGGAGCGCGCGATCGTCGACCTGGTCGAGACGCTCGAGTCGTCCGGCGAGCTGCCCAAGTACGTCGATCAGGACAGCCTCATCAAGGAGACCCTCAACGAGGCGCTCGGCCTCGGCCCGCTCGAGGATCTGCTCGCCGACGACAAGATCGACGAGATCCTCGTCGACCGGCGCGATCGCGTCGTGGTCGGCAAGGACGGACAGCTCCGCGGCTCGGGGAAGGCGTTCTCGTCCGACGACGTGCTCCGCCGCGTGGTCGAGCGCCTGGTCGCGCCGACCGGCTCGCCGATCGACGACGAGCACCCGTTCGTCGACGTCCGGCTGCGGGACGGATCACGACTCACCGCGGTGGTGCCGCCGGTCGCGGTCCACGGTCCGAGCCTGACCCTGCGCAAGCCGGTGCGGGTCAAGAAGTCGCTCGGCGACCTGGTGTCGTCGGGCGCGATGTCCGCCGCGATGGCCGACTTCCTCGGCGTCTGCGTGGTCGCGCGCCGCAACGTCGTCGTGTGCGGCGCGCCCGGCGTCGGCAAGGCGAGCCTGGTGTCGGCCCTGGTCGGCAGCATCCCCGACGGCGAGCGCATCGTCACGGTCGAGGAGGTCGCCGAGCTGTCGATCGATCGCGACGACTGGATCGCGCTCGAGACCCGTCCGTCGGACGGCAAGAACGGCCTCATCGACGTCGATCTGGGGCACCTCGTCCGCAACGCGCTGCGGATGCGCCCCGATCGCCTCGTCATCGGTGACGTGCGGGGCAGCGAGGCGCTCGAGCTCGGCACGGCGCTCGGTGCCAGCGTCGACGGCGCGCTGATCGCGCTCACCGGCGACGGCCCGCAGGCCGCGCTCGCGCGCTGGGTCTCGCTCGCGCAGCTCGCGGCGCCCGCGTCGAGCGAGCCGGCGGTGCGCGAGCTCGTGGCCGGCGCCGCCGACGTCGTCGTGCACGTCGCGCGCTTCGCCGACGGCGGCGTGCGCGTCATCTCGGTCGACGAGGTGCTCGGCGTGCGCGAGGTCGGCTTCGACACGCAGACGCTGTTCGCGTACCGTGGCGCCGGCGACGACGGCGGCTTCGGCGCCACCGGCGCGGTCCCCCGCTTCTGGGCCGAGCTCGACTCGCGCGGCATCAAGGCCGACGCGGGGATCTTCAAGGGCTGAGCGCGGCTGCCGCCGCGCGGGCCTCGGGCCTCGGGCTTCGGGCCTCGTGAAGAAGGCCTCGGGCTTCGGGCCTCGGTGGCTCAGCACGTCGTGGTTCGCCAGCTCGGTTGCCCCGCGAGGGAACCGCGTGATGTGCACGCGAGCGCGACCGCCAGCGTCAGCGCGCGCTGATCGAGCGGCCCCTCGGAACAGCGGATGGGATGCACCGGCGTCAGGGCCGCGAGGGCGGAGCGCACGCGCGCCTCGAGCGACGCTGCCGGAGCCAGCGAGGTCGAGGCCAAGGCGCGTCTCACCTCGGGCGCCGAGAATCCCAGGCCGCGCAGCGCGAGCGTGGCTTCGGCGTCGAAGGAACCGAGCGTGACGGAGACCGTCGGCGCGCCGCCGCTGCGGTCGGTGGGTTGCTCGCGCGACGATCGCGGAGGCAGCGTGGCGATCGCCGTGGTCGGGCCGGCATCCGCCGTGGTCGCCGTCGCCGGGTCTGTGTCCGCCGAGGGTGGGCTCGTGCCCGCCGTGGGTGGGCTCGCGTCCGTCGAGGACCGCGCCGCCGCGCCGGCTCGGCGCTCTAGCGCCTGCTCGCGCTTCGCACGCACGAAGTCGGCACCCAGCAAGCGCTCGGCCTCGTACTGGTTGTGGGGCTTGCAGAGCCATCGGAGGCCATCCACGGTCGGCTGGCCACCGCGGCACACCATCGTCCGGTGGTCGAGCTCGNNGAGCTCGAGGAACCCGCGCTCGGTACAGCGCACACCGTCGTCACTCACGAAGGCGCACTGCTCGGCGTCCCGCTCGCTGACCACGCGCCGGACCTCGTTCGGGACGTAGCGCGGATCGGCGTCCTCACCGCGTGCCTTCGCCTTGCGCGGTCGCGAGGTCTTGCCGAACTTCTGCTTCTCGAGCTTCTCGAGGAGCGCGTCGAGGGCGAGATCGAGGACCTCCGACAGCTCGCCGCTCGGGTTGCGATGGCGCAGGAGCGCCTGGGCGCGCACGAGCTTGTCGCGCGTCGCGCCATCGATGGTGACCTGTAGACCGTACCGGTCCGGCGCGCGCGCCCGGATCCGGTCGGGAGGTGGATCTGGATCCAGTGGCCGCGCGGCTGGATCCGGATCCGGTGGCTTGCCAGCTGGATCCGGATCCAGTTCGAGCGCCTCATTGGCGTCACCAGCCCCCGGGACCCGCTCCATCCTCGCCGGCAGGTCCGGCCGCGGCGCGAGCCGGGCGACCAGCTCCTCGAGCTCCGCCTTGCTCCGGTGACTCGCCGCCGCGAGGACGGCGTCCACATTCTCGGATGAAAGGTGCGGCGCGAGCATGAGGACCCCGGTCACGTGCAGTCGGCCGTCGGCGATCGCGTCGAAGATCACTGGAAACTCGCGCGCGATCCGCGCCGCGCGGATGCGCTTGTACGCGACCTCCTCGGCGAGGTGCAGCACGCCCACGCAGTACGCGTGCATCGAGGCGCACGCCGCGGGCAGGTAGAGCTTG
>DDTA01000160.1:0-18915 GCA_002344285.1 Myxococcales bacterium UBA2376
GCCGCCGCGCCCGCCGTCGCCGCCGCGCGCGTCGATGACGAACGCCTTCCGCGCCTGCGCCGCGTCGATCACGAAGTGCTCGGGCGGCGCGTCGTCGCGGGTCACGCGCACCAGCACGAGCCGGCCGCCGCCCGTGCGCGTGAGGTACGCGAGCGAGACGTCGACGACGGGACCCGGCGCGCCGGGGCCGCCGTCCTCCAGCTCGCCGCCGCGCGCGCCGGGCGCGCCGCGCAGATCGAGCGTGCCGCCGCAGTCGAAGCGCGGCGCCAGCTCGACGGCGCCCACCATCTCCGGCCGCGCCACGACCCGCGCGCTCACCTGCACCGGCCGGTCGAGCCAGGCCAGCGGATCGTGCGACAGCCGGAGCACCGCGAGCTCGTCGACGTTCCCGTGCGTCGACGTCCACGCGAACTCCGACGTGCGCAGCCGCTTGCGCTGGTTCTCGCCCGGCGTCTGCGACTGCGCCTGCTTGCCGTCGTCGTAGGTGACGAGCGCGCGCAGCGCGACCGGCGCGTACGCGCAGAACCGTCGCTCCGGGTCGTCGATGGCGACCGCGACGCTCTGGATCTTGTCGACCTCGAGCTTCTGGTAGCCGGGGCCGCATGCGGCGCCCGCGGCGCCGGCGACGACGCCGGCGGCGACCACCATCCCCCCGATGGTTCGGCTCATGCCTCCATTGTAGCTACTTGAGCGCGTACGTGACGTGCACGATCGCGATGATGTCCTTCTCCAGCGCCGACGTGTCGTTGTTGCCCTCCCACGACGTCGCGGTCGAGTTGGCCGGGTTCACGTTGATGACACCCATGTCGGCGGCCTTGAGCCGCGACAGCGCCGCCCCACCCGCCGAGCGCAGGATGTTCTCGGCGCGGGTGCGGGCGTCCTTGCTCGCCTCCGACAGCATCTCGATCTTCAGGTCGGCGAGCCTGGTGTAGTAGTAGGACGGCTCGCCCGAGGTCACGGCGATGTCCTTCTCGAGGAGATCGGTGACCTGGCGCGACAGGCGCTCGATGCGCTGCACGTCCTTCGAGCGCACGGCGATGGACTGCCGCGCCTGGTAGCCGACGAGCTCCTGGCGGGCGATGCGATCCTCGCCCTTGCCCTCGTACACCGTCGTGTACAGCTCCTCGACCAGGGTCGAGTCGGGGAAGATCTCGTCCTCGGGCACGCCCTGCGCCTTCAGGTACGCGACCGTGGCCTCGGCGTCGGCGTGCACCTTGCGATACGCGGCGAGCTTGTCCCTGGCCTCGGCGGTGATCGTGGCGTTCCAGTCGATCAGGTCCGAAACGATGCGCTGCTTGGCCGAACCGGTGACGCGGATGGTGCGCTCGACCGGCCGGACCTTCACGCGCTCCCACGACTGCGTGGCGATGTAGGTCGATAGCGGCGGCGCGGCCGCCAGCGCGACGATGGCGAGCGCGATCAGCTCGCGCCCGCCGATCCAGGATGGTTTCTCGACGGCGGACATGGCTCCTCCCTTGGGGTTGGCGACGAGAACGCTCATCGCGCGGGCGGTATTTCGCTAAACTCCGCGCCATGCTGTTCCGTCGCTTCCCGTCCGCGGTCCCCGCCGCCTTCGTCGCCGCCTGCTGCGCCGCCCCCAAGCCGACCACCACGCTCCCGGTCGACCCGGTCCCCGACACGCCGGTCGCGGCGCCCGACCTGCGCGCGCCCGAGGAGACGCACCTCGGCAGCCTCACGCAGCTCACGTTCGGCGGCGAGAACGCGGAGGCTTACTGGGCGTTCGGCGGCGACCGCCTGATCTTCCAGACCACGCGCGAGGGCGTGCCCTGCGACCAGATCATGGTGATGGATGCGGCCAAGGGCGCCGACCCCAAGCTGGTCTCGACCGGCAAGGGGCGCACGACGTGCTCGTACTTCTTCCCCGGTGACCAGGAGATCCTGTACGCGTCGACCCACGAGAAGGACGCCGCGTGCCCGCCGCCGCCCGATCGCAGCAAGGGCTACGTCTGGGCGCTCTACGACTTCGACATCTACAAGGCGTCGGCCGACGGCTCGAACCCGACCAAGCTCTACGGCACCGACGGCGCCTACGACGCCGAGGCGACCGTGTGCGGCAAGGACGGCTCCGTCATCTTCACGTCCGACAAGGACGGCGACCTCGAGCTCTACAAGATGGACAAGGACGGCGGGAACGTCGTCCGCCTGACCCACGCGCCCGGCTACGACGGCGGCGCCTTCTTCAGCCAGGACTGCTCGCAGATCGTGTGGCGCGCGTCGCGCCCGACCGGCGACGCGCTCGCCGACTACCAGGCGCTCCTGAAGGAGAAGCTGGTGCGGCCGTCGAAGCTCGAGATCTGGGTCGCCGACGCCGACGGCTCCGACGCGCGCCAGATCACGTACCTCGACGCCGCGTCGTTCGCGCCGTACTTCCATCCGTCGGGCACGCGCGTCCTCTTCTCGACCAACCACGGCGACCCCAGGGGCCGCGAGTTCGACATCTGGGCCGTCGACACCGACGGCACCGACCTCGAGCGCATCACGTACTCGCCGGGGTTCGACGGGTTCCCCATGTTCTCACCGGACGGCAAGCGCCTCGCGTTCTCGTCGAACCGCGGCTCGCCGCCGCCGGCGCCGGGCAGCCACAACAGCGACACCAACGTCTTCGTCGCCGACTGGGTGGAGCACGAGCCGCGTGGCGTGCAGGTCGGCGCCGCCGATCGCATGCGCCGCGCGGTCGACTTCCTGGCCGCCGACGAGCGCGAGGGCCGCGGCGTCGGCACCGAGGGCCTGGCGCAGGCGGTGAAGTGGGTCGAGGCCGAGCTGCGCGACGCCGGCGTCGAGGGCGGCCTGGCCGACGGCGGCTTCCGCCAGGAGTTCGAGGTGACGACGGCGCTCGCGCGCGGCGCGGGGACGCAGCTGTCGATCGGCGGCAAGCCCGTCGACGGCGGCACGTTCGGGCCGTCGCACGTCTCGGCGAGCGGCAAGGCGAGCGGCAAGACCGTCTACGTCGGATACGGCATCGTCGACAAGGCGGCCAAGCTCGACGACTACAAGGGCAAGAAGGTGCGCGGCAAGATCGTCGTCGTGCGCCGCTTCGCGCCCAAGAGCGCGGGCGGGCGCGAGATGCAGCTCGCCGACCTCAACTACAAGGCCGGCGTCGCCCGGCGCCAGGGCGCGATCGGGATGATCGTCGTCGACCTGCCCGAGGGCGACAAGCAGGAGTCCCCGCTGCCCAGCCTGCGGCCGCGCGAGGGCGCCGACGCCGGCCTGCCGCTCCTCGTGGTCACGCGCGCCGTGGGCGAGCCGCTGACCAAGGGCACGCACGACGTCGCGCTGGAGGTCGAGCTGACGCCGGTGACGACGAAGACGGAGAACGTCGTCGGCGTGATCCGCGCCGGCGCCGCGTCGAGGACCGACGGCGCGCTGGTGATCGGCGCGCACCTCGATCACCTCGGCATGGGTGGCCAGGGCACGGGCGCGCTCGACGCCGAGCACGCGGTGCACAACGGCGCCGACGACAACGCGTCGGGCATCGCGGCGCTGATCGAGGCGGCGCGTATCCTCGCCCCGAGGAAGGGCGAGCTCGCGCGCGACATCTACTTCGTCGCCTTCTCCGCCGAGGAGATGGGCCTCCTCGGCTCGAACCACTTCGTCGCCAACGCGCCGTACAAGGGCGCCGCGTTCGCGATGCTCAACATGGACATGGTGGGCCGCCTCCGCGACAACCTGGTGCAGGTGCTCGGCGCCGAGTCGGCCCTCGAGTGGGCCGCCGTCGTCGAGCCGCTGTGCGCGAAGTGGCGCGTCGGCTGCCACCTCGCCGGCTCGGGCTACGGCCCGAGCGACCACATGGCGTTCTACATGGGCGGCTCGCCGGTCGTGCACTTCTTCACCGGCGGCCACCTCCAGTACCACCGCGTCACCGACGACGCGTCGACCGTGAACGCAGCCGGCATGGCGCGCGTCGCCGGCCTCGTCGCCGACACGGCGCTCGCGCTCTCCGCCGCGCCCAAGCTCACCTACAAGAAGGTGCCGGCGCCGCCCAGGATGGGCGACATCCCGCTGCGCGGCGCCTCGCTCGGCACCATCCCCGCGTACGGCGACTCGAGCAACGTCGCCGGCGTCCTCATCTCCGACGTCGTCCCGGGCGGCGCGGCGCAGAAGGCGGGCCTCAAGGCCGGCGACCGCATCCTCAAGATCGGCGTCACCGACGTCCGCAACGTCCAGGACCTGATGCTCGTCCTCGGCGAGGGCGTCCCCGGCCAGGACGCCGTCATCATCTACATGCGCGAGGGCAAGACCCAGACGACCAAGGCCACCTTCGGCGCCCCGCGCGCCCGCCACTGAGCCAGCGGCGGGCGATGAAGGACACCCGGCCGCGGATGCCGAGCCCGAAGAAGCTCGCGTCGTTCGAGCCCGGGATGCTGTACTGGGAGGTGGTCGATCCCGTCTGGGACGCCGTGGACATCTACAACGGCGGTGACGAGTTCCTCGCGACGTTCACGCCGGTTCACAGGTCGCAAGGCCTCTTGCTGGCTGCACACTGGTGCCAGTCAGAGGTGTGTAACGGCGGTTTCCACCAGTTCTTCCTGAACCCGACCGGCGTCCTGGCCCCGGAGGCCATCCTCGGGTTCAAGCTCCTCGAGATGCGAGGCGCCGCGACCCTGGCGTTGAAGGCAGCCTCGAAGTTCGGCCCCCGATATCCACGGGATCAGGACACACGGGAGCCGATGCTCGACCGACTGACGGCGGCGGTGAAGAGTCGTACGCGCTGGAGTCCCTTCGAAGCCATCGACGAAGCGTTCTTCAAGTTGCCGGAGATCGACCGCTTCGGCGAGCACGCCGATGCGTTCGTGCGCAAGAACCTGTCCGTCTTCTTCCGCTGAGGGGGTGTACGCTCCCGTCATGAGGCGCCTTGCGATCGCGAGCGGGTTGCTGGTCGCCGCCGCCTGTGGCGGCGGCGGCGGCGCGGGCGTGGACGCGGCGGGGGATGATGGTGGCGGCGGCGGCGATGCGGTCGTGCTCGACACGCCGGCCAACACGTGGACGTGGGTGGAGATCCCGGGGACGACGTGCGCGAACGGGTCGCCGGCCGGGTTCGGCGTCAACCGGTCGACGGAGCCGGGCGGCGACGACCTGTTCGTCCTGTTCCAGGGCGGCGGCGCGTGCTGGGACGGGCCGACGTGCGTCGTGCAGCGGACGTCGGTCCACATCGAGGACACGTACACGATGGCGACCCTGGCGATGGAGGTCGGGACCGCGCCGGTGAACCACGCCGACACGACCAACCCGCTCGCGCACGCGACGTGGATCTACGTGCCGTACTGCACCGGTGACCTGCACGGCGGCGCGCGACGCGCCGAGTACGTGGTGAACGGCGGCACGCGCGCCGTCGAGCACGCGGGCGCCACGAACACCCAGCGCTTCGTCGAGGTCCTGCGCGGCAACTTCCCCGACGCGGACACCGTCTGGCTCGCCGGGGTCAGCGCCGGCGGCTTCGGCGCGACGCTCAACCTCCACCGTTTCCGCGCCGCGTGGCCGTCGGCGGGGCTCCATCTGCTCCAGGACGGCTCGCCCTTCGTGCCGGTGCTCGCCGCCTACGACACGTGGCAGGCGTCGTGGTCGCTCCAGTTCCCGCCCGGGTGCGCCGGCTGTGCGTCGAGCTTCCCCGCCGTCGTCGACGCGGTCACCGCGGCCAATCCGACCTCGCGCGTCGGGCTCCTCCACTACGACGACGATCAGGTGATCCGGCAGTACTTCGGCTACACCGGATCGATGGTCGCAGCGACCAACGCGCTCCTCGCCGACCAGTACGACCTGCCGACGACGCACGCGTTCGTCCTCGCCGGCAACGGCCACACGATGCTCGGCCAGCTCGGCACGCTCACCGGGCCGGGCGGCGTCCGGCTGATCGACTGGGTCAACCAGTGGGCCCGCGGCGACGCGGGCTGGACCACCGTGCGCTGAGCCGCGCGGCGCTCACTCGGGCGTCGTGACCGGGCCGACGTCGGCGCCGGCGTCGGATTCCTCGACCGGGGCGTCGGCGCTGGCCTTCTTGGCCTCCGACTTCGGGGCCTCGGCCTTCTTCCTGGCGTCGTCGGGCTTGGCCTCGGCCTTCTTGGCGTCGGGCTTCTTCGGCGTGCCGGTCTTCTTCTTCTCCGGCTTGGGCGCCTGCTTCCACTGCGACTCGGCGCGGTCGCTGCGCGTGCGATCGACGACCTTGTAGACGACCACCGTCTCGCCGGCCTCGACGACCGTGTCGGGTGACTTCTTGTTGATGCGCGCCATGTCGCGCTTGCCCAGGCCGAACTTCTTGCCGATCTGCTCGAACGTCTCGCGCTTCTTGGCGGTGTACTCGAGGCGCTCGCGGCCGGTGCGCGCCTCGGACAGCTCGAGGTGCTCCTTGCCGCCGCGCGTGACCACGATGATGCGCGTCTCGTCGAGGAGCCGCACGTTCGCCCTGGCCTCGCTCCAGTCCTCGGTGACCCAGCCCTGCAGCACCATGCGCGGGTGCAGCTTGGCGTCGCGCGCGAGCCCGTTCCACGCGGCGAGGGTCGCGACCCGGACGTTCATCGCCCGCGCCACGCCGGTGAGCGTGTCGCCGTGGACCACGCGGTAGAAGATGCGGCGCTTGCCCTCCTCGTGCGCGTCCTTGTCCGGCACCGCGACGATGAGCGCCTCACCTGGCTTGTGATCGACGCCCGAGCCGTAGAGCTCGTCCTTGGCCTTCTCGAGGTTCGCCCGGCGCTCGGCCTCGCTCACGCGCGGCACGACGAGGATCGTCCCGCCGGTCACCTCCGACTCGTGCTCGACCTCGTTGAGCTCGCGCAGCCGGCTGCGCGAGATCGCGAACTGGGTCGCCACATCCTCGAACCGCTCGCCGTAGCCGACGACGTAGGTGTCGTACTTCTCCCAGTCGCCGCGCAGCTCGCCGAGCCGCGCCGCGAACTGCGCGCCCGAGCCCCTGGGTACGCGCATCACGAACTCTCTCCCCGGCGGCGTGCGCCCGCGCCGCACGTGCGGGTTGAGCCGCTTGATCTCGTCGATGCTGGTGCCCGCCGCGCTCGCGATCGTCGCCAGCGAGATCGACTTGGGGACGGTCACGTCGTCCCACACCTCGGCGGGGGCGTCCTTGATGTCACCGAACCCGAACAGCGCGCGGTTGCGCCCGACGATCGCCGCCGCCATCGCCTTGGGCACGTAGATCGACGACTCCCACGGCAGCGCGTTCTCGTAGTCGAGCAGCGCCCAGAAGTCGTTGGTGTTGAAGCGCGCGATGCCCTTCAGGACCGCGCCGTAGCCGGCGTTGTACGCCGCCATCGCCAGGTGCCAGTCGCCGAAGCGCTGGTGCAGGTCGGTCCAGTAGTCGAGCACCGCCTCGGTCGAGGCGATGGGCTCGTTGCGCTCGTCGACCCAGCGGTCGATCGCGAGGCCGTAGATGCGGCCGCCCGCCGGCATGAACTGCCACAGACCGCTCGCGCCGGCGCGCGAGTACGTGCTCGCGTCGTAGCTCGACTCGATCATGCACACGTAGAGCAGGTCCTCGGGCAGCTTGGCCCGGCGCAGCGCCTTCACGATCATGTCGCGGTAGCGCCCCTGCCGCTCGAGCCAGCCGCGCATGATGCGCCGGCCGCGCGGGTCCTCCTTGTAGAAGACGAGATAGTCGATCACGCGCGAGTCCCAGACCACGGGCAGGTCGGGCAGCTCGAGCTCGGCGAGCCACGGCAGGTCGGGCCGCAGCTCGGTCGGCTTCACGCCCCGGGCCGGCGCGCTCGGCCGCCGCGCCTCGCCGTCGCGCCACGGCCCCGCCTCCGGCGAGAACGCCTCGATCTCGAACTCGCGCAGCTCGTCCTGCCAGCGCCGGCACTCGCTGTCGACCGGGCAGCCGCGCACGGCGGCGCGGCCATCGAGCTGGTCGGCGAGCGGCGCCCGCACGACGGGCGCGGGTGTGGGCCGTTCACCCTGGGCGCCGGCGGTCCGTGGAGCCGGCGCGGGCGTCTCGGCCGACGCTGCGGCCGGCAGGAGGGAGAACAGAAGCGAGGCGATCACCCGGCGCATGAATTCGAAGATAGGCGGTGAGGTGCACGTCTACCAACTTTGTTGTTCCGGGGGCAAGCTGCAACGATTGCAGGGGCTTGACCTGGACGTCGTCCGCCCTGCGGCGTGCCGCCACGCCCGAACGGGCAGGGTGCCGGCGCTTGGGCCCCGGGAGCGCGCGTGATAGATTGTCCAGGATTTCGCGAGGCTTCGCCTCGGTCAGGAGCCCCCGATGCCCGGTATGGGCGAGCTACTCATCATCCTCCTCATCGTCATGGTGATCTTCGGCGCGAGCAAGCTGCCGCAGATCGGCCAGGGCCTCGGGTCCGCGATCAAGAACTTCAAGCGGGCCGCGGCGGGCGACGACGAGATCGAGGTCAACCAGAAGAAGCAGGTCGAGGGCAAGAGCGTGAAGAGCGCCAAGGAGCTCTCGGCCGGCGACGACGACGACATCGAGGACGCCGAGGTGGTGTCCCGCAAGAAGGCCAAGAAGGAAGCCTGATCGCGCTCACGGCGGCGCGAGGCGATCGAGCCGTGGCTCGAGCCGAGCGCGCCCGGCGCGGGTGCCCGCGCCGGAGCCCGTCAGCATCGACGGCGCCGCCACACACCAGAAGTAGCGAGCGTCGTTGTGCGGCGGGGTGCCGATCGGCGGCTCGACGTCGCCGGTGGTGAGGCTCGTGCACCGCGGGAAGGCGCGGTCGAGCGTCCCGTTCAGGTCGGAGTCGTACTGGAAGGCGCCGTGGCGGAAGCACCAGCCGACGGTGTTGCTGTACGGCGACAGCTGGTCGAACGGCTCGCGCGCCCACCAGTAGCGGCAGCTCTCGCCGTCGGGGTCGCCCGGCGCGGGCCGCGACCAGCGGGTCTGGCAGGAGTCGGGCGCGACGCCGCCCTCGCTCGCCATGTTGGTCGTCGAGGTGACGTCGGCGGGGCGGCACAGACCGCCGCACTCCATGACGAGGGTGGTCGAGTCCCGTCGGCGCGCCTGGGCGCCGGGCACACACGAGTTCGCATGCACGGCACCGACGATCTCGGCGCGCACCATCGTGGTGCCCGCGGCGGCGCAGGTCGCGATCGTGTCGGTCTGGCTGGAGAGGATGTAGCAGCCGCGGCTCGCGCCGCAGGTCGCGCCGTTCGCCCGGAGCTGCGTGATCGGATCGCAGCGCGGGGTGCACGCGCCCGCGACCGGGTCGTCCTCGTTGTTGGCGAAGAGCTGCGCGTAGCGGGTGCAATGGAAATCCGCGCCACACGCCGCGTTCGCGCTCCCGTCGAAGCCGCAGATGTCGTGACACGTGCCGCCGATGCAGATGCCGCCCGCGGCGCAGTCGTCGTAGCCGGTGGTCTCGCCGGTGGGCCCGCGGACGCAGGCCCCGTCGAGCGCGACGCTGCCGTCGGGGACGCAGGCCAGGCGGCCGAGCACCTCGGGTGCGTCCTGGACGCGGACCCACGTGCACTTCTGACCGGTGATGCAGCCCTGCTCGCCGACCGGCGAGAGGGGGTTGCACCCGATCGGCGAGCCGTCCGCCGTCGGGCCGTCGATGCTCGCGGTGTCCGCGTCGGGCTCGGCCACGTCCACGGGCGCGTCGGTGGGCGCGTCGGGCGCGGCGGTGTCGACGGGGGCGTCGGCCGGGGGCGTCTCCTCGGCACCGCCGCACGCCGCGAGGAGGAGCACGGCGTGGATCACGGTCACGAGCCTCTTCACGTGTCGAGCGTCGCCGACCGCGGACGCGGTCGCAATCGCGATCGCGCGGTTTGCCAGCTCATGCCGGGCGAGACGCGCCGGCGCGGAGCAGGTCGGTGACGTGGGTGCGGAGCGGCTCGGCGAGGTGCGGGTCACCGGCGATCTCGCGCCAGTCGGCGGGGCCGAGGGTCGTGGCGAGCCGCATCGCGACGTGGACCGGCGTGTGCGGGTTGAGGACCAGCGCGCGCCGCACCATGTGCCGCGCCGACCAGCGCCGGTGATCGGCGACGGCGGCCAGCGCGTCGGGGACCGCCGGCCGCGCCGCCGCGAGGGCGACGGCGTCGCGCTCGGTCAGCCGCGGGTTGTCGAGGAGGATCCGGACCACGTCGGGGTGAGGGTCGCGCAGGAGGTGCATCAGGAGCTCGCGGCGGCCGCTGCGCGCGAGCGACTTGCGCTCGCCGAGGGTGAGCGGCCGGCCACGGCTCTTGAGCGGGCGCTCGGGCTTCATCTGCTTCGCGACCGTCGCCGGCTCGGCGGTCGCCGGCGACGCGTCGAGGAGAAGGCGCGCGACGGCCTCGGCGCCGCGGGCGCGCGCGGCGACGTAGAGCGCCTGCCGGGCGGCGTAGTCGAGATCGCCGACCGCGTGGACGAAGCAGGCGAGGCCGGCCGCGAGCTCGGCGTCGTCGCCGCGGCGCGCCGCGCGCTCGACGAGATCCGCCGCGGCCGCCACCGCCACCGCCGGTTCCGCCTGCGCGAGCGTCCCGGCGAGCGCGCGCCGGCGGATCACCGGGTCGGCGAGCCCGCGTATGCGCTGGATCAGCCACTCCGCGGTCACGGCACAGACGAGTGTAGCGCGCGGCGGAGCGGGGTGGCGAGGTCGCCCTTCGCGCCGACGAGCACGCGCGCGAGCCCGAGCCAGGTCGCCATCGCGCGTAGCTCGGCGGCGAGCGGGCCGACGACGGTCGCGGCGCGGACGCCGGCCTCGGCGGCGGCGGCGTGGACGCGCAGCGCGCCGGCCTCGCGGTCGGCCTTCAGATCGACGCGCGCGGCGAGCCGGTCGCCGTGGAGGAACGGCAGGACGTAGTAGCCGAAGCGGCGCTTCGGCGCGGGTGTGTAGATCTCGATCCGGTAGTGGAAGTCGAACAGGCGCTCGGTGCGCCTGCGCTCCCAGACCAGGGAGTCGAACGGTGAGAGCAGCGCGACGGCGTCGGCGCGACGCGGCACGGCGGCGTCGCGGTGCAGGTACGCCGGGTGCTTCCAGCCGTCGACGGTGACCGGGACGAGCGTCCCGGCCTCGACCAGCTCGGCGAGGCGCGCCTTCGCCGTCGTGCGGATGCGAAAGTAGTCGGCGAGATCCGCCGCGGTGCCGACGCCGAGCGCGCGGGCGGCCCGCTCGAGCAGCGCCCGCTGCGCGTCCTCGACCGTCGGCGTCGGCGCCGCGAGCACCGCGTCCGGCAGGACGCGCTCGGTCAGGTCGTAGACCCGCTCGAACTGCGTGGTGCGTCGCGCGGTCGTGAGCGCGCCGGCCCAGAAGAGCAGCTCGAGCGCGCGCTTGTGATCGCCCCAGCTCCACCACTGACCAGGCTTTCGCTTCTCCGCGGCGTCCGACATCTCGCTCGCCGGCAGCGGCCCGCGCGCGCGGATCTCGTCGAGCACCGCCTGTACGTACCGCGGCTGCTTCTTGCCGAGCGCGACCAGGCTGCCCCACGCGCCGTTCTGGAACGCCTCGGCCATGCGCCAGCGCAGGAGCGGGTGCAGCTCCACCGGCGCGAGGCACGCGGCGTGCGCCCAGTACTCGAACAGCCGGCGGCGCTCGACGGCGCGTGGCAGGAGCCGGCGATCGTGCGCGCCGAGCCGCGCCCACAGCGGCAGCTCCTGCGAGCGGCACAGCACGTTGACCGAGTCGATCTGCACGAGCTGGACCCGGTCGAACAGCTTCGCCAGCGCGCCGTCACCCACACGCGCCGGCCGCGCTCCCGCGAGCCCCTGCGCCGCCAGCGCGATCCGGCGGGCCTCGGCGACAGACAGCGACGTACGGCGCACCACGCGGCATCAGTATACGCTCGGCGCCATGGCGAACCCGATCCCGCACAACTGGGACGTCCCGCAGATCTTCCGCGATCGCATCGGCACGCGCGCCGGTCGGCAGCGCGTGATGCACGCCGACGGTCACCTGCTCGTGATCCTGCACGACGTGCCCGATCCGGCGGAGCCCGACGTGCGCAACGGTCGCCTGTTCTGGCGCAAGCCCGACGGGACGTGGAAGGCGTCGGCCTCGGGCGCGACCAGCATCGCGCCGTTGCGCGCGCACGTCGAGGCGTTCGACGCCGCGGCCGACCAGCTCGAGGAGCAGGTCGACAAGGCGAAGAAGGCGAAGGACTGGTTCGAGGTCCTGCGGATGTCGGCGCCGCTCCTGCGCAGCGCGCGCAACATGAGCCGCGCGCTCCAGGAGGCGCGGGAGCTGGCCAAGACCGACAAGGAGCTCATCGCGGTGCGCGACGCGGCGCAGGAGGTCGAGCGCGCGCTCGAGCTCATCCACGGTCACGCGCGCGACGGCCTCGAGTTCACCGTCGCCCGGAACGCCGAGGAGAACGTCGAGAGCTCGCGCCACGTGGTCGAGAGTGGCCACCGCCTCAACCTGATCGCGGCGATGTTCCTGCCGATCACGGCGCTCGGCTCGCTCCTCGGCATGAACCTCGTGCACGGCCTCGAGACCTGGGAGAAGCCATACGCCTTCTGGGCCGTCGCGCTCGTCGCGTTCCTGCTCGGCGTCATGGTGCGGGCGTCGCTGCCGAAGCCGCCGCCCGCGGCGTGAGGTCAGGGTGCCGGCGTGAAGGTGAACGCCCGCGCCAGCTTGATCTCGCCGCCCGGCTCGAACACGAGCTTCACGTCGACGGTCTTGCCGGCCTCGCCGGGCGGAACCTCGACCTGCAGGTCGGTGTCGCTGTCGACCGAGAGCACGTTGGCCGGCTGGTCGCCGATGTAGACCTGGATCGCACGCGACTCGGCCATGAAGCCGCGGCCGTGGACGACGAGCGGCACGCCGCCGGTGGGCGCGGCGCTGGTCGGCTCGATGCTCGTGACCTGGAGGCTGGCGCCGGACGGCTCGTTGGCGCCACCCCCCTTGCCGCCGCATCCGGCGACACCGAGGGTGGCAGTGATGGCGAACACGCACGCGAGGGAGGAGCGCATCTGTGGTGCTCAGCATCGCGATCGCGCGTGCCGTCGTCCTCACCGGCGCGCTGACGACATCTGACTGATCCTGTCGACTGCCGGCCTCTGCCGCCAACCTAGGTCGCGCCGCCCGTCGCGTATCGGGCGGGTATCCGGGCGGCGTCTGACCGCTCCTCACCGCCGCCTCGCAGCTGCGTCTCCGCTGTCCGATTCTCGGACGGCGTCCGCCGCGCCGGACGATCGCGGCCGAGATCCGGACGCCCGGCGCGCTGCTTCGCGGGCTTGCAGTCGGCACGGCGCATGAAGTGCAACAGGGGGCATGGAGGTCACGTGGTATGGTGCGCTGGCGATGCTGGATCTGGACGCGCTCTCGCCGGAACAGCCGCGGCCGCTCTTGCGGATCGAGTACGAGCGGCTCGCGGCTGGCGGTGCGTTCGAGGGCGAGCACGTGGAGCTGCTGCGCGGGCAGATCGTCACCATGACGCCGCAGGACGCGGCGCACATCAACCTGACCGCGCGGATCGGGTCGATGCTGGTGCGGCAGCTGGGCAGCGAGCACCTCGTGTTGCAGCAGAGCGCGCTTGCGCTCTGGTCGCACTCGATGCCGGAGCCCGACATCGCCGTCGTGCCGTACGGGCGGCTCATCGCGCACGCCGACCGCGCCTTCCTGGTGGTGGAGGTTGCCGAGACCTCGCTGCGGAAGGACCTGCACATCAAGGCGCCGCTGTACGCGGAGGCCGGCATCCCCGCGTACTGGGTCGTCGATCGACCGAACGCGGTCGTGCACGTGCTCACCCGGCCGGCGGGCGGGCGCTATACCGAGGTCGCGGCGTGTCGGTCGGGCGAGATCCTGCGTGTCGAGGGCCTGGCAGGCGTGGCGATCGCGGTGGCCGAGCTCTTCGCGCCGTGACGCGGGTCAGATCGCGAACTCGAAGCCCTGCTTGAGCAGGCGCTCGTACTTCTTCTTGTCGAAGCGATAGAGGCGCGCCGCGCGGTGGCGGACGCCGGTCTCGACCTCGTCGGTCTCGACCACGAGGCCGAGCGAGAGGATCTTCTTCCGGAAGTTGCGCTTGTCGAGCTCACGCTCGAGCACGATCTCGTAGAGGCGCTGGAGCTGGGTGAGCGAGAAGCGCGGCGGCAGCAGCTCGAAGCCGATCGGCGCGTAGCGCACCTTGCCGCGCAGGCGCTCGACGGCGCGCGTGATGATCTCGGCGTGATCGAAGGCCAGCGGCGGCAGCTGGTCGAGCGCGTACCAGCCGACGTTCTCGGCGTCGGTCGCCGCCTTGACCCGGTAGTCCGAGAGCTTGGCCAGCGCGTAGTAGGCGACGGTGATGACGCGCCCGCGCGGATCGCGCTTCGGCGTGCCGAACGTGTAGAGCTGCTCGAGGTAGACGTCCTCGATGTTGGTCTCCTCGCGCAGCTCGCGCCGCGCCGCCTCGTCGAGGTCCTCGTCGTCCTTGACGAAGCCGCCGGGCAAGGCCCACGTGTGCTTGAACGGCTCGACGCCGCGCTGCACGAGCAGCACCTTGAGGTCGTCGGCGTCGAGGCCGAGGACGACGCAGTCGACGGTGACCGCGGGCCGCGGGTACTCGTAGACGTGGCGCCCCGGCGGCGGCGGCGCCCACGCGCCGTCGCGGCTGTCCGGCTTCTTCTCGGCGGCCGGCATCACGACCGCTCCGCGCCCGACGCGACGTACGCGCGCATGTCGGCGAGCTCGCGCTCGTAGCCGCCCGACAGGATCGGGAAGCGGCACCACGAGCGCGGATCGAGGTTCTTGTCGTCGAGGTGGAAGCTCGGCGCCAGGCGCTCGCGCTTCCACTGGTTGCGGCACCACAGCTTGAAGAAGCGCTCGACCCACGCCGCCAGGGTGGCCTGCGGGTACTGCGGGTACCGCGGCTCGAGCTCCTGCAGCACCTCGAGCGGCAGCCGCTTGTCGCGGATCGCCGCGTCCTCGACCGCCTCGAGCACGTCGTAGGGCATGAGGTCGGTCTCGTCGGTCTGGCCCTCGCCCGGCGGGCGCAGCTCGGCGGTCGGCTGCTGCCGGTTGATGTACGAGAGCGCCGGCACAGCGTGGAGCCCGTCGGGGCCGGTCGACTCCATCCAGCGCAGCCACGCCCGCAGGTACGTCTTGTCGATGCCGCCGATCGGGGCCAGGCCGCCCGAGGTGTCGCCGTCCATCGTCGCGTAGCCGACCGCCGCCTCGCTGCGGTTCGACGTGGTGAGGAGCAGGGCGTTGCGCAGGTTGGCGAAGAGCCAGATCGACGGCGAGCGCACGCGGGCCTGGATGTTCTGCAACGCGACGTCGTCGCCGGGCCACGCGAGCTGGCGCCCGATCGCCTGCTCGATGGCGCCGACGTAGCCCTTGAACAGCGGATCGACGTCGAGCAGGTGGAACTCGGCGTTCACCGCCTTCGACACCTCGCGCGCCGCCGTGCGCGTGATGTCGCCGGAGTTCTCGGTCGCCTGGTAGGCGGTGAGCAGGAGGCGCTGGGTCAGCTCGGCGACGTTCTGCGCCACGCCCAGCTGCGGCGCGTAGGCGAGCCGCGCCTTCACCCCGTCGAGGCCGAGCTCGGCGACCGCCAGCTCGAGCGCGGTCGCCACCAGCACCGCGCACGCCGCCGAGTCGGCGCCGCCGCTGATCGACACCACGTAGCCGTGCGAGCGGCTCTTGCGCATGTAGTCCCAGAGCCCGAGCGACACCGCGCGCGCGAACTCCTCGTCCTTGACGTGGTCGCCGTCCTCCCACGTGCGCGCGATCGTCGTCGGCGCCGCCGGCCGCCGAGCCGGCCACGCGAACTTCACCTCGACCACGCCGCCGTCGGCGTCGTGGCGCGGCCGGTGGCTGCCGCGGCGCGCCTGCTCGCGGCGGTTGGACTCGACGTCGATCACCGCCGTCGCGAGCTCGACGTCGGCGAAGCCGAAGCGCCGCCCGCGCGCGACCAGCTCGCCGCCCGANNTAGCCGACGCCGAACGCGCGCGAGCCCTCGACGACGAAGCGCTGGCGCACCGCGAACTTGCCGAAGCCGAAGTGGCTGGCCGACGGGTTGAGGATGAGATCGACGCCGCGCAGCGCCAGGTCGGCGCCCGGGCGGTTGGCGACCCACGCGTCCTCGCAGATCTCGAAGCCGATGCGGACGTTGTCGACGTCGAAGAGCCAGTCGCCGAGCGGGAACCTGGCGTCGCCGCGCTCGACCTCCTCGCGCTCGCCCATCGGCCACTCCTTGAACCAGCGCGGCTCGTAGTGGATGCCGTCGCCGGCGAGGAAGCGCTTGGCGACGAACCCGGCGATCGCGCCATCGACGACGAGCGCCGCGGCGTTGTAGAGCGCCTTCTCGTAGTAGAGCGGCAGCCCGAACGACACCACCATGCCGCGGGTCTCGGGCAGGAGCGCTTCGAGCGCGGCGAACGCCTCCTCCTGCAGCCCCGGCGAGAAGAAGGCGTCCTCGCAGCCGTAGCCGGTGAGGCACAGCTCGGGCAGGCACAGGACGGTCACGTCCTCGGCGCGCGCGCGGCGGATCGCCTCGCGGATGTTGCCCAGGTTTCTCTCCCAGTCGAAGGGCGTCTGGTTGAGGCAGGCGGCGGCGACCTTGATGAGCTTCATGGCGGCGGGTCCTAGTGGTTTTCCCTGAGATGCTCGACGAGGAGCGGGGCGACCGTCTCGACCTCGAGGAAGTCGGAGGCCTGCGCGTGCGCCCGCGGGTGGCTGTCGGTGACGACGACCTTGCCGAACAGGCCGGTCGCCTGGATCTTCGCGATCGAATCGGCGGGCAGGACGCCGTGGGTCGCGATCGCGTCGATCGCGCTGGCGCCGGCGTCCCGGTAGGCGCGGGCCGCGTTGATGAGCGAGCCGCCGGTGCGGATCATGTCGTCGTAGATGACGACGTGCTTGCCGGCGACCTGCGCCGACACGCCGCTCACCTCGGTGGTGGCGCCGTCGAGCCGGCGCTTGTAGACGAACGCGGCCTGGACGCCCATGTCGTTGGCCAGGCTCTCGACCCACTTGGCGCGCCCGGCGTCGGTGCACGCGAGCACGAGCCCGTCGCCGCCGAGGCGCCGCGCCGCGTCCATCACGATCGGCTTGCCGTAGACGTGCACCGGCCGGATCGCGCCCTCGAAGTAGTGCGCGATCGTGGCGACGTGCAGGTCGAGCAGGAACACCTGGTTGCCGCGGCTGGCCTCCGGGATCGAGGACAGGAGCCGCGCCCGCGCCTTGGCCGTCACCGCCTCGCCGGAGCGGACGGCGCGCTCCATCGTCGAGTAGCCGAAGTAGGGGATGACCAGCGTGAGCCGGTACGCGCCGGCGCGCACCGCCGTCGTGGCCAGGTCGTACAGCTCGAGCGTGTTGGCGTCGTCGATCGTGCCGCCGACGATGATCACGTCGCGGTCGGCGACCTCGGTCGCGATGCGCTGGTAGCGCTCGCCGTCGGGGAACGCCTTGCGCTGGACCGCGCCCTCGGGCCACGCGGCGTGGGTCGCGATGCGCGACGCGAGGTAGCCGTACGCGGAGGTGGAGAAGACGAAGGGCGTCATGACGAATGCCTCACTGGACCTTGCCTCCCGCACGCGCCTGCGCCACCAGCGCGCGCTTGCGCTCGTGGAGCACGGGATCGAGGCCGATCGGGTAGGGCTGCGGGTTGAGGAAGCGGCGGGTGCGGGGCGAGAGCGCCGCGAGGTCGGCGGCGGCGCGGTCGCGGGCGGCGAGGAGGTCGCCCTCGGCGTGGGTGCGGGCGCCGTCCTGCACGACGGTCACGAGCACGTCCTCGCCGTCGCCGTCGACGGCGTAGCCGTGGGTCGGATCGTCGATGCTCCAGGCCGGCGCCGGCGCCGACGGCGCGCCCGCCAGCGCGTCGTGGATCACGTCGCCGGTGAACATGCCGTCCTTCCGGAAGCGGCGCACCGCCTGGATGCCAGGCGTCGAGATCTTGATCGGCTGCTCGGACAGCTTGATCGGATAGTGCCACCCGTCGCCGCTCCCCGGATCCCGCACCGCGCCGATCTTGTAGACGCCGCCGAGCGCCGGCTGGTCGTACGCCGTCACCAGCTTGGTGCCCACGCCCCACGTGTCGATGCGCGCGCCTTGCTCGCGCAGGCTCGACATCAGGTGCTCGTCGAGGTCGTTCGACGCCGTGATCCGCGTCTTCGTGAAGCCCGCCGCGTCCAGCCGGGCGCGGGCCTCGATCGACAGGTGGGCGAGGTCGCCGGAGTCGAGGCGGACGCCGAGCAGGTCGTGGCCGCGGGCGCGCAGCTCGCGGCCCACGGCGATCGCGCGCTCGACGCCCTCGAGCGTGTCGAAGGTGTCGACCAGGAAGGTCGCGTTGGCCGGCATCGCCGCCGCGTACTCGCGGAAGGCGCGATCCTCGTCGCCCCAGAACATCACCCACGAGTGGGCGTGCGTGCCCTTGACCGGGATGTCCCACAGCTTGCCGGCGAGCACGTTCGACGTCGCCGACACGCCGCCGATCCACGCGGCGCGGCTCGCCGACAGGCCGCCGTCGATGCCCTGCGCGCGCCGCAGGCCGAACTCGAGCACGGGCTCGCCGCGCGCGGCTTGCACCACGCGCGCCGCCTTGGTCGCGATCAGCGTCCCGAAGTTGATCATCGTGAGCAGCGGCGTCTCGACGAGGCTGGCCTGCAGGATCGGCGCGCGCACGCGCACCAGCGGCTCGTGCGCGAAGCACAGCCGGCCCTCGGGGATGGCGTCGACGGTGCCGGTGAAGCGCAGCGCCGCCAGGTGGTCGACGAAGCCCTGCTCGAAGAGCGGCTTGCCGTCGGCGCCGCGCAAGGACGCGAGGTACGCGCAGTCGCTCGCGTCGAAGCGCAGGTGCTCGAGGTAGTCGAGCGCCTGATCGAGCCCCGCCGCGATCGCGTGACCGCCGCCGAACGGGTGGCGTCGGAAGTGCAGGTGGAAGACGCTCTCGCGGTCGGCGACGCCGGCCTTCCAGTACCCGTACGCCATCGTGAGCTGGTACAGGTCGGTGAGCAGCGCCAGGGACGATCGATACAGCTCGTTGACGTATGATGTCCCCGCTCGGTGGCCGCTCATATGGTGTACAGTGTACACGAAGTAG
>DDTA01000160.1:18937-25922 GCA_002344285.1 Myxococcales bacterium UBA2376
CTCGTCTGGGGCGAGCTGCTCTGGGACCGGTTCTCCGACGGTGATCGCCTGGGCGGCGCGCCCGCGAACGTCGCCTGGCACCTCGCCCAGCTGGGCACGCCGGTCGCGCTGATCACGCGCGTCGGGGACGACGCCGACGGCCGCGCGGCGATCGCGCAGCTGGCCGCGATCGGCGTCGACACGTCGCTGGTGCAGGTCGATCCCGAGCGCGCGACCGGCGAGGTCACGGTCACCGTCGAGGCGGGCGAGCCGCGCTACCGGCTCCAGCCGGGGCGCGCGTGGGAGCGCATCGAGCTCACGCCCGCCGTCGCCGAGCGCCTCGTCACCGCGCGCGCGCTGGTCTACGGCACGCTCGCGCAGCGCGCGCCCGACGGGCTCGCGTCGCTCGGCGCCGCGCTCGCCGCCGCGTCGCCGCGGGTCGTGCGCGTCTGCGATCCCAACCTCCGGCCGAGCTCGCCGGCAGCAGGTGACGATGCGGCGCTCGCGCAGGCGCTCGCGGCCGCCGACGTCGTCAAGCTCGGCGAGCGCGAGGTCGAGCAGGTCCGCGCCCGGCTCGGGCACCCGGACCCCGTCGCGTGGCTGCTCGGCCGCGGCGCGCGGTTGGTGGCCGTCACGCGCGGCGCCGCCGGCAGCACGTGGTACGCACCATCCCCCGTGTCGTCCGCACCGTTCGCCGTCGCCGCCGTCGCCGCCGCGCCCGGTGGCGACAACGTCGGCTGTGGCGACGCGTTCGTCGCCGGCCTCGTGCACGGCCTCCTCGCCGGCTGGCCGTGGCCGCGCATCGGCCGCCTCGCCGCCGCGATCGCCGCCGAGGTCGCCGCCGCGCGCGGCGCCACGCCCGTCCTCGACGGGCCCGCGCTCGTCGCCCGCGCGGAGCAGCCCGCATGAGCGCCGGCGCCGGATCCAGCGCCACCCAGCGCGTCCGCCCCAGCGATCCGTGGCTCGACCACCTCCCGCTCGTCGCGCTGGCCGCGCTCACGGGCCTCACGTGCTGGATGTACGGCCACGTCTTCGCCGGCGAGATCTGCGGTGACGACAACACCTACCACTACGCCGAGGCGGCGTTCCTCGCCGACGCGTTCGCCCACGGCGACTTCGATCTCTGGAACCCGTCGGCCAACGGCGGCTTCCCCAGCGGCTACTACTACCAGCTCCTGCCGGCGGCGATCCCCGGCGTCCTCGGCGCGCTCTTCGGCCACGTCCTCTTCTGGTTCCAGCTCACGATCTTCCTCTCGATGGTGCTGGTGCCGGCCGCCACGTACCGCGGCCTCCGCGTCATGGGCGCCGAGCCCTGGCCGGCGTTCGGCGGGGCGGTCGCCGCGTGCTTCTTCCTCTCCGGCGAGAAGTGGGGCGCCGGCGCCGAGGGCGTGTTCTGGGTCGGGCTCTACACCCAGGGCGTCGCGATGGCCGCGTATCCGCTCGCGATCGGGTACGGCTATCGCTGGATGGCGCGCGGCAAGGGCGCCGTCGCCGCGACCGGGTGGGGGCTCTTCGTCGGGCTCAGCCATCCCGTCGCCGGCGTCGCCGCGGGCGCCGCGCTCGCGACCATGCTGCCGGTCGCGCTCGTCGAGCAACAGGAGCGTGCCGTGCGTCTGCGCTACCTGTGGCCGCTGGTGCGGCTCGTGGTCCTCGGCGTGCTCTACGTCGCCGGCTCCGCGTCGGCGTGGGTGCAGGTGCTCGTCGACTACGAGGCGTTCGGCGGCTTCCCGCATCGCGTCCCCGGCGAGGACGGCCCCGGGTTCGAGGGGCTGCAGACCTGGCTGCGCAACGGTCACTTCCTCGACTTCGAGCGGCCCGAGACGCCGCGCGTGCTCACCGCGCTGATGGTGCCGAGCCTGGTCCTCTCGGTCTTCTTCTTCTGGCTGCGCCGCTGGCGCTACCTCGTGGCGCTGTGGCTCTCCGCGTTCGCGTTCGCGTACGTGATCGCCTTCGGCCGCGCCCTCAAGACCGCCGACGATCTCTTCCCCGCGGTGCGCGTCCTCGGCCCGCTCCAGTTCTCGCTCACGATGGCGATCGGCGCCGCGTGTGTCGCCGGCGTCGTCGCCGGCGTGCGCGCGCTCGAGCCGGTGCGGCCGGCGTGGGTCGCGCGCCTCTGCCAGGGCGCGCTCGCGTTCCTCATCGGCGTCGCGCTGGTGTGCACGGTTGCGACCGCGGCCGGGCTCCACCACGAGCGGGTCAAGGTCGCCGAGGACTACCCGCGCATCCACCGCCGCGAGCTCGATCCGCTGCTCGAGGCGATGCGCAAGGCCGGCCCCGGGCGCATCCAGAACCGCGGCGGCACCACGTCCAAGGCGCCGGGCGTCGAGAACCACTGGTTCATCATCCTGCCCAGCGTGTACGCGGGGCGCGATCAGCTCGTCACCTACGGCGCGGCGGGGCTGCAGTCGTCGACCAACTTCGTCTACCTGTGGTCGACGCCCAACCCGATCCGCTCGGCGTGGATCTACGACGCGCCGCTCGTCCTCACCAACCACGAGCGCGGGCCGACCATCGGCGGCACGCTGCTCGCGTCGACCGAGCACTTCGAGCTGCGCGAGCTGCCGTCACCGGGGCTGGTCTCGGCGGCGCAGGTCGTCGGCGAGATTCCCCCGGGCCCGCGCGACAAGATGCGCAAGGTCGTGCTGCGCTGGCAGGCGACCGATCAGCCGATGCACGAGCAGCTGCTCGCGTGGCCGGGCTCCGGCATCGCGGGGCCGCCGCCCGACGGCGACGTGCTCGAGGTGAAGCGCGGCCGGTCGCGGATCACGTTCCGGGCGCAGGTGCGCTCGAAGACGACGTTCCTCGTGCGCGAGGGCTGGCACCCGCGCTGGGTCGCGACCGTCGACGGGAAGCCGGCGCGGATCCGCCGCGTGACCCCCGACATGATGGCGCTCGACCTCGAGCCCGGCGAGCACACCGTGGTCCTCCGCTTCGAGCGCCCGCTCTGGCTGTGGCTTTTGTGGCTGTGCGTCCCGCTGGCGATGCTCGCCGGCTGGCTCGCCGAGCGGCTACTCCGGCGAGACGCCGCCCTTGCGTAGCACGACCTCGAGCGACGACGGCGTCACCGAGCAGACGTCGGTGCCCGAGCCGGCCTCGATGCCGACCTCACCGGTGAACACGATGGCGCCGGGCGGCAGCGGGGCGTCGCACGGATCGCTCCCCACGCCATCGCCGCGGCCGGGACCGCGGCTGCGGGCCTGGAACGGGGCCCAGGCCGAGCCGCCGCCGTAGGTGGTGACGGAGTTCTCGTACGACGAGCCGGGGCCGAGCAAGAGCTGCGTGAAGTCGTGGCCGAGCGGCATGACGAGGACCTCGGTCGGCATCACGAACTCGGCGTGCGTCGATGTCGCCGCGCTGGTGATCGTGTAGGGCCTCCGCTCGGCCACGCCGCACGTGAAGTCGAGCGGCGCGGTCGCCGACAGGGCGAGGTCGGCCCCCCAGATCGAGCGGGTGAAGTCGAGATCGTACGTGTTACCGAGCTGCTCGTTGGTCGTGCAACGCAGCGTCGTCGTGGCCGCGCCGGCGCGGATCGGCGTACCGGTCGCGACCGTGACGTCGACCTGGCCGCTGCTCCCCGGACCGGCGCCGCCGGGGGTGAACTGGGCCGCGAAGTCGTTCGTGCCCAGGTCCGCGCAGCTCATGGTGAGCGCCTGGTTGCCGCCGTTGGTGAAGTCGATCGGGCCGCTGATGGTCGCGCCCACCGGGCAGTCGGCGGCGGCGCCGTACGTGTAGATGTTGCTGACGTACGGACCGTTGCCGGCGGTGAACGTGAAGGTCACCGGGCCGGAGCAGGCGCCGGGCGCCGTGATGGTCGCGGTCGCGGTCTCGGTGCCCAGCGCGGTCGGCTCGAAGGTCATCGTCCCGCTGCCGCTGGCGCCGCTCGCCACCATCGCCGGCAGCGCGAACGAGAACGGCGCCGTCACGGTTGCCTGGAGCGTGGCGGCCGCGTTGCCCGTGTTCGAGATCGTCACCGGGCCGGTGCGCGCGCCGCCGAGCGCCGCGTAGCCGAAGTCCTGGGACGTCGGCGTCGCGGCCAGGAACGGACCGGTCAAGGTCTGCGTCACCGCGACGTCGGTGTCCGTGCTCGTGGGGAGGTCGACGTTGATGCGCAGCGTGGCGTCGACGGCGCGCGGCTGGAACGGCAGCGCGATCTGGGTGCGCGTGATCGTGAGCGTGACGGTGTCGTTGGCGGGCACCGACCCGCTGGCCGGCGAGACCGTGTACCGCAGGTGATCACCGTCGGCGTCGGTGAGCAGGGTCGCGGTGAACTGCGCGGCGATCGCCGCGGTGTTCACCAGCGAGATCGTCGCGGTGCTGGCGCTCGAGCCGCACGCCCGCGCGCCGAAGGCGACCGGCGTGTTCTGGACGAGCACGCCGCCGGTGACCGCGCCGGTGCCCGTGAGCGGGATGCTCGTGGGCACCACACCGCAGTGCGCGCCGGTGATGGTCAGCGCGGCGGCGCCGCTGTCGTCGCCGATCCCGGTCGGGGCGTACGTGAAGGCCGCGGCGGCGGAGTCGCCGCCGGCGATCACGGTCGAACCGCTGGTCCCGAAGGTCCGGTTGAACGCGCCGCCGGGGGCCGCGATCGCGACGGTGGCCGGCGCGTTGCCGGTGTTGGCGATCGCGACGGTCGAGGCCGCCGACGTGGTGCCGGCCTCGACCTGGCCGAAGCCGACGCTCGGCGGCGTGACCGTGATGTGCGCGCCGCGGGGCGTGACCGTGATCGGCACCGCGTGTGGTGAGCCCGGCAGGTTGGTCGTGGCGGTGAGCGTCGCGGTCAGCGCCTGGCCGGCGGTCGCGTCCGCGGGCACGGTCACGGTGACCGTGAACGTGGTCGCCGCGCCGGCGACGATGGTGCCCGACGCCGGCGTCACCGTGAACGCCGCGTCGGACAGGGCGAGCGCGTAGGTGAGATCGGCGGTGCCGTTGTTCGTCACCGTGAAGGTCGTCTCGCCCGTGGCGCCGCAATCGGTCATGGCCAGCGGGATCGCCCCCGGCAACATCCCGGATGGCGCCGCCGGGGCGTCGCGACTGGCGTCGACGCCGGCGTCGGTGAACGTCTGGCCGTCGCCACCGCAGGCGGCGAGGACGAGCGCGGCAAGCACGCGGAGCTCGGGATGGACGCGTCGCATGGTTTCCCCCACGACCACGAGTCTACTACTCGGGGACGCGGGGGAGCGGCAAGACCAGCTTGAAGAAGGTGAGCTTCCAGGCGTCGTCGATCTTGGTGAACTCGAACGAGCCGGTGATCGTCGCCTTCTCGAACTCGATGAGCAGCTGGAGCGAGGCGCCGGTGCGGCTCGGGTTCTGGCGGGCGCTGGTCACGTGCAGGATGCGGCGGAACGGGCCCAGCACCTTGCGCCGGTCGGCCTCGGTCTGGCGGAAGTTGGGGAGCGCGATCGACTGCTGGAAGCCGAGCGCCGCCTGGTTCCAGATCTCGTCGATCTCGTTGCGGGCCGACTGCTCGAGGATGCGCTGGGCGACGGCGCGCAGCTCGTCCTCGGGGCCCTTCACGCGCGCCTCGCGCTGGGCCTGCGTGGCCGGCGCGACGTTCTTGGGCACGTCGACGAAGATGCCGAGCATCTTCCACTGGCCGCCCTCCCAGCGGAACGCCATCGATCCCTTGGTCGGGCCGGAGGCGTACTCGAGCCGCGCGTCGACGCGGCCGGTGCGGCCGCCGGGGCCTCGGTTGAGCTCGGTGTCGAGGACCGCGCTGATCTCCTCGAACGGGCCGAGCGTGCGGTTCATGTCCGCCATCTGCTCGACGAAGGTCTCCTCGAGCACGACCTCCTGGAAGCGGATCGACGCGTTGGCGTAGACCTCGCGGGCCTGGCCGTCGCGCAGGGCGACGAGGATCCCGTTGGCGAGCGGGCGGAAGTCGGGCGGACGGGCGTGGCGGAGCTGGAGGCCGACGATGACGGCGATCCACGAGAACACGAGCAGGAAGCTGAGGATCACGCTGCGCGCCATCACCCGCCCGCGGCGCGTGCGCGGCACGACGGGCAAGGCGGAGAGCGACTCGCCGACCTTGGCGGTCAGGCTGTCGCTGGCCTGGACGACCCTGTCGCCGATCGCGTCGGCCGAGTGGACGACCTTCTCGCCGACCTTGACCGCGATCGCGACCGGGATGGTGCGCGCGCGCTTGCGGCGAGGCGCAGGCTCGGCGGCGGGCTTGCCCTCGGGATCGGTGAAGCGGACGTCGACGGAGCCGGACTCGCCGGGCGCAGGTGTTTCCGGCGCTGGTTCCGGCTTGTCGTCCGGATCGTCGGGACCGTCCTCGGGCGGCACGGGGAGAGTATGCGCGATCTACGCGTCGGGCGCCGCGTCGGTGGCCATGGCGTCGGGCAGGACCGCGTCGACGGCGGCGTCGGGGCGGGCGGCGTCGACGTCGTCGCGGCTGCCGGCCCAGAACTCGACCGCAGCCGTCGTACCGCTCACCTCGGCGCGGATCCGGACCAGCGCGCCGTAGACGCCGTAGTAGGGCAGGAGGATGTCGCCGGTGACGACCGTGTCGGGCCCGGCCGGGACCGTCACCAGCGCGGCTTGCTCGAACGTGATGAGGTCGCCGTCGGCCTGCTCGAGGATCGTCTCCTGCGCGGTGCACGCGCCGAGGCCGGCGCCGGTGATGCGCAGCGCGGCCACGACCATGTCGGAGCCCTGACCGCCGGTGACGAGCTCGACGACGCTGTCGGCGACGATGGGCGTGAAGACGCCGCCCTGGCGCCGGCCGATCTCGACGGAGGCGACCGTCGGGCGCGGTGCGTTCGCGGGGAGCTCGCAGATGTCGGACTGCGGCGGCGGCGGCACGTTGCAGCCACTGCCGCACCCACCGAGGGCCAGCGCGAGCGCGGCGATCAGGACGGCAGGGCTGACGTTCACGGACGGCCCGCGTTGATCACGAAGCGCACGAGCAGACTCTGCGCGACCTCGAGCCGGTAGTCTGCGGCCGAGCGCACATCGCTGATCGGGGTGATCTCGCCTGCCAGCGCGGCGGCGACCGCGCGCG
>DDTA01000017.1:0-9422 GCA_002344285.1 Myxococcales bacterium UBA2376
GGCAACGTGCGGGAGCTGCGCAACGTCGTCGAGGCCGCGATCGTCCTGGGCGAGCTGCCCGACGGCGCGACGCCCGCCGCGTCGCCGGTCGCCGCGGCCTCGATCGCGTCACCTCCCGGAGAGGTCGCGAGCTACCGCGACGCCAAGGCCGCGGCCATCACCGCCTTCGAGCGCGCGTACCTCGCCGACCTCCTCGCCCGCGCCGGCGGCAACGTGTCGGCGGCGGCGCGCCTCGCGCGCATGGATCGCCCGTACCTCATCCAGCTGCTCCGCCGCCACGAGCTCAAGTAGCGCGGAGCACGCGCACCGCGAGGTCCTCCAGGATCCGCGCCGTCGCGCCCCAGATGCGCCGCTCGTCGTGCAGGTACGCGCGCAGCTGGTACTTCTGTCCGCGCCACTCGCGGTCGCCGATGATCTCGGCCCGCGCCGGGTCGGCGAACACCGCGAGCGGCGCCTCGAACCACGCGGCGACCTCCGCCGGGTTGGGCACGAACGGCACGTCGCCGCCGAGCGCCGCGACCACCGGCGTGATGAGGAACCCGGTCGGCGTCGGCACGTCGTCGAGCGTGCCCAGCACGACGGGGGCGTCGAACGGCACGCCGAGCTCCTCCATGGCCTCGCGCCGCGCCGTCGCCGCCAGGTCGACGTCGTCGGGCTCGGCCCGCCCGCCGGGCAGCGCGATCTGCCCGCCGTGCACCGGCGCGTCGTGGCCACGCACGATGAGCGGCACGCGCGAGACGCCGCCGCGATCGACGAGCAGCACCGCCACCGCAGCGCGCCGCAGGTCGTCGGCCTCGAGCCGCCGTCCCGGTCGGGCGGTCAGCGAGGCCGCCGCGCGCGCGAGCAGCTCCGTGTGCGCGAGCTCCGTGGCTACTCCGAGCACGCCGCCCGCCGCGCCGGCAGGATCTTGCCGGGGTTGAGCAGGTCGTCGGGATCCCACATCGCCTTCCACCGCCGCTGCCACTCGAGCAGGCGCTCGCTCTGCTCGAGCGGCATGTAGTCGCGCTTCACCAGCCCGATGCCGTGCTCGCCCGAGAGCGTCCCGCGGAGCGCGACGGCGTCGGCGAAGACGCGCCCGCAGGCGTGCTCGAGGCGGGCCATCACCGCCGGGTCGGCGGGATCGTCGTCGGACATCAGGTTGACGTGCAGGTTGCCATCGCCGGCGTGGCCGAACACCGCCGTCGGC
The DNA here is from genome assembly GCA_002344285.1 of Myxococcales bacterium UBA2376. Lineage (GTDB taxonomy): Bacteria > Myxococcota_A > Polyangia > Haliangiales > Haliangiaceae > UBA2376. The sequence goes on from DDTA01000017.1 coordinate 1,187, forward strand.
ACGCCGGTCTCGGCCGAGATGCGATCGACGCGCGCCAGCATCTCGACGATCGCGCTGCGCGGCACGCAGATGTCCTCGCCGATCTTGTAGCGGTGCGCCTCCTTGAGCGCCGGCGAGATCTGCCGCCGCGCCTCCCACAGCGCGCGCCGCTCCGCCGGATCGTTCGCCGCGAAGACGTCGATCGCGCCGTTCGCGTCGCAGTCCTCGCCGATGCGTTCGATCTGCATGCCGAGCGTGTCGCCGTCGCCGTCGACCTCGACCAGCACGATCGCGTGCGCGGTCTCCGGGAACTTGTAGCGCGAGCGCGGGCGGATGTGATCGATCGACGACTTGTCGGCCAGCTCGATGACGCGCGGACGGAGGCCGCGCCCGATGAGCGCCGTGATCGCGCGGCCGGCGTCGCCGACCGAGCGGAAGACCGCGAGCAACGTGGCCTGCGCCGGCGGCCTGGGCAGGAGCCGGAGCGTCAGCTCGGTGATCACGCCGAACGTGCCCTCGCTGCCGACGAAGCCGGCGGTGAGGTCGTAGCCGGTGACGCCCTTGGTGCAGCGGCGCCCGACGCGCAGCACCTCGCCGCCCATGAGGCCGACCTCGAGCCCGAGCACGTACTCGCGCGTGACGCCGTACTTGAAGGCGCGCGGCCCGCCGGCGTTGTTGGCGGCGTTGCCGCCGATCGAGCAGTACTCGAGGCTCGCCGGATCGGGCGGGTAGAAGAGGCCTTGCTCCTCGACCGCGTTCTGCAGGGTCTGCGTCACCACGCCGGGCTCGACGACGGCGACCATGTCGTCGATCGAGATCTCCTTGATCGCCTGCATGCGCTCCACGGAGAGCACCACGCCGCCGCGTACCGGAAGGCACCCGCCGGTGAGACCGCTGCCGGCGCCGCGCGGTGTGACCGGCACCTTGTGCTCGCGGCACAGCCGCAGCACCGCCGCCACTTCCTCGGTCGTCCGGCACAGGGCCGCCGCGTCGCAGGGGTGCGCCGCCATCGGACTCTCGTCGCGCTCGTAGTCGTCGAGTCGCTCGTCGCCGCGCAGGATCACCTGCTCGGCGCCGAGCTCGCGCGCGAGGATGTGGCCGATGTCAGCCACGCGCCGCTACACGCTGAAGGAGCTGCCGCAGCCGCAGGTCGACTTCACGTTCGGGTTCTGGAACTTGAAGCCCGCGCCCTGCAGCCCTTCGACGTAGTCGATCTCGGTCCCGACCAGGTACATGAGGCTCATCTCGTCCACCACGACCTTCACGCCCTGCACCTCGAACTGCTGGTCGACCTCGGTCGGTGCGTCGAAGTAGAGATCGTACGAGAATCCGGCGCAGCCGCCGCCGACGACGCGCAGCCGCAGGCCCATCTCGGCCTCGATGGCCTCCGCCTCGCGGATCTCGTTGACCTTGGTCGCGGCGACAGGGGTGAGGCTGACGAGCGTGTCGAGCGCCGCCGGCTCGTCGATCGAGGGGGGCGGCGTGGATGTGCTGGTGTTCTCGCGGAAGAGCGTGGCCATGTAGCCTCCGGCCGGGGTAGAACCGGCGATCAGCCAACCCTACTCATCGGGGCGCGCCTTGGCAACCCGAGCGAGCGTCAGGGCGTGGCCGGCCCACGGCCGGAGGCTGCCCTGGTCCTCACATCGGGGGGAGCAGGACCGTGTCGATCACGTGGATGACACCGTTGGTCGCCATCACGTCGGCCGTGACGACGGCGGCGTCGTTGACCCGCACGCCTGCCGAGGTGTCGATGGCCAGGGTGGCACCCTGGACGGTCGTGGCCGCGCTGAGCTCGGCGACGTCGGCCGCCGTGACCTTGCCCGGGACCACGTGGTAGGTCAGGACCGCGGTGAGCTTGGCCTTGTCGGCGAGCAGCCCCTCGAGCGTCCCCGGCGGCAGCTTGGCGAAGGCGTCGTCGGTGGGGGCGAAGACCGTGAATGGTCCGTCGCTCCTGAGCGTCTCGACCAGCCCGGCGGCCTCGACCGCCGTGACCAGGGTCTTGAACGACCCTGCGGCGATCGCCGTGTCGACGATGTCGGCCGGGGCGGGCGTGGCCTCGGCTGGCGTGCTCGACGCGGTGGCCGGGGACGACGACGAGGGGCCACCGCACGCGGCGGCGGCGAGGAGGAGGGCGGCGAACAGATGCGTCTTCATGTCGGTGTCCTTCAGTTGGGGGCGATGGCGGTCGCCGTCCACGGCGACGCGGTGGTGTCGATGATGGTGAGGCGGAAGGGTTGCTCGCCGGCGGACGGGCTGAGCGCGCCGGTGGCGACGGCGAACGCGCGGAGGCCGGCGGTCGTCGTCACGGCGAACGTGGCGACGGCGGCGGTCGTGTTCGCCGCGGCGACGCCGATGCGCAGGGTCGCGGGCGGCACCGCGAGGCCCTCGCCGGCCGCGCTGTCGCCGAAGACGAGATCCTCGACGAGCGCCGGCTGATCCATCACGGCGCCGACCGCGGTGCCCACGTCGACGGAGGGGGCGTCCGGCGAGGCGTGGACGACGCCGAGGCGCGCCCGGGCCGGGTCGATCGCGAGGTCGTCGCGCACCGCCACGAGCTGGAAGGCAGGCTCGCCCGCAGCCGGCGACAGGAAGCCGGTCGCGATGGCGAGGTAGCGCTGACCGGCGGCGAGGCCCGTCACCTGCGCCGACGCGGCCGGCGTGCCGGGCACCGAGCCGGCGGCGTAGAAGTCGAGCGTGTAGTCACCCGGCGGCACCTGCACGCCGCCGATCGCGCCGTACGCCAGGTTGCCGGCGAGGAGCGCGTCGCTCGTGGCTTCGCGGATGTCGACGGGCGGGGCGTCGGGCGAGGCGTGCAGCGCGTACACCGTCGGATCCTGCTGCAGGATGGCGACGACGCCGCCCTCGGCGACGGCGAGGAGGGAGAAGCCGGTCGCCTCGCGCGGCAGCTGGCCGATGCGACCGACGGCGAAGACGTAGAGCGGCGTGCCGCCCGGCAGCGGTGGCGTGGTGAAGCGCGTGACGGTCGCGCCGCCGGCGGTGATGCCGACGGCGAGCGGCGTGCCGGCCGGCAACGCGATGCCCTCGCGGCCGGTGTCGGCGAAGCGAGCGAGCGACGCGACCTCGGGGTTGCCCGGGTCGTCCGCGCCCACGTCGACGCCAACGGTCGGCGCGTCGGCCGACGCGTGCACCACGCGGACGCGTGCCTGGTCGTTCGCCGTCGGCGCGAAGCCGTCCTCGAGCGCGAGCACGCGAAAGCGATCCTCCTCCGCGGTCGACCCGAGGAAGCCCGCGGCGACCGCGGTGTAGCGCTTCTCGTCGCCGACCCACAGCGGGCCCGTGGTGAACGCAGCTGCCGCGCCGGGCTGACCCGCCGGCTTCACCTCGAGCGTGTACGTGCCCTCGTCGACCGTGATGTACGGCGACGCCTGGCCGTACGCGAGCGCGGTGACGAGCGGCTGGTCGGAGCCGCGCGCGTAGATGTCGACCGCGGGTGCATCGGGCGACGCGTGCACGACGCGGAGCTGTGCGGTGTCGGGCCCGGGATCGACGACGTCATCATCGTCGCCGCAGGCGGCGAGGGGGGCCGCGAGCACGAGCCCGGCGGCGAGCGAGAACAGACGGGTGGACGAACGCATGACTCCTCCGGAGGCGAAGTGGGCGACCGCGCCGCCGGGATCGGCCGCGCTGGTACGCCGCACTGACGAGCGCACCGCGCCGGAGGTTTCATGGTCGCGTCAGCGCGCGCGCCGGAAGCGCGTCTCGACCGCCGGATACTCCTCGCCCGACGGCGCGATGTTCTTGCTCTCGATCACCAGCTCGTCGCCGGTCTCGCGGATGATCGTGCGCCAGCCCCAGCGCTCCGGCCCCGCGGCGTAGCTGCCGAGCACGTCGATCGTCCCGTCGGCGTGCGGGCGGCCGACCGACATCATGATCGCGGTGCCGGTGTGAAAGCTGTCGATCCACGACGTCTCGTGCTCGCCGGCGTCCTTGTGGAACCCGATCACGAGCTCGCCCGCGTGTGGCTTGCCCATCGCGACGCCGGAGTAAGCGACGCGCACGAAGCGCCCGCCGAGGATCACCTCCACGGTGGCGGCGGTCTCGGATTCGTCCGGTGGACCGGACGGATCGAGCCACAGGCGTGTCGGTCCAACCCAGGTCCCGGCGAGGCGGGAGAGGGCGGTGTGCTGGGGCGAGGGGTCGAACGGGGCGGTCGTCATGGCGGGAAGATCGCCCAGAAGTTCACCCGCGCTGCAAGTTTCTGTTGTTCATGGAGATTTCCTTGGAACCTCACGATCTTCTCCCTGGAAACCTACACGCGGCGACCATGAAACTAGAGTCAGGGGGAACACAAATCGTGATGCATCCCGAGCATGCCGAGATCGAGAACATGACGCTGCCGCAGCTGGCGGAACGCCTCGAGGACCTCGATGGTCGACGCACACCGGTGGGGTGGGTGCCCGAGGACGCCGTCGAGCGCGCCACCGTCGAGCGCTGCATCCTGGCGCTCGTCGCCGCCGACGAGACCCACGGTGCCAAGCCGATGGCTTGCAACATGGAGGTGAAGCTCCGCTCGAAGGAGCAGCTGGTGAACGCGCGCGTCACCGGCATCGGAGAGGGCGGCATCCGCATCGAGGCGCCGAGCAAGTGGGTGGTCGGCACGCACGTCGAGATGCAGGTGAAGGCCGGCGAGTCCGACGAGCTCGGGCTGCGCGTGCGCGGAATCATCCGCGAGATCCACGGCAACCAGCTGCGCATCTCGGTCGCCGAGCAGCCGAGCGAGGGTCACGAGCGACGCCTGCGCCGCTTCGTGGTCGAGCTCATCCGTCACCGCTCCGGCAGCTGAGCCTCGGCGCCGATCGGCGCGCTCGAGCGGTCGCGCGGTCGGTCAGCGCGCCTGCGCCGACAGATCGACGACGCGGTGGCCGCCGTCGAAGATGCCGTTGCCGTCCCACTGGGCGAGGCCCGGCGAGAGGTGCTGCAGCGCCGACCAGAGCGGCGCGACCAGCTGGAGCGTCTCGTCGGTGCCGCGATCGCCCCACTCGAGGTTCACGACCACGATGCCGCGGCTCGCGCGCAGGCGCGGCACGACCGCCATGCCCTGGCCGGTCGCCTCGACCGCGCTCACCGTGTAACGCAGATCGTCCTCGAAGAGGTCGCCGCCCGCCTGGTTGACCTCGAGCTGACCGAGCGCGGCGTCGCCACGCAGGAGCTCGCCGAGATCGATCTTGAACGACGGGTCGAACTGCTTGAGCGTCTGCTCGATCGCCTTGGTCGTCAGTGGCTGCGCGGCGAAGTAGCGGACGTAGTAACCCATCGGCCGCCGAGACTACACCGCGTCCCGGGTTGGAGTCGCGATATGTTCGGGTGTCGTGCGGATATTCGTCGCTGCCGCGGTGATCGCGCTCGCGGGATGCCCGGCGGTCCAGCCGCCGCAGCCGACGACGCCCGGACCGGTCTCGCCGGAGCCGGTCCCGCCCGAGCCGCCGGTCCCACCCGAGCCGCTCTCGATCACGTGGGCGCGCGTCGAGACCACGCATGACCTGCCGCCGGCGCCTCCCCCCGACGGCACCTGGCGCATCCACATGATCGACGTCGGCACCGGCCTGGCCATCCTGGTCCAGGGCGCCGACTTCGCGCTCCTCTTCGACGCCGGCTCGAACGATCCGGGCGAGAAGCCGCTGCGGGTCGTCGCCTACCTTTCGGCCGCGCTGGGCCCGTCGGGCGACGAGCAGTGCACCACGAGCGGCGCGCCGACCGGCACCCGGCGGACGATCGATCACGTCATCCTCAGCCATCCGCACCTGGACCACGCGTCGGCGCTCGACCTCGTCCTCCACTGCTACGACGTCCGTCACGTCTGGGACGCGGGCGCGGTCAACGACGCCGTCTTCTACCGCGACTTCCTCACCGCGGTGTCCGAGGAGCCCGGGGTGACCTATCACACCGCGGCGCCGCCGCCCGACGACCGCACGATCCACGTGAAGGGGTTCGGCGTGACGATGCCGCCGGCCGTGGGCTGGCAGATGTTCAGCGAGGGCGACGAGATGGCGCTGGGCGCGGCCGCGCGCTTCACGCTCCTGCATGCCGAGGGCAAGCGTCACGCCGATCCCAACCGCAACTCGATCGTGGTGGCGGTCGATCTCGGGGGCGTCCGGCTCCTCCTCACCGGCGACGCCGAGTCCGGCGCGCGCGCCGATCCGTCGGCCGCGCTCGGCGACGTCGAGGCGCACGTGGTCTCGCAGTTCCCGGCGCTGGTCGACGCCGACATCCTGCAGGTCGGCCACCACGGCTCGAAGACGTCGTCGCGCCGCGCGTTCCTCGACGCCGTCTCGCCGCGCCTCGCGCTGATCAGCGCCGGCCCCAGGCGCTACAAGGGCACGCGCCTCCCCGACGCCGAGGTGCTGGCCGCGCTCGCCGCGGTCGGCGCGACGGTCCTGCGCACCGACGAGCGCGACGAGACGTGTCGAGGATGCGACTCGTGGCTGGTCACGATCGCGCCCGCGCCGTAGATTGCGCGGGAGGAGCCGAGATGAGCAGCGTGCGCGAGACGAGCATCGAGGAGCTGGCCGCGGCCTTGCCATCGGCCGCCGCGGTCGTGATCGACGTGCGCGAGCTCCACGAGCTCGGCGGCGGTCGCATCCCCGGCGCGCTCGCCATCCCGCGCGGCGAGCTCGAGGCGCGCATCACCGCCGCCGCGCCCGATCGCGCCCGGCCCATCGTCCTCTACTGCGCGAGCGGGCCGCGCTCGCTGCGCGCCGCGGCGACGCTCGAGACGCTCGGCTACCACGACGTGTGCTCGCTGCGCGGCGGCTTCAAGGCGTGGACGAAGGCGAACCTGCCGATCGACGGCGTCAGCGGCGGGCTCACGGCGGCGCAGCGCGATCGCTACTCGCGCCACATCCTCCTGCCCGAGGTCGGCGAGGACGGCCAGCGGAAGCTGCTCGCGAGCAAGGTGCTCTGCGTCGGCGCGGGCGGGCTCGGCTCGCCGGCGAGCCTCTACCTCGCCGCCGCCGGGGTCGGCACGCTCGGCCTCGTCGACGACGACGTCGTCGACGCGTCCAACCTGCAGCGCCAGGTCGTGCACGCGACCGATCGCCTGGGCGTGCCCAAGGTCGAGAGCGCCGCGCGCACGCTCACCGGGCTCAACCCCGACGTCACGGTCGTCCCGCACAAGACGCGGCTCACGTCCGAGAACGCGCTCGAGATCGTCGCGCGCTACGACGTCGTGGTCGACGGCGCCGACAACTTCGCCACGCGTTACCTGCTGAACGACGTCGCGTTGCGTCTGGACAAGCCGATCGTGCACGCGTCGGTGTTCCGCTTCGAGGGGCAGCTCACCGTGTTCCCGGCCGACGGCGCGCCCTGCTACCGCTGCCTGTTTCCCGAGCCGCCGCCGCCGGGCGCCGCGCCGTCGTGCCAGGAGGCCGGCGTCCTCGGCGTCCTGCCCGGGGTGCTCGGCGTCCTGCAGGCGACGGAGGCGCTCAAGCTGCTCCTCGGGATGCCGACCATCGCCGGTCGCCTCCTGATCTGGGACGCGACGCGCTCGCGGTTCCGGGAGCTGATGCTGCGCCGCGATCCGAAGTGTCCGACATGTGGTGAGGGCGTGGATCGCGCCGCGATCCCGCTCGTCGACTACGTCGCGTTCTGCGGCGGCGCGTAGCCGGCGCGTCGCCGGCGCTGCCGCCGAGAGCGCGCGTGATCCGTCGACCTGCTATGCTCCCGACCGGAAGACGTGGCTGTCGCCGAAGGCCAGCAGGTCGGCAATTACCGGGTCCTGAATCGCATCGGGACCGGCGGCATGGGAGCGGTCTATCTCGCCGAGCACCCGGTGATCGGCAAGAAGGTCGCGCTCAAGGTCATCCACCGCGAGCTCGCCGGCAACAAGGAAGTGATCTCGCGCTTCTACCAGGAGGCGCGTGCGGTCACCAAGATCGGCAACGAGCACATCGTCGAGATCCACGACTTCGGGCAATCGCCCGAGGGCGATCACTTCTTCATCATGGAGTACCTGGAGGGCCAGACGCTGGCGCAGCTCCTCGCGCGCGAGCGCGTGCTCGACACCGGGCGCGCCCTGCACATCGCCGCGCAGGTCGGCGACGCGCTCTGCGCCGCGCACCAGGCCGGCATCATCCACCGCGATCTCAAGCCCGACAACGTGATGCTGTGCACGCGCCTCGGCGATCCGACGTTCGTGAAGCTCCTCGATTTCGGCCTGGCCAAGATGTACGACGGCGGCGCGCGCAACCTGACGGCGCAGGGCGTGGTGCTCGGGACGCCGCAGTACATGTCGCCCGAG
>DDTA01000017.1:9484-10289 GCA_002344285.1 Myxococcales bacterium UBA2376
ATCAAGCAGGTGATGCACGCGCCGCCGGCGCCGCGCGCGCTCAACGCGCAGATCCCGCCGTCGGTCGAGCAGATCATCCTGCGCTGCCTCGCCAAGGCGCCGGACGCGCGCTTCGCGACGATGCTCGCGCTGCGCGAGGCGCTGCTCGATCCCGATCGCTACCTCGCCAGCTCGCCGCCGATGATGCCGGCCGCGATGCCGAGCGCGCACGCGCAGGCGGTCACGATGTACGCGACCGCGGCGATGCAGGCGGCGCCGGCGCCGGGGCCGACGCAGCCGGCGCACCCCGGGCTCGCGCTCAAGCCGCCGAGCGAGCAGAAGACGATGATGGACGCCGGCGCGATGGGCAACGCGGCGACCGCGGCGTTCGCGGTGCCGCCGCCGGGCGGGGGCGGCGCGAGTGACGCGATCGCGCGGGCCGCGACCGCGCCTCCCGGTGCGTACGGCGGTGGTGGTGGCGGCGGGGGTGGCGGGACCGGCTCGGTGCCGGCGTACGGCACGCGGCGGATGTCGGTCGCGCCGGATCAGGCGGCGCCGATGCAGCCGCAGAACTCGACNNGTGCTCGTGGTGGCGGCGGTCGTGCTGGTGATGACGATGGAGAGCGGGACGGAGAGGGAGGGGGGAGGTGGAGTCGGAGGTGGCGAGGGGAGTGGGCAGACGGAGACGGGGACGGGAGTAGCGACCGGGGCGGCGACAGGTGCGGCGACGGCGTCCGGATCGGGCACGGGCACGGGCACGGGCACGGGCACGGGGGAGAGTGCGGCATCGGCGGGGACGGGCGCGGAGGCGGGCTCGGGTTCGGGC
>DDTA01000194.1:0-5428 GCA_002344285.1 Myxococcales bacterium UBA2376
AGCGACGCGATCGTCGCCGCGCGCCAGCGCGTACTTGACGCGGCCTACGAACGCCACCCCGAGCGCTTCGTTCGTCGCGCGCCTCGCCATCCACATCCCGCCCCCGCCGTCTGGATCAACCCGCCCGCGACGGCCTTGGTTCTCTAATTTTCCTTCTGAGCTGTCTCAGAATCGTTGACACATTCCGGAACCGAAACCGGAACCGAGACCGAGCCCGACGCCCAAACGATCGCCGCGCCCTGGCATGCTCGCTCGATGCGGTTCCCGGCCCGGTTCCTGCTCCGACTCCCGCTCGCGCTCGCGCTCGCGGTCATCGCCGGCTGCAGCAACTGCTCGTGCGGCGGTGGCGACGGTGGCGGCGACGCGCCGATCGCGTGCGGCGATGTCGAGGAGCACGGCGGCGAGGCGACGTACTACGACGCCGACGGCAGTGGGAACTGCAGCTTCGATCCGTCGCCCGGCGACCTGATGGTCGCGGCGATGAACGAGGCCGACTACGACGGGTCCGCCGTCTGCGGGCAGTGCGTCGCCGTCGACGGGCCGAACGGCTCGGTCACCGTGCGCATCGTCGATCGGTGCCCGGGGTGCGCCGAGGGCGACCTCGACCTTTCGCGCGAGGCGTTCGGGCGGATCGCGGCGCTGTCGGCGGGACGCGTGCCGGTCGCGTGGCGCCCCGTGCCGTGCGATGTCACCGGGCCCATCCGCTACCGCTTCAAGGACGGCTCGAACCCGTTCTGGGTAGGCATCCAGATCCTCAACCACCGCCACGCGGTCCGCTCCCTCGAGGCCAAGCTCGCCGACGGCACGTGGAAGTCGATCGAACGGCTCAGCTACAACTACTTCGTCGATCCATCCGGCCTCGGCGACGGTCCGTACACGTTGCGCGTCACCGACATCCACGGGCTCGTCGTCGAGGACACGAACGTCCCGCTCGGCGATGCCACCGAGGTCGCCGGCGCGGCGCAGCTCCCGGTGTGTCGTTGAAGGCGCGTGCGATCGCCGCGGCGGCGCTGGCCTTCGCCGCGTGCAAGCGCGAGCCGGCGGCCGAGAAGCTCCCCGTCCCCGAGCCGCCGACCACGGCCGCCGACGCCGCCACCGTCGACGCCTCCCTCGTCGATCCCGAGGCCGCCGAGGCCAGCCGCCAGATGGAGGCGATGACGGCCGGCGCCGTCGACGGTGCGCGCCTCATGCGCTTCGCGCCCGAGCGCCTCGCCGGCATCGATCGCAGCCACCGGCTCGAGCAGGTGTTCGCCGTCGCCGCGTCCTACCAGCTCGACGACGGCACCTACGCCAACCTCGACATCAAGAACACCTTCCGCCGCGGCGGCATCGAGCTCGAGGACGCGCTCATGCGCGCGTGCAAGCGCACCGAGAAGGTCGCCGGCCACGTCGCGTGCGTGATCGTGAAGCCCGACCGCACCGCGTTCCACTGGGACCTGCCCGACCGCCTGACCGTCGACCTCTCCGCCCCGACGGAGAAGCTCGCCCGCAAGATGGCCGGCGACCTCCCGCTCGCCGACATCGCGGAGCTCTCGAAGGCGCCGACGGACCCCTGAGCTACGACGCCAGCTCGAAGCGCAGCTCCACGTCGCCGATGCGCACGAGGTCGCCGGGCGCCAGCTCGGCGGAGTTCACCCGCGCGCCGTTCACCAGGACGCCGTTGGTCGAGCCCAGGTCCTGGAGCACGTAGCGGTCGCCGACGAAGAGCACGCGCACGTGCGCGCGCGACAGGGACGAGCTCGCGATCTGGATCTCGTTGCCGGCGCTGCGGCCGATCACGGTCTCGGTGAACAGCTCGAAGGTCTGGCCGGCGACGTCGGGGCTCACGCCGACCAGCCGCGCGGGCACGGCCGCCCGCACCTTCGCCTGCGCGCGCGACATCTTCGCCATCATCGTCGCCTTGCGCTGGTGCATCTTCTCGGCGTCGCTCGACGCCCGCTCGTAGTTGAGCGCCTCGTCGACGAGCTGCTCGCGCAGCTCCGCCAGCGGCGACCCGTCGTCGGCGACGAACCCGGGCAGCGCGTCGATCTTCGCGATCATCGCGCGCAGGAGCGTCACCGCCGCCGGCGTGCCGCCGCGATCCGCGTGGGCGCGCGCCTCGGCGCGGGCGCCGTCGGCCTGCACGAAGAGCACGTCGCGCTGCGCGTCGACGTCGATCGCCGGCGCGCCCGCGCGCACGTCGACCTGGAGCGTGGCCGTCACGCGGTGGGTCGCGCCGTCGGGCGAGCGCCCGGTCAGCACGAACGACGCGAGCTGCCCCCGCGTCGACCGCGCTCCCAGATCGAGCGCCAGCTCGACCGCGAGCTTGCGCCCCACGTCGACGAAGATGTCGCCGACGGGCGCGCGCACGCCGCCCTTGCCGTGACGGAGCGGCGCCGCCGGTAGCAGCTGCACCAGCTCGACGCCCTCGCCGAGCTCGATCGCGAGCTCGAGCTGGTCGGCGACGATGCCGCCGTGGGCGAGCGCGGCCCGCGCCAGGTCGACGCGCGCGATGCGCGGATCGGGCACGTACGCGTAGCTGCCCGAGCCGGCGGTCGCGATCGCCGACAGCACGTCCTCGTCGTGGTGCAACCCGAAGCCGAGCGACGACACGCCGATCGACCCGAGGCTCGACACCAGCTGCGCGAGCTGCGTCGCCGACGAGAAGCCGACGTTGGGCTGGCCGTCGCTCAGGACGACCATCGCGCGGCGCAGGCCGGCCGGCGCCGTCATCAGCACGCCGGCGCCGACCTCGATCCCGCCCTGCATGTTGGTGTTGCCGTCGGTGTGCGTGCCCACGAGCGCCGCCTTCACCGCGGCCTTGCCGGCGTCGTCGGTGCGCGTCAGCCCGCAGCGCACGCCCGCGTGCGACCCGAACGTGACGATCGCGAGCAGGTCGCGCGCGTCGAGCAGCTCGGCGACGATCTCGCAGCTCGCCAGCGCGTGCTCGAGGGGCGGACCGGACATCGACCCCGACACGTCGATCACCAGCGCGACCGCGAGCGGCGCCCGCTCGCGCTCCAGCGCCGCGCCCACGGCCTCGATGTCGATCGCCGCCCACGTCGTCGTCTTGCCGGGCGGCACGGCCAGGTGCCCGCCGCGCACGCGCATCCCCATTGGTGTACTCATGACACTAAGGCTACTCGACCGTCGGCGATCGCGCCAGGAGAAAAACAGCGTAGAGTTCCGACCATGGCGCGAGGCCACTCCCGGGGTCGCATCCTGGCGACGAAGTGGGGCATGAACCCCAACTCGTCGAGCCTCGGCGTCGACGTGACCTTCCTGCTCTTCGGGGCCTCGGCGCTGGCGTTCGCCACGCCGGTCATCGCCGCGCTCCTCCGCCTCAAGAAGAAGCCGGCCGAATCGGCCGGGCCGAGCGAGTGACGGGCGAGTGACCGAGCGCCACAGCCGGCTCGAGGCCTTCGGGGCGATCGTCCAGCTCGCCCGCCCGCGCGCGCTGGTGTTCGTCGACCGCGATCGCGCGCGCGCGCTCGGCCTCGACGCGAAGGGCGACGAGTGGGCCGACCCACGCGCCGACGGGGCGCTCGGCGAGGCGCCGCTGTCGGCCCCGCTCGAGGCGCACCTCCAGCTCACCAACCACTGCACCGCCGGGTGCACCGGCTGCTACACCGGCGCCAGCGCCGCGGCCGGCGCCAACGAGCTCGGCCTCGACGGCTGGAAGCTCGCGATCGACGAGCTCGCCCGCCGGGGCGTCTTCCACGTCGCGCTCGGCGGCGGCGAGAGCGCGACGTTACCGTGGCTCGGCGACCTCGCGCGCCACGCCCGCGCCCGCGGCCTCGTCCCCAACCTGACGACGAGCGGCCTCGCCGGGCTCGACCGGCTGCTGCCGATCGCCGACCTCTTCGGCCAGATCAACGTCTCGCTCGACGGCCTCGGCGCGACCTACGCCGCCGTCCGCGGCTTCGATGGCTTCGCCCGCGCCGACGCCGCCCTGCGCGCGCTGCGATCGATCAAGCGCGAGATCGGGATCAACGTCGTCGTCACGCGCGCCAACTACGACGAGCTGCCGGCGATCTTCGCCCACGCGCGCAAGCGCCGCCTCTCCGAGGTCGAGCTCCTCCGCTTCAAGCCGTCGGGGCGCGGCGCCGCCGCGTACGCCGCGCTCCGCTGCACCGACGCGCAGCACCGCGGCTTCCTGCCCCACGTGCTCGCCGCCGCGCGCCGCCACCGCGTGCGCGTCAAGGTCGACTGCTCCTACACGCCGATGCTCGCCCACCACGATCCGGGGCGCGAGCTGCTCGCCCAGCTCGCGGTCTACGGCTGCACCGGCGGCGACTTCCTGGTCGGCGCCAAGCCGTCGGGGGCGCTCACCGCGTGCAGCTTCGCGGCGCCGCCACCGCCGACGCCGGGCCCCGATGGCACCACCACCCGCCCGCGGGTCACCGACCTGGGGACGTACTGGCGCGCGGACGACGCCTTCGGCGTGTTCCGCACCTGGCGCGACGCCGCCGAGCCGTGTCGCTCGTGCACCTACCACACCCTGTGCCGCGGCGGCTGCCGGGTCGTCTCGTCCCATGCCGGCGACGCGGGCTCACCCGACCCCGAGTGCCCGCGCGTCGTCGACCACGGCAGCCCGCGCAAGGTCCGCCTGCCGGTGGTATAGAGAGGCCCACATGAAGACCGTGATGATCATCAGTGACGCGACCGGCGAGACCGCGGAGCGCATGGTGCGCGCGGCGACGCTCCAGTTCAGCGACGTCCCGGTCAACGTCCGGACCTACTCGCGCGTCCGCCTCGAGACCGAGTGCGAGCACCTGATCGAGAAGGCGGCGGAGCTCAAGGCGCTCGTCGTCTTCACCGTGGTCAACGCCGAGGAGCGCGACCTCATCGCCAAGCTGGTCGAGCGCTACAACGTCGAGTCCGTCGACCTCATCGGCGCGCTCATCGGCAAGCTCGCCGGCTTCCTCGGCTCGGCCCCCGCCGGCGTCCCCGGCCTCCTCCACAGCATCACCGACGACTACTTTCGCCGCATCGAGGCGGTCGAGTTCGCGGTCAAGAACGACGACGGCGCCGAGCCGCGCAACCTGCCCAAGGCCGACCTCGTCCTCGTCGGCATCTCGCGCACGTCCAAGACGCCGCTCTCGACCTACCTCGCCCAGCGCGGCCTCAAGGTCTCGAACGTGCCGCTCGTCCTCGGCATCGACCCGCCCGAGGAGCTGGCGCAGGTCGACGACCGCAAGGTGTTCGGGCTCATCATCAACCCCGACACCCTGATGCGCATCCGCCAGGCGCGCCTCAAGCACCTCGGCATGTCGACCGACTCCGAGTACGGCAAGCGCCACCACATCGACACCGAGATCAACTACGCGCGCGAGGTCTTCCGCAAGCACCCGAACTGGCCGGTCATCGACGTGACCAACCGGGCGATCGAGGAGACCGCCGCCGACATCCTGCGCATCTACCAGGAGCGCCAGGGCACCTGATCGAC
>DDTA01000194.1:5447-47753 GCA_002344285.1 Myxococcales bacterium UBA2376
CACGACGCGCAGTGGTACGGCGCGAAGAACGACGTGACCGTGCCCCGCCCGACGACGTCCTCGACCATCGACGCCTGCAGGACGAACGGCACCGAGCAGGCGTGGAACTCGTAGCCCTGGATCGGCGCGGCGCGCAGGAACTCGCACCAGGCCCGCACGCCGAGCGAGTTCATGTACCGCACCTGGGCCATGTCGAAGTCGACCCGGCCGACCATCGAGTCGCGGAGCTCGTCGAAGCGCGTCGCCTCGGTGAAGTCGCCCTTGAGCACGACGCGGATGCGCTGCGTCTCGTGGACGATCTCCCACTGCGTGAGCCGCGCCAGCACCTCGCGCGCGCGCTCGTCGAGGTTGGGGTACTCGGCGCCGACCACGGTCTTCTGACCGCCGGACGACGACGTCGCGGCCTGCGTCCACACCGCCTTGGCCGGGATGTCGACCGCGCCCCCGCCGTCCTCGGGCGTGATGCGCACGGCCAGCGTCGCGCCCTCGGCGACCGGCGCCTTGCTGACGAGGCGGACACCGTCGACCGAGAGGTTGGTGATGATCGCGTCGAGCGGCTTGCCCTCGAACAGCACCTCGGTGCGGTAGCGCTCGGCGCCGCGGCGCGGCTGGCCGAGCTGGATCGCGACGACGTCGTAGAGCTCGTCGGCGCTCATGGGCGCGACCAGCACCTCGTCGCAGCCGCAGGCGCCGACCTTGCGCATCTGCTCGCCGGTGAGCCGCTTGCCGATCACGAGCACGACCCGCGTCGCGGGCGCGGCGGCCTTGATCTTCTCGGCGAGCTCGTAGCCGGTGATGCCGGCCATCTCGGCGTCGAGCAGCGCGATCGGCGGCTTGTGCAGCTCGAACATCGCCCACGCCTCCTCGCCGCTCGAGGCCACCTTCTGCTCCAGCTCGAGCCGGCGAAACGTCGGCGCAGCGAGGTGCCTCAGCAGCTCGCTGTTGTTCGACACCAGGACCAGTGGCACGTCAACTACGGTAACACAGCGTCCGCTCCGGAAGGTCTCGCGATCCCACCGGATTCTACCGGTCCGTCACGCCTACACGAGCGCCAGGATGATCACCACGAAGGTGATGACGAGGACCGCGACGCCTCCGAGAACCGCGTAGCCACGGAGCATCGACGGACGATCGTACGCGTCGCGCTCGGCGGTCAGGCGATCGATCTCCATCGTGCGCGCGTTGATCGCGTGGCGCAGGCGGTCGATGCGGCGGTACAGCTCCTCGAACTCCGGGCGCTCGACGCGGTGGAGGTTGATGAGGGTGCCCAGGTTGACGAGGCGGCGGTTGATCTCGCCCTCGACCAGTTCCTTCTCGCGGCTCTTGCGGCTGGCCTCGGCGTCGAGCTCGGCCAGGCGTAGCCGGTGCCCCTCCCGGGCGTCGTTGAGCGCGCGGCGCTGCTGGTCGACCTCGCCCTTGGACTGCTCGACCTGGGCCTGGGCCTGGCTGATCGGGCGCTCGAGCGCGGTGAGGCGGCGCTCGAGATCCTGGCGCTCGGGGTCGATCGACGCGGCCTCGCGGCGATGCCCGTCGGCGAGGCGGCGCAGCTCCCCGCGGGTCTCGCCGAGCGGCGCGTTGCCGGCCTCGGTGTCGCGTTGCTCCGCGGCCTTGAGGTACGCGGACTGCCGCCGCTCCAGCTCCTTGCGCTTGTCGCGCAGGCCGCGGCGCTGGGCCTCGAGCGTCGACAGCTCGCGCTGCGCGTCCTCGAGCACCTTCTCGGCGTCGGTGATCTTGATCGTGCGCTCGCGCTCGAGCTCCTCGTACTTCGCCGTCTCCTCGAGCTTGCGGTTGTTGATGTCGACGCCCTGCTGGACCGCCTGATCGCGGCGCTTCTCGGCGTCGGTGATCGCCTGGTTCTCGGCGGTGAGCACGCGGTTCTCGACGCCGAGGCCGCGCGCGTCGCGGCCGAGCTGGAGGAGCACGCCGTCGAGCGCGTCGGTGTCGCTCTTGATCTCGACGTGGAGCAGCTTGACGGCGCGCCGGCGCTGCCAGCGCGCGCGGCCGAAGGTGATGGCGTAGCGCGCGACGTTGACCAGCCCCGGATCGGGGACGGGCGGGATGGGGATGACCGCCGGGGGCGTGAACGGGCGATCGGCCAGCGCCTCGTCGCGGAGGATGCGCGTCGGCGGCGGGTTGAGCGACGTCGCGTCGCGCCCGGCGATCTTCACCGACGACGGGGTCGCGATCGGCGCGGGGGGCAGCTTCGGGGGCATGGGCGTGGGGCCCGTGGCGCTGGCCGTCGCCGACGGCGAGACGGTGATCGTGGGCACCGGCGGCGGCAGCGTGGTCGGCTTGCGGCGCGGCGCGCTCGGATCGATCGGCGCGAGCTNNCCCGACGCCGCGATCGGGCCGGCGTAGTGCGCGCCGGGCAGGTCCGCCGCCGGCGGCGTCGCCAGCGACGGCGGCGGCGCGATCACGTCGTCGAGATCGTCGCCGGTCTCGATGAGCCACGACGCGTCGATCGGGCGGGTCGCCTCCTGCGGCGGCAGGCTCGGCGCCGGGGGTGAGGCGACGGTCGTCGTCGTCGCCTCGCCGGGCGGCGCGCTCACGGTCGTCGTGCGGGTGTCGTCCGCACCTGCGCCGGAGGGCGGCGCGCTCACCGTCGTCGCCGTCGCATCGCGCGCGCGCTCGGCGCTGACCCCGGGGATCACGTCGTCCCTGCGCCGCGCGTCGCCGCCGGCGGGTCGCACCTCGCCGGTGACGCCCTTGCGGCGCACGGCCGTCGGCGGCGGCAGGAGGCTGGCGCGCAGCGCGCGCTTGTCGTCGTTGCCCGCCGTCGCCGGCGTCGGCGCGGTCACGGCGCCCGAGGGCACGGGCTGGATCCCCGTCGGCGGCGCGCCGGCGGCGCGCTTGCGGGTCGGCGGCGGCGGCAGGCGGCGCCCGCACTGCACGCAGGTCGTCGCGTCGGCGACGTTCTCCGCGGTGCAGAACGGGCAGAACCTCATCGCTATCGCTCGAAGACGATCTCGCCGCCCACGACGGTCATCGTCACCCCGGTGTCGAGCAGGCTCGCGTCGGGCGCGAGCGCGCGTTCGAACACGGTCACGTCGGCGACGAAGCCCGGCACCAGGCGGCCGCGGTGCTCGTCGACGAACCCCGCCACCGCGGGCGCGGCGGTGAACGCGAAGATGGCCTCGTCCAGCGTCATCCGCTGCGCAGGATACCAGCCCCCGGCCGGGCTTCCCTTCGGATCCTGGCGCGTGACGGCGGCGTAGAGCCCGAACATCGGCGAGACCTCCTCCACCGGGAAGTCGCTGCCGGCGACGATGAGCCCACCGGCCGACAAGACGCTGCGCCAGGCATATGCGCCCTTGATCCGCTCGGGACCGAGCCGCGCCTCCGCCCACGGCATGTCGCTCGTCGCGTGGGTCGGCTGCATCGACGCGATCACGCCGAGCCGGGCCAGCCGCTCGATGTCGGCGGCCGTCATGACCTGCGCGTGCTCGACGCGCAGCCGGAGGTCCGTCCCCTGCTGCTGTGCCTGCGCCGCCTCGTAGGCGTCGAGCGTCGCGGCGACGGCGGCGTCGCCGATCGCGTGGGTCGCGACCTGCCAGCCGGCGCTCGACGCGGCCACCACGGCGTCGCGCAGGACCGCCGGCTCGGTCACCCACAGCCCGCGGTTGCCGGCGTCGTCGGTGTAGTCGGCGGCGAGCGCGGCGCCGCGCGAGCCGAGCGCGCCGTCGGCGAAGAGCTTCATGCCGGCGAGCGCGAAGTACGCGTCGCCGTCGTCGGGCTCGACCTCGCGCTCGGCGAGCGACCTCGCGATCGCCGGCGAGCCCTCGAGGTACGCGTTCACGCGCAGCGGCAGCTCGCCGGCCGCCGCGAGCTGCCGGTAGACGGCGACGGTCTCGTCGTCGATGCCCATCTCGTGCACGCCGGTGAGGCCGACCGAGACCGCGAGCTCGGCGGCGGCGCGGATGCGACGCTCGCGGGCCTCGCGCGAGGCGGCGGGCACGTGCTTGTCGACCAGATCCATCGCGGCATCGACGAGCACCCCGGTCGCCTCGCCGCTCGGGTCGCGGACGATCTTGCCGCCGGCGGGATCGGGCGTCGCCTTCGTGATGCCGGCGATCGCGAGCGCCGCCGTGTTCACCCACATGGCGTGGCCGTCGACGCGACGCAACGCCGCCGGGCGCTCGCCGAGCGCGGCGTCGAGCGAGGCGCGGGTCGGGAACTCGCCGCCCCACGGGTTCTGATCCCAGCCGCGCCCGAGGAGCCACTCGCCCGGCGGACGTCCGGCGGCGGCGGCCTTCGCCACGTCCGCCGCCGCCTGCTCCGATGCCGTGCCCTTGAGGTTCACCAGCTCGGCCGCGGTGCCCATGCCGTAGAGGTGGCAGTGGCCGTCGACGAGCCCGGGCGTCACCGTCCGGCCGGCGAGCTCGACGACGCGCGTGTCGGGCCCGGCGAGCGCGCGCACGGCGGCGTCGTCGCCGACCGCGAGCACGCGGTTGCCGCGCAGCGCGAGCCCGGTGACGCGCGGCTGCTCGGGGTTGTTGGTGACGACGTCACCGCCGACGAAGATCAGCGTCGCCTTGTCGGCGGGCGGGCGCGCCGGTGGTCCGCCGCAGGCCGCGCCGCCGCCGGCGATCGCGATGCTAATCAGTGAGGCCGATAGCCAGGTAGATCTCGTAGTCACCGCGCTCGACACCGTACCCGAAATCGAGGCCCAGAAGTGGCAGCACGATCTGGCGAAGATAGAGGCGCGTGCCGACGCCGACCGAGTTGCGCAAGGGCGCCAGCCCGCGCGCGTCGGCGCCCGGCAGGTAGTCACGCACGCCGGCCGTATCGTCGGCGTTCTTGAACGTGATGTACGACGAGTCCCAGAAGGTGAGGCCGCGGACCGCGAGCCCCTTGATGGTGACGATCGGCACCGAGTACTCGGCGTTGGCGGTGACGCGGAGGTCGCCGCGGAACTGGTTGTTCTTCCATCCGCGCTGCGACGTGCCGCCGGCGACGTACTCCTGTTGGAACGGCATGTCCTGGCCGTAGCCGAACGAGCCGCGGAGCACGAGGTTGTGGCGCTCGAGGAAGCGGATCGCGCGCTGGAGGTTCACGCCGCCGTACCAGTACTCGAAGTCCGAGCCGAGGCCGGGCAGCGCGTGCTCGAACGACGCGACGAAGCGATAGCCCGACGAGATGCCGTACCAGTTGGCGCGCGTGTCGACGCCGAGCGAGACCTCGCCGGAGACGTCCCAGCCCTCGGCGCCGGGTGTGGGGATCGTCGTGGCCGCGGGATCGCCGGTGATCTCCTCGAGCGTCGCGCCCTCGGCGATCTCGAGCTTGGAGTAGCCGACCTTGGCGCCGCGCAGGCGACCGTCGAGCGTCACGCCCTTCCACAGGTGGGTGCCGAGCCGGAGCCCGCCGTTCAGGTACGTGAGCCGCGAGATCCGGAGCGGCCTGGGATCGTCACGCCAGTACTTGGTCGGCGAGGCGTACTCGATCACGCGGCCGTACTTGAGGAAGAGATCGCCCTGCCAGCGCAGGCGCGTGCCGGCGATCGACGGATCGACGTACGCGGCGACGAGGAAGCTGTCGCCGGTCGCCACCTGGCCATAGAGGAGGAGCTTCTTGTTCTCGCCGAACAGGTTGTTCTCGCCGAACCCGGCGCCGACGCCCTTGTTGGTGGGCTGGTTGTAGGCGGCGGGCGCGATGACCCACGAGTGCTTGTCGCGCGCGATGATGACCAGGCGCTGACCGCCCGGCGCGGGCTCCCAGTAGACCTGGATGTCCTTGAACAGGCCGCTGGTGACGAGATCGCGGCGCACCTGCTCGACGCGCTCCGGCGTCAGCTCGTCGCCCTTCTCGATGCCGGCGATGAGCCGGACGGTGTCGTCGGTCGTCTTGGTGTTGCCGTCGACGCGGATGTCGACGACCTTCTCGGCCGCCGCGTCGCGGCTCCATAACCCGATCGCCACGACGATCAGGACCGGGGCGAGTCGCCTCACGCGGACATTATACCGTGATATGACGCGCTCCATGAACCCCGCCGAGGTCGCCACGTCACTCGTGATCGAACGCACGCTCGAGTCGAGCCCTGCCTACCGCAAGGTCGACGATTCGCTGTACGTCATCAAGCAGGGCTCCGCGTACGTGATGGTCGCGGTCGTCCCGTGGGGCAAGGACAAGGCGTGCGTGCGGTGCACGGCGCAGCTGGTGAAGGGCATCAAGCTCGACCAGCGGCTGGCGATCCAGCTGCTCGAGCTCAACAGCTTCCTGCGCTTCGGGGCGTTCGCGTGGGACGCGCAGCAGGAGACGGTCCTGTTCGTGCACTCGATCCTCGGCGGCACGACGCTCGACCCCGACGAGCTGCTGGCGACGCTGCGCGACGTGGCGCTCATCGCCGACGAGTACGACGACAAGCTGATGGCGAAGTACGGCGGCCAGCGCATGCTCGACCTGCTCGAGGAAGCGGCGCTCGAGACGCTGATGGAGAAGCACCCCCGCGACTTCGACCTGGGGCACTGAGATGGGCGTCCACGACGATCCGACCCTCGGCTTCGGCACGCGCGCGATCCACGCCGGCCAGACGCCCGACCCCACGACCGGCGCGGTGATGACGCCCGTGTACTTCACGTCGACCTACGCGCAGAGCGCGCCCGGCGTGCACAAGGGCTTCGAGTACTCGCGCACCCACAACCTCACGCGCTTCGCGCTCGAGGCCAACCTCGCGTCGCTCGAGGGCGGCACCGCCGGCCTGTGCTTCGCGTCCGGGCTGGCGGCGACGTCGACCCTGATGCAGATGTTCGACGCGGGCGCGCACGTCGTCGCGTGCGACGACCTCTACGGCGGCACGTTCCGCCTGTTCGACAAGGTCTACCGCCGCCTCGGCTTCGACTTCACCTACGTCGATCCCGTCGCCGGCGCCGCCGCCGTCGAGGCCGCGATCCGTCCGAGCACCAAGCTCGTCTGGATCGAGACGCCGACCAACCCGATGCTCAAGCTGTGCGACATCGCGGCGGTCGCCGAGGTGTGCAAGCGCAAGGGCGTCTTGCTCGCCGTCGACAACACGTTCATGACGCCGTTCCTGCAGCGGCCGCTCGAGCTCGGCGCCGACATCGTTTGCCACTCGATGACGAAGTACCTGAACGGCCACTCCGACGTGGTCGGCGGCTGCCTGGTCGTCGCGAACGACGAGCTGCGCCAGCGCCTCGCGTTCCTGCAGAACGCGGTCGGCGCGGTGCCGTCGCCGATGGACTCGTTCCTCGTCCTGCGCGGCACCAAGACGCTGCACGTCCGCATGCAGCGCCACGAGGAGAACGCGCGCGCGATCGCGGCGTGGCTCGCCACCCACCCGCAGGTCGAGAAGATCATCTACCCCGGCCTCGAGTCCCACCCGCAGCACGCGCTCGCGAGGAAGCAGCAGCGCGGGTTCGGCGGGATGATCTCGTTCGTCCTGAAGGGCGGCCTCGACGAGTCGCGCCGCTTCCTCTCGACGTGTCAGGTCTTCACGCTCGCCGAGTCACTCGGCGGCGTGGAGTCGCTCATCGAGCACCCGGCGATCATGACCCACGCCTCGATCCCGGCCGATCGGCGCGCCGCCCTCGGCATCGCCGACGGCTTCATCCGCCTCTCGGTCGGCATCGAGGACCTCTCCGACCTGCAGGCCGATCTCGAGCGCTCGTTCGCCGCGGCCCGCTGAGGAGACGTCGACCGGCTCACCCGCCGATCGGCGTGGGGAGCGGCGCGAAGTTCATCGCCGCGCGGTTCATCATGAACCGCAACTCGTCGGTGCCCGGCGGGAACTTGATCCCGATGGGCGGCACGCGGGTCCCGCCGAGGGCGTCGATGTCGCCGGGCGCGCCCGAGAACGTGGCCATCACCTGCGAGCGCGAAGACGCGGGCGCCCAGGCGGCCCAGGGGATGACGCCCTGCTCCCAGTTGACCTGCGTGATGAGGATGTATTGGTTGTTGTAGCCGGCGAGCGGGGCGATGACGAAGACCTGGCTCGGACCGGCCGACGGGGGAACCTTGCCGTTCCACGCCTGGATCGAAGGCCACTGGCCGGTCGTGACGACGTCACTCGTGCACTCGACCTTGACCGCCTGCGACGTGGTGCCGAGGTCGGTGGAATCGGTGGGATCGATCTCGGTGCAGCCGAGGGCGAACGTGAAGGGGATGGCGAGTGCGGCGAGAGCGATGAGACGGTTCACGGTGTGGCTCCTTACGAAGAGGCGGGGGAATATCTCACCGGGTGAGCCCGGACAAGACTGGTTTTTGATGGGTGACGACGAACGAGCTCGATCTTCCCCGGACGGATCTGGCAGCGAACGGCAAGCAAGGGAAAGGACCGGCCAATGAGGTCGGCAGCAGGACGGTCGCCGGAAGGAGGCGGCCGGGCGCGGGATGTGAAGCAAAGGCTGGTAGTTTCCGGGGAAGATCCGGGGCGGCGCTCGTCGACCGAGTAGATCCGGTGCGCTAGATGACAGACCAAGCTGCAGATCGCGACCCTTGCGGCCAGACGGCCCGCTACTTCGACGGCGAGCTCGCCGGTCCGGAGGACGAGGCGGCCGCGATCGAACACCTCGCGAGCTGCACGCGCTGCCAGGAGGAGCTCGGCGATCTGATGGGCGTCGACGTGGCGCTGCAGCAGCAGCGCGCGGCCACGCCGACCTCACGCGCGGCGGCGAGCGCGCCCTCCCGACGCCGCGGCGTCGTGCTCGCCTTCGGCGGCGTCGCGCTGCTCGCGGCGGCGGCCGGCCTCGCGTTCGCCGTGTGGCCGCGAACGCGCTCGTCCGGCGAGGCGCCGGTGGCGCTGGCGCTGGCGCCGACGCGGGGCGCCGAGGTGCGCTTCACCGCGCCGGCGCTCGATCGGCACCGCCCGTACGACGTCAAGCGCAGCGGCGCGGGCGCGGCCGAGCACGTCCCGCTCGCCGCGCTGGCCGAGCTGGAGAAACGTGGCGACCGGCGAACGCTGGCCGCCGCGCACGCGCTGAGCGGCGAGCTGGCGCGGGCCGAGAAGCTCCTGCGCGAGCTGCCCCCGTCGGCCGAGCGCGACAGCGACCTGGCGGCGCTGGCGCTCCTCGCCAACCGTCCCGAGGCGGCGCTCGAGGCCGCCGACCAGGCGCTCGCCGTCGCACCGCTCACCGCGGCGCGCTGGAACCGCGCGCTGGCGCTGCGCGAGCTGGGGCTCCCGGCCTCCGCCGTCACGGAGCTCGAGCGGATCGCTGCCGCCGGCGAGGCCGCCGCCACGCCTGATGCCCGCGCGCGCGCCGCCGCTCTGCGCGCGCCGCTGGAGCAGCGACTCGCCGCCTTCGAGCGCTACAACGCCGCCGCGATGGCGATGATCGATCGCAGCGGCCCGCCGCTGTCGGCCGATGACGCCCGGACGCGGCCGGGGCTCACCCGCCTCTACTTCCTCGACGCGCTGCGTGCGTCGGCCAGCCGCGACGAGGCGCTCGCGCTCGCGCCGCTCGCCGCCGAGCTCGATCGGCTGAGCGGTCACACCGGCGCCAGCGCGGCGGTCGAACGCGTCGCCGCCGCCGACTTCGCGCGCCGCGCGCCGCTCGCGGCGGACTACCGGAAGCTCGTCACTTTCACGCTCGATCCGGCGGACGGCGCGACGCTCCTCGCGCGCCTCGACAAGGCCGGCGACGTGGCCGCGGACATCCGTTACGGCGCGCTCTACTGGCTCGGCGTCACCGGCGAGCGCCTGGCGGAGCTCGACGCGTACGCCGCCGCGACCAAGGATCCGTGGTTCGAGCTGCTCGCGATCGAGCAGCGGGGCGTGCGCTTGATCTCGGACGGCGATCCCCAGCGCGGCGAGGTGCTCCTGCTCGAGGCGCATCGCACGTGTGATCGCGCGGCGTGGGGATTCCGTTGCGCCCGCATCGCCAACAAGCTCATGCTGCTGTACAGCGCGCGGCCCGACTACCCGGCCGCCGAGCGCTGGGGCCGTGAGGCCGCGCGCGGCTTCGCCGCCGACGGCGCCGTCGGGCTCGAGGACGACGCGCTCGGGCAGATCGCCGAGATCCAGCGCGCGCGGCAACAAGACGCGCTGGCGCGCGCCACCTTCACCGAGCTGGCGGCGCGCGCCGACAGCGGCCCGGGCGGTTGCCAGGTGCGGCGCTTCGCCGAGCTCGGGCTGGCGATGCTCGACATCGCCGACGCCGCGGCGACGGTCTCGGTCCCGGAGCCCGACGGCTGCCAGCTGGGCCCCTCGCCGCAGGAGATCGGCGCCATGGTCAATCGCGCGCGCATGACCGGTCGCCCCGACGACCGCGCGCGGGCCGAGCAGTGGATCGCGGCCGGGCGAGCCGTCGGCGGGCGGTACACCGACGTCGCCGAGCTCGCCGAGGCTCGCCTGCAGATCGACGCACCCGACGCCGGGGCGCGCCTCCGCGCGCTGGTGCCGCGCTTCGCCGACGCGTCCACCACCAACGAGCGGACCTGGCTCTTCTCGACGCGCATCGACGAGGCGGGCGGACGAGAGGCCTGGGCCGACGTGGTGGCGATCGCGGCCGAGGAGGTCGGCGCGCCGCCACCCGCGCGCTGCGCGCTCGTGGCCTCGCTCGACGACGTGCGCGGGACGACGGTCGTCGTCGACGCCGCCGGTGCGCTCGCGGGCGCGCGGCCCCGGTTCGCGAAGCCGGCCGCGTGGACCGGCGCCGAGCTGGTTCCCGACAGCTTGCGCGCGCGGCTCGCCGGCTGCGATCACGTCGCGGTGTATGCGCGGCCGCCGCTGCACGGGCGCGCCGATCTGCTCCCGCCGTCGGTGCCGTGGTCGTTCACGGTGCGCGCGCCGGTGGCCGCCGCCGCAGCGCCGCGCCGCGAGCTGGTGATCGGCGACGTCGTGCCGCCCGCCGCGCTGGGCCTGCCGGCGCTGGCGCCGGTCGCGGCGCCGCCCGGTGCGACGGCGCTGCGCGGCGTCGACGCGACGCCGCCGCGTGTGCTCGCGGCCCTGCGCGACGCCACCTACGCCGAGCTGCACGTGCACGGCCAGGTCGACCTCGCGGTGGCCGACGAGTCGTACCTCGCGCTCTCGCCCGGCGCCGACGGTCGCTGGGCGCTGACCGCGGCGGATCTGAAGAAGGCGGAGCTGCGCGGCGCGCCGGTGATCGTGCTCGCCGCGTGCCGCGCCGCCGAGGTCGCGCCCTACCTGGTGCAGCGCTGGAGCCTGCCCGACGCCTTCCTGGCCGCGGGCGCGCGCGCCGTGATCGCGCCGACCGTCGATGTCCCCGACGCCGAGGCCGCCACCTTCTTCGCCGAGCTGCGCGAGCGCGTCGCGCGCGGCGAGCCCCCGGCGAAGGCGCTGGCCGACCTGCGCGCCGAGCGCCTGCGCGCCGACCCCGGCAGCTGGGCCGCCTCGGTCGTGCTGTTCGAGTAGCGCGTCAGTCCGGAGGGACGAGCACCGCGCGCAGGCCGAGGTGATCGGACGCGCGCACGCCGGCGACGGGGAGCGCGAACGTGCGCTCGATCGCCTGCGGCGCGAGCCCGCCCGCGGACCAGACGTAGTCGATGCGGGCCGTCGGGTTCGCAGCGGGGAACGTCGGCCCGGGGTCGCCGGGGTGGACCGTGGCCCACGCATCCGTCCACGCGTCCGCCGCGAGCGCGGAGGTCACGCCGCCGCCGGGGCCTTCGTTGAGGTCGCCCACGAGCACCCGGGGTCCCGCGCTCGCGACGGCGGCGACCGCCGACGACGCGGCCGACGCCTGGCGCGCGCGCACGGCGGCGTCCTGGTGATCGAGGTGCGTCGTCGCGAACACGACCGACTCGCCGTCGCGCTCGATGCGCGCGACCAGCACCTTGCGCGGGATGGCGCCGGGTGGAAGCGCCGCGACGTGGACCTCGCCGATGGGATGCCGCGACAGGATCGCCAGCCCCTCGTCGTAGGCGTCCCAGGCGCGATGCGTCACCGTGCGCGCGCTCGCCAGCGGCGACACGCCGCGCGCGTCGAGCGCGGCGACGAGCGCCTCGAGGGCGTCACGGCCTCCGGGCTCGAGGCACACCTCCTCGAGGCCGATCACGTCGGGCGCGGCCGCGACGACGCCGTCGACGATGACCGGCAGCCGGGCCTCCCAGTCGTCGATCAGGCAGCGCAGGTTGAGGGTGACGACGACCAGCGGCGCCGGCGCGTCGGCGTCGGGGCCGGCGCCGTCGGGCTCCGCCCCTCCGTCCGGCTCACCGGACGAGGGGCCGGTGCAGGCGGCGGCGACGAGCAGGGCGAGGGCGCGGCGGCGCATGGCCTCCGATACGCCGTCCCGGCGCTGCCGGCAAGCGGCGTTCGCGGTGGCTGGCACCGCCGTCAGCCAGTGTTGCGAGTGACAACGTCCGGACGGCGCAACCCGGCGACAGCTGGTGGCCGGCGCTGGCGCGGCGGTTGCTGATGGGGGTCGCGTGCTGCTCCCGTCGCTTCGCCGCCTCGCCCTGCTCGCCAGCCTGGTCGCCACCGCCTGCACCGCCGAAGCGCCCGCGGGCGGGGTGTCCGTCGGCTCCGCGGCGGTCGAGACGATCGACGGCTGGGAGGACGCGGAGCTCGACATCTACTTCATCCCCGGCGGCGTGGCGGCGGAGGACCGGCTGGCCCACGAGATCGCGGTCGCCCGGCGCTCGGTGCGCGTCGCCATGTACAACGTCACCAGCGCGCGGCTCGGCTACGCGCTGCTGGACGCCCAACGCCGCGGCGTGGCGGTCGAGGTGCTGTGGGACGCCAAGCAGATGGCCAAGGCGCACAACACGCTCGACGACGAGCTGGCCGCCGCCGGGCTGGTGATCACGCCGGTGACCAACACCCGGTCCGAGTACGCGACGCTGCACGACAAGCTCTCCGTGATCGACGACGAGCTGGTGACGATGGGGTCGGCCAACTGGGGGACGAGCGCGCTCCACGACAACGACGAGTCGCTGCTCGTGTTCCGCTCGCCGGCGATGGGCGCGGTCGTCACCGCGCAGCTCGACGAGATCCGCACGCAGGTCAAGCGCCCACGCACCGGCGACCTGCCGGGGCCGGTGCAGCTCTACTTCTCCCCCGAGGACCGGCTCGACCGGGTCGTGACCGCGTCGATCGACCAGGCGCGCTCGCGGGTCTTCGTCGCGGTGTTCTCGCTGCGGCTGCGCAGCGCCACCGACGCGCTCCTGCGCGCGCACCGCCGCGGCGTACCGGTCTACGTCGTCACCGACGCCAAGCAGTCGAGCGAGACCACGGAGGACGATCGGCTGCGCGCGGCGGGCATCCCGGTGATCGAGGCGCTCAACGCGACCGGGCCGTACACCGCGATGCACCACAAGTTCGCGGTCGTCGACGACACCGTGCTGGTCGGCGCCTACAACTGGACCACGACCGCGACCTTCTCGAACGACGAGGATCTGGCGGTGATCCGCGACGCCGAGGTCGCGGCCGCGTATGCGGGCGAGATGGGCCGGCTGTGGCGGCGCTACGGCGGCGACGGCGCGCTGCCGCTGCCAACGGTCGAGCTCTCGCTCGGCGCGACGTGTGACCGGACCGCGTGGGGCGATCAGCTCGTCGTCGTCGGCGACGCGCCCGAGCTGGGCGCATGGGATCCGACGCGCGGCGTCCGGCTCGACGGCGCGAGCTGGCCCCGCTGGACCGGGCGCGTGACGGTGCCAGCCGGCGCTCGCCTGCGCTACAAGCTGGTGATCGTCCGCGCCGACGGCCGCGTCGACTGGGAGGCGGGCGAGGACCGCGAGATCGTGCTGCCCACCGATCCCGGCGTCGCCAGCGCGGAGGTCGACGATGTCTTCCGCCCGTAGCGCGGCGCTGGCGGGGGCGATCGCCCTGGCCGGCGGCTGTGTCGCCTCCGAGGAACCGGCGGACGAGGCCGCGCGCGCCGCCGGCTTGCTGGCCGCGCCCGAGCTCCTGGCGATCGACGCCAGCGGGACGTGGCCGGCGACGGCGCCCGACGGGACCCCGTTCGCGCGCGGGTGGATCGACGCGCGCGTGGCCAACCGCCGCTACCACAAGCGCGTGCTCGCCGAGGTGATCGCGCCGCATCCGGCGGGCGCCGCGCACACGCTGCACCCGATGGCCTACGAGGGCACGCTGGGCGACGGCACCGAGCGCTGGGGCGCCGACACCCTCGAGTTGTTCGGCGGCGACGCGGCGGGGCCGGTGATGGCCCGCGTGCGGCTGCAGCACGACGCCGACGGCGACGGCGTCGACGAGATGGTGGTCACGCCGTGGCGTCGCATCGCCGGGGTCGGCGAGGCGGTGGCGCCGCCCGACGAGCGCTGGCTCACCACCGACTCGCCGATCGATCCCGACGACGCACCGATCGACGTCGTGTTCGCGCCCTTCGAGGACCCGGGCGCGACGCTGCTCGCGGCGATCGACGAGCTCGTCGCGCGCCAGCGCGCGGCGCCCGGCGAGCGCCACACCCTGCACGCGGCGGTGTTCAACGTCACCGACGACGAGCTCGTCGACCGGCTGATCGAGGCCCACCGGGCCGGGGTCGAGGTCCGCGTCGTCTTCGACGGGCGCAAGCTGCGCCCCTGGTACGCGTGGTACCGCGGCGACGATCGGTTGATCGAGGCCGGCGTCCCCATCGTCGGCGCCTTCCGCCCCGGCGGCGCGATGCACGACAAGCTCGTGCTCCTCGACGGGAAGCGCCTCGCCACCGGCTCGTTCAACTGGGAGCCCGGCGCGCGCCGCGAGAACCACGAAGCGCTGTTCACCAGCGGCGACCCGGCGCTGGTGACCGCGTACGCCGAGCGCTTCACCGCGCTCGCCGGTGGCCCGCTGGTGCCGCGCGCCGCCGCCGCCGACCCCGCCGCCGCGCGCTCGGTCAGCTTCGCGCCCGACGAGGCGCCGCAGCGGATCCTGGGCGAGCTCATCGACCGCGCGACGCGTTCGATCCACGTGGCGATGTTCACGTGCAAGGACGTCGCCTACGACGGCACGTCGCTCTTCGAGCGGCTGGCCGCCGCGCGTCGCCGCGGCGTCGACGTCTGGATCATCCTCGACCACGGCGTGCACGAGGCGTCGGAGTACCGCGGCGTGATCACCGAGGACGATCCCGCGGACGAGTGGCTGGAGGCCCAGGGCATCCGCGTGGTCCGCGCCGACAACCCGCGCGGCCCCTACGCGTCGATGCATCACAAGCTCGCGGTGATCGACGGCGAGATCGTCGTCGCCGGCGCGTTCAACTGGTACTTCGACGCGGCCTACCGCAATGACGAGGACCAGCTGGTCGTGCGAGATCCTGCGCTCGCCGCCCGGGTGACCGGCGAGCTGGCCGCGCTGGCGCGCGAGTACGATCCCGCGTGGCGCCCGGACGACTGGCCGCGGGTGAAGGTGACGTTCACGGTCCACGACGCTCGCACGCGGTGGGGTGACACCGTCGCCATCGTCGGCGAGCTGCCGGAGCTCGGTGCGTGGTCACCGGCGGCGGCGCTACGGCTCGACGGCGCGACCTGGCCCCTGTGGACCGGCGAGGTCGAGCTACCCGCCGGGAGCCACCTGCGGTGGAAGGCGATCACGCTCGCGGCGGACGGCAGCACACGCTGGGAGCCGGGCGAGGATCGCCGGACGATCGTGCCGACCGGCGTCGCTCGCGCCGAGATCAGGATCGACGCCCGCTGAGACGCGCGCGACGCCGCGCTCAGCTTTCGCAGTCGCAGGGATCGCCGGGCTTCACGCCCGAGTGCTTGATGCGGTTCAGGCATCGCTTGTCACACGCGACCTCGTCAGCGACGCGCAGGAGCGAGCAGCGCTTCACGCCGAGCCAGCGCCTGGTGTCGAGGTCGCCGACGAAGTCGATGTCGGCCACGCGGCCGTACGGCGTGCACAGCACGCGGTGACGCTCGACCGTGGGCGCGTCGCCGCGATGGGCCCACAGCCAGCGGATGGCGTGGATCGAGACGCCGAGCATCGCGCCGAGGATGCCCCCGACGAACGCGCCGCCGCCGGTGCCCGTGCCCGCGCCCAGTGCGAAGCCGATCGCGAAGCCGATGACTGCCGCGCCCATGGCCGACTCCTGGTGGTTGTCTGGATCCACGCTAGCCCCTGGCGCGCGCCGAGGCCCTGCGGCAAGAGAGCGCGCGCACGCCTTGCACGTGGACCGCGCACGCGGCGCGAAGCGATCACGAGTGAAGTCGCCTCTCGTCGGCGGGACCTCGCAGATGACCGAGGCCGTCGCGCGCCTCCTCCGCGAGCCGTCCTTCCGCGCCGGAGCCGAGCGCGCGAGCCGTCACTACGCCGGCGTCGACGGCGCCGACGGATGCGCCCACGCCATCCTCGACTTCCTCAGCGCCCGCACCCCCGACGCGACCGGCGCCGCGCGTGCCGCGGGCTGAACGACCACGCAAGGACGTCCGTTTCTTGGACCGTGACGCTCGGTCTCAGGGATTCTCCAGCGACTGCGCACGCTTGTTTGCGTTCATCGCTTGAACAGAAGTGTTCATGGCAGCGCAAGATCTGAACTCGTTTGAACACCAACGAATTACCGGTTCGCCGTGATTCTGCAAGTTTGGTGACCTGGCACACGCTTCGCTCATGGCTCCTCGAGAGGAGGCTCCATGACCAAGTCCGTCGTCACGTTGCTCGCGCTGGTCGTCGCCCTGGTGATCCACACCCGCACAGCAGAGGCGGGGTGCGATACCGCCCAGAGCTACAACAGCAGCACGTGGCAGTCGTGTAACAGCGACACCTCGTACGCCGGCAACTACTCCGGCGGCTGCTACGGGCGGTGCGGCCCGGGGTGCAGCTGGAGCTGGCTGGGCAACCGCTACACGGGCGCGTGCCAGACGCACGACTGGTGCGTGCGCAACGGTCTCGCCAACGGCAGGTCGACGTGGAGCGCGCACGCCAACTGCGTCGGCTCGCTCGGCAACGCGGCGCGCTCCTGGTACAGCGTCTCGTGGCACTCGTGGAAGGGCAAGATCCGCGACAAGGTGACCGGCTTCATCTCGAACTGGCTGTAGCCTCGGAGCGGTGACCCGGAGATCCGCTCGTCGCGCCGCGCTCGTCCTCGCGCTCGCGGGTCTCGTCGGACTGGTGGTCGTGTGGCGTTCCTGTGCGACGTCGCGGCGCGAGGCGGACGGGGGCGCGCCGGCCGCCACGGCCACGCGCGACGACGGCGAGCGACGCCGCATCGTCGAGCAGCGCCGGCGCGGGCTCCAGCCGGGGCTGCCGCGCCTCGCGCTGCACGGCGTGGTGATCGACGCGACCGGTGCGCCGGTGGCCGGTGCGGACGTGATCCTCGCGGCGCCGCCAGCCGCGACGAAGAGTGACGCCGACGGACGCTTCCGCTTCGAGCGCCTCGCCGCCGGCACGTTCGTCGTCGAGGCCCGGCGCGACGACGGCTACGCAGGGCCGGTGCGCGTGCACCTCACGGCGGCGCAGGACGCCGTGACGCTGCGCCTGTACGAGGCCGGTCGCGTCGAGGTGCGCTGCCTCGACGCCGCCACCGGCGCGCCGCTCGCGAAGGCCCGCGCCGGCGTGCGCATGAGCTCGATGTTTCCCGGCGCCGTGGACCTCGAGGCGGTGACCGGCGCCGACGGCGTCGCGCGCTTCGCCGGGATGCCCGCCGCCGGGCTCGAGGCCTGGTGCGCCGCGATCGGGTACCAGGTCGGCGCCGTCGGGATCGACTCGACGCAGGAGGGCACGTGGCACGTCACCGTCGAGGTCGAGGCCGGCGTCCCCGTGCGGGGCGTGGTCGTCGACGAGCGCGGCGCGCCGGTGGCGCACGCGACGATCGAGGTGGCGCCCGCGCCGATGCCGGGGCTGGCGGGCGTGAAGGGCTCGGTCACGAGCGGCGACGACGGCGCGTTCCTCGTGCCCGGCGTCGCGCCCGGCGCCTGGTTCGTCCACGCCGTGCACCCGGCGTACGATCTCGGCGTCGCGCCGGTGGAGATCGCCGCGGGCACCGCGCCGCCGCCGATCACCGTCGTCGTCGGCGACGGCGTCGTCCTCGCCGGCGTGGTCGCGACTCGCGGGCTCGAGCCGGCGCCCGGCGCCGAGGTCGACGTGCGCTTTCGCGCCGGCGGACGGGTCTTCCGCACCGTGCAGGCCGACGGCACCGGCCGCTTCGAGGCGCGCGGGCTGCCGCACGACGAGCTCCAGCTCGTGGCCCGCCACGACCGCGCGGCCAGCGCACCGCTCACGCTCGACACCCGCGGGGCGAACGGCCGTGACGACCTGCTGCTCGTGCTCGACGACGACGAGCTCATCAGCGGCGTCGTCGTCGACGCCGCCGGCAAGCCGGCCCCCGACGTCACGATCTTCTTCGTCCACGACACGCGCGACGACGATCGCGCGACCGCCGCCGGCGCCGAGCTCACCGGCGACGACGGCCGCTTCGAGCTGCACGGCCTCGCCCGCGGCGAGCACTACGTCCTCACCGCGATGCGCCCCGGCCACTTCGCGCCGGTGTCCCTGGCGATGCGGTCGGTGGGCCAGCGCGTGCGCGCCGGCGACGACGTGACCATCCGGCTCCCCGCCGACGGCGCGATCCGCGGCCGCGTCGTGATGAGCGACGGCACCCCACCGCCCGCCGATCTGCGCGTCCGGCTCGAGGGCACGCCGCAGCGGGTCGGCGCCGACGGCACGTTCCTCATCGAGGGCGTGCCACCGGAACGTCACGCGCTGCGCGTCGACGCGCGCGGCGTCCCCGAGCTGGTCCGCGGCGACGTCGTCGTCACGGCCGGCGAGGTGACCGACGTCGGCGACCTCGTCCTCAGCCGCGGCCGCGAGGTGTCAGGCACCGTCACCGACGCCGGCGGCCGCCCGATCGCCGCGGCCGAGGTCAGCTTCGTGCCGGTCGGCGTCCCCGGGCGCCTGGTGGCTGACACCGATCGCAAGGGCCGCTATCGCCGGGCGCTGCCGACCGACCGCGACTGCTCGGTCTCGGCGACGGCCGGTGACCTCGGCGCCACGTCCGCCGTGCTGGTGCGCGCCGGCACCGCCGACGCCACCGTGGATCTACGCTTCGGTCGCACCGGCCGGATCACCGGCGTCGTGCGCGCCGCCGGCCGCCCCGCGCCCGGCCGCTTCGTCCTCCTCGATCGCCGCGGCGACGAGCCGCCGGTGTCGATGGCGACGACCGGCGCCGACGGCGCCTTCGAGCTCACCGTCGCCGGCGGCACCTACGTCGTCTCGCTGCACGCCACGGACGGCTCGTTCGTCGATCGCACCGTCACCGTCGAGCCGGGCGCCGCCGCGCGCGTCGACCTCGACGATCCCGCGCCGTAGAAGACGCCTTCAGCGAACGAGCTCGCAGCTCGAGGGGTCGAGCACGACCGCCTCGAACGCGTCGATCGACTCGCCCTCCCGGTGCTGACCGGAGGCCAGTCCCAGGATCACGTGGCTGCCCACCGCGTGGACGTGGACGGCGAGCCCGATGCCTTCGTCCTCGTGGTCGTAGAGCGAGATCTGCTTGCCGCCGCAGGTCAGGGTCGCCGTGATCTTGGTGGTGGGCGCCACGTTGTCACCGCC
Source organism: Myxococcales bacterium UBA2376 (assembly GCA_002344285.1). Taxonomy (GTDB): domain Bacteria; phylum Myxococcota_A; class Polyangia; order Haliangiales; family Haliangiaceae; genus UBA2376. Next base: position 24,835 of record DDTA01000194.1, read on the forward strand.
CGCGTCGGTCTCCTTCTCGGTCACGGTCACGCTCGCCCCGCGGCCGAGATCGAACGGCTTGCCGGCCTCGACCTTCTGCCCCGGCGGCAGCGCTGCATAGCCATCCTTGGCGAGCGCGGCGTCGATCGGCTTCGCGGCGGCGTCGTCGACCGTCTCGTTCAGCGTCGCCGGCGCGCTCGTGGCGCCGACGAACGTGACGGCGAGCTTCGGCGGCCCGTCGGACCGATCGATCGTGCCGGTGACGCACGCGGCCGCGCGAAGCGAGGGTGACCAGGCGAAGCACCCGAACGCGGGCTCGCCGGTGGCGATCCGGGCGGGCGGCGCGGCCGGGGCCGCGGGGGCGGTCGCCGAGGGTGCCGCGGGCTCGCTCGGGGCCGCCGCGGAGCCCGCAGCGACCGGCGACGGCGACGACGGAGGCTTCGATTCCTCCTTCCCCTTGCAGCCGAACGCGGTCGCGACGATGCAGGCGAGACAAGCTCCGGTCCTCAGGTCCATGGCCAGGGTCATATCCCGAGGGACGTCGCGAATCGACGGAGCTATTCCGGAACCGCGCCGCGCCGCGGCCTCGGTCACATCGGCCCGCCTCGCCCGGCCGCCCGCCCCCGCTACTTCTTTTCCCAGACGCCGCCCTCGAGGTTCGCGACCAGCTTCTCGAGGAGGCCGGGCTGCGGCTCGGGCTCGGGGAGGTTGCCGTAGATCGTCGCGATGTCGCGCTGGGGCGCGTCGTCGCCGTCGGCGGTGGCGCCGTAGCGGCCGTAGGGCTGGGCCGGCTTGCGCAGCGAGACCTGGCCACCGCTACCGCCTTGCGGCGCGGGCGTGATGAAGCCCTTCTTGAGCGCGGTGCCGACGCGCGCCGGGCATCGGCACGGGTTCATCGGGTCGACGTGCTCGCAGCGCGGCGCGAGGTAGTCGCCGACCTTCTGGCGCGCGCGCGACAGGCGGACCTTGTAGGCGGAGACGGTGACGCCGAGCGCCTTGGCCGCGTCCTCGTCGGGGAGCTTCATCACCTGGGCCGCGACGAAGGCGGCGCGCTCGCCGGGCGAGAGGCAGTTGACGACGCTGGTCATGCAGCCCTGCTTCAGCTCCCAGAGAAGGAAGTCGCGCTGCGGATCGGAGAGCGAGCGGACGACGTCGGTGCGCGTCGCCTCGCTGCGGAGGGTGTCGTCGAGCAGGTCGAAGTTGACCTCGGGCGTGCGCGGCAGGCGCTTCTCGAGCACGTGGTTCGCGATGTGGAGCAGCCACAGCTCCGCGCGTTCGGGCTCGGCCGGCAGATCGTCGCCACCCAGATAGGCGCGGTGGAAGACCTCGTCCACGACCCGCGCCGCGCGCCCGTGGTCGAGCGTCATCCGGAAGCAGAAGTTGTAGACGCGCCGAAGGTGCTGGCCGATGACAGGCTTGAACTTCTCTCGCCGGTTCTTCGACAGCACGGGCGGCATGATATCACGGAGGCGTGCGGCGCCTTACGTCCATCCTCGTCGTCTTCGTCGCGTCGGTGACGGGCTGCACCCTCGAAACTGGCCGCCCGCCGCTCGCGCGAATCGAGATCACCCCGCCCGCGATCGTCGAGAACGACGGGTATCAGACCCTCGTGACCCTGGACGGCACGGCCTCTGCCGATCCCCTGGACGACCCGGGTGGGACCGCGCGCCTCACCTTCGCGTGGGAGATCATCGACGACGAGTTCCGATTCGAAGGCAGCCGGGCGATTTCGCCCGCGCCTACCGTGCGGTTCTTCGGCAACCGGCCCGCGACCATCGTCCTGACGGTGACGGACGAGGACGGCCTCGAGGCCACGGCGGTCGACCACATGCAGCTGACCGTCCGCTGATCTACTGCAGGCGGACGTTGAGCGAGAACGGCCCGGCGATCCCGGGGTTGTAGCCGTCGACGACGATGAAGTACGTGCCCTGCGCCGTCGTCGTGTACGTGACGGTCTCGGGCCCGCTGATGGCGTCGGAGCCGTCGAGGCACGTCGGCGTCGCGGTGCACGGCTGCACCAGCTCGAGCGAGATGTCCCAGCCGGTGGTCGGCGTCGCCACCGCCGTGATCGTGACGCCGGCGTTCACCGTCACCGAGTAGATGGCGTCGGGACCGTCGGGCAGGAAGCCGGTGCAGCTCGACGCGGGGCGCACGTCGTCGGCGTACCCGGTCGTGTCGCCGGTGACCGTGATGCCGCCCGCCTGCATCGCGCCCGCGGTGACGTCGAGGGCCTGCGCGCACGTATCGGGCGCGGCCCCCGGCGGCGCGTCGATGCCGCCGTCGATCGCCGCCGGGGGCGCGTCCACGGCGGCGTCGATCGCCCCCGGCGGCGCGTCCACCGCCGGCGCGTCCACGAGGTCGACCTTGGCGTCGGCGCCCGGCGCGTCGACGCCGTCGTCATCGCCGTCGCCGCCGCTCGTGCCCTGGGCGCAGGAGACCACTGCGACGAGCGAGACCAGTGATACGGCGACGATACGAGCCTGCATCTTCGGAACGTAGACCGCCGCCGCGCGCCCCCGCAATCGGCCCACCCTCACCAGGGATCGCCGGAAATCGGCGTCACTGGGGAGTGCGGGTCGCAGCCGGCGCCTCGGCCAGCGCCGCAGGCGACGCAGCCCCCGTAACCGGCCGTTCCGCTTGCCGTTCCGCGGCCTTGCCGTTGGTCGGCGCCTGGATGGCCGCCAGCTCGGCGCTGACCTCGGCCAGCAGGTCGGCCTTTTCCCGGTACGGCATGAAGCCGCTCTTGAACCCCGCGATGATGATCTCCTTGAGGGTCGAGAGCGGCCATCCGAAGGCCTTGTGGCAGAGCCACGTCTCCTTCGACACGGTCGTGTCGGTGATGAGCCGGTTGTCGGTGTTGATCGTCACGCGCAGGCCGTAGTCGACGTAGAAGTCGACCGGGTGGGTCTCGAAGCTCGACGCGGCCTTGGTCTGCACGTTCGATGACGGGCACACCTCGAGCGGGATGCGGTGGTCGTTGACGTAGTTGAGCAGGTCGCCGTTCTCGACCAGGCGCGTGCCATGGCCGATGCGGTGCGCGCCGCACTTGTGCAGCGCCTGGTGGATCGAGTCGGGCCCGAACGACTCGCCGGCGTGCGCGGTGCACGAGATGTTGTTGTCGATGACGAGCTGGAAGGCCTGGCGGTGCACCTTGGCCGGGTTGCCGACCTCGGCGCCGGCGACGTCGAAGCCGACGACGCCGCGGTTCTTGAACGCGACGCAGAGCTCGGCGATGCGCAGGCTCGACTCGCTCGACAGCGAGCGGATCGCGCACAGGATCACGCCGTAGCGGATGCCGTACTGGCGCTTGGCGGCGCGCAGGCCGCGCATCACCGCCTCGACGACCGTCGCCGGGCGCAGGCCCTCGCGCGTGTGCAGGAGCGGCGAGTAGCGCACCTCGAGGTAGCGCACGTTCTCCTTCCACGCGTCCTCGGCGAGCTCGAACGCGGTGCGCTCGAGCGCCGCCTCGGTCTGCATGACCGAGAGCGTGATGTCGAACGCCTTGAGGTAGTCCTCGAGCGAGGCGCACTTCTCGCCGGCGTAGAGCAGGTTGAACAGCTCGCCGCGATCGAACGTGGGCAGCTTGACGTGCTGCTTGCGCGCCAGGTCGAGGATGGTGTCGAGGCGCAGCGACCCGTCGAGGTGGCAGTGGAGGTCGGTCTTGGGAAGCTTCTCGATGAACTCGAGGGAGAGCTCGGGAGTCATGGGGCACCTTCTCTCCGGATCGCCCCCCGCGCAACAGCCACGTGAGCTCGGCTCAAGCCCGCGATTCCGCGCGGATCCTGGCCGACCGCTCGATCCCCTCGAGGACGGCGGCGGCGACGTTTCGCTGCTCGAGCGCCTCGATATGGCGGATGCCGGTCGGCGACGTGATGTTGAGCTCGGTCAGCTTGCCGCCGATGACGTCGAGCCCGACCAGGAGCTGGCCGTGCTCGCGCAGGACCGGCGCCACGGCGCGGATGATCGCGCGATCGTCGTCGTCGAGCTCGGTCTTCACCGGCTTGCCGCCGACGTGCAGGTTGCCGCGCGCCTCGTTCTTGGCCGGCACGCGCAGGACGGCGCCGATGGGCTCGCCGTCCCAGAGCACGATGCGCTTGTCACCCGCCGCCGCCTCCGGCAGGTAACGCTGGGCGACGGTCCAGCGCGCGCCGGCCGCCGTGGCGTTCTCGATGAGCGACGAGGTGTTGGGGTCGCCGTCCCTGACGACGAACACGCCGAGCCCGCCGTAGCCGTCGACCGGCTTCACCACGATCGCTCCGCCCTGCTCGCGCTGGAACTGGGCCAGGCGGCGCGCGCTGCGAGTCACGATCGTCGGCGGCGTGAGGTCGGGGAAGCGCAGGACGGCGAGGTGCTCGTTGAGCTCGCGCAGACCACGCGGGTCGTTGACGAGCAGGGTCTTGCCGCGCGCCTGCTCGAGGATCCACGTCGCGTGCAGGTACGCGGTGTCGACCGGCGGGTCCTTGCGCATGAGGACGACGTCGAACGCCTCGAGCGGGACCGAGACGCGCGGCTCCGAGGAGAACGCCTCCGTCGGCGTCGACGCCGGGCGCACCAGCGTGAGCTGCGCCTCGGCGATCGGGTCGTCGTGCTCGAGCCCGAGGTGCTCGATCTGACACGTCCACACCTCGTGATCGCGCCGCTGGGCCTCGAGCATGAGGGCGTACGAGGTGTCTCCGGCGAGCCCCAGGCGCTCGAGCGGGTCGACGATGAAGAGCGCGCGCATGAGGAACGCTAGCCCGTCGGGCCGCCGTCGCCAGCCCCGGCCGGCGGCGTGGTCGCGGTGCCACCCTCGTCGCCGCCGACGGCGACCTTGGTGGGCAGGAGGTGCTCGAGGCCGTGCTTGCGCAGGCGGTAGTAGAGGGTCGAGCGGTTGATGCCGAGCATGCGCGACGCCGACGCGATGTTGCCCTTGCTCTTCTCGACCGCGGCCATGATCTCCTTGCGCTCGCTGTCGAGCAGGCGCTCGGCGAGCGAGCGGCCGTCCTCGCCGCCGCCGCCGCCGCCGCCACCTGCGCCCGGCGGCGGGATCTGCGCCGGGCCGCTGCCCTGATCGGCGGCCACCGTCGGGAAGCCGCCCGACGATTGCTGCGCGCGCCGCCCGAAGTCGAGGTGCGACGACTGCAGCTCGCCGCCGCGCGCCAGGATCATCGCGCGCTCGATGATGTTCTCGAGCTCGCGCACGTTGCCCGGCCACGTGTACTCGCGCAGCTTCTGGACCGCGTCGATGGCCACGCCCGCCGGCCGCGTGCCCATCGAGCGGGCGAACTTCGACACGAAGTGCTGGGCGAGCACCGGGATGTCGTCGAGGCGCTCGCGCAGGGGCGGCAGGTTGATGGGGAAGACGTTGAGCCGGTAGTAGAGGTCCTCGCGGAACTCGCCCTCCTCGATCATCTGCTCGAGGTTGCGGTTGGTCGCCGACACCAGGCGGACGTCGACCTTGATGGTCTCGTGACCGCCGACCCGCTCGAACTCGCGCTCCTGGAGCGCGCGCAGGAGCTTGATCTGCACCTCCATGGGGAGGTCGCCGACCTCGTCGAGGAAGAGCGTGCCGCCGTCGGCCAGCTCGAAGCGCCCGGGGCGCCGCTGCATCGCGCCGGTGAAGCTGCCCTTCTCGTGGCCGAAGAGCTCGCTCTCCAGGATGCCGGGAGCGAGCGCGGCGCAGTTCACGCGCACGAACGGCTTGTGCTCGCGCGGCGAGTTGATGTGGATCGCGTGCGCGACCATCTCCTTGCCGGTGCCGGTCTCGCCGCGCAGGAGCACCGTCGACGCCGTGGGCGCGACCTGCTCGACCTTGCCCAGCACCTCGCGCAGCGCGGCCGAGTCGCCGATGATGTTGCCGAAGTCGAACTGGCCGTGCAGCTGCTGGTTGAGGTAGCCGGTGTACTCGGCGAGCTGCGCCGCCATGCGCGTGTTCTCGCGCTGGAGGTGGTAGCGCTCGATCGCGTACTGGAGGAGGCCGCGGACCTCCTTGGCGTCCCACGGCTTGGTGATGTAGCGGTAGACCTGCCCGAGGTTGATGGCCTCGATGAGGACGTCGACGTCGGTGAAGGCCGTGAGGATGATCGGCACCGCGTCGGGGCGGAGCGCCTTGGCCTCCTTGAGCAGCTCGAGGCCCGTCATCCTGGGCATCCGCTGGTCGGTGATGATGACCGCGACGTCCTTCTCGCGCAGGAGGTCGAGCGCCTCGGGTCCGCTCGAGGCGCTGACGATGTCGAACACCTTGCGGAAGTTGAAGCGGAAGGCGTCCAGGTTGTCCTGCTCGTCGTCGACGACGAGGATCGGGTACTGCCGCGGGTCCAGGTTCATCGTCCCACCGGATAACGGGCGTATCATGGTCCGGCCGCCGTCGGGGAATGATTGCAGGACATTGCGTGCCGTATCCTACATGTAGAGAAAAGTGGCCCGCCCGAAAGGCGATCTGTACCGTGATCGCATGGACGTCCCTGCAGCGCCTGCTCGGCCTCGAGCCTCGCGCCGACCGTTGCGGCTCCAGCGTCAGTCGCACGCGCCGCACGCCGCGCCCGCGGTGACCTCGCCGACGCCGGCGGCGCCCGCGCTGCCCGCGGTGCGCAAGGGCATGGTGACCGCGCGCCGGCTCTCGGTGTTCCAGCGCAAGGTCGACACCAGCCTGTCGCCGACCGCGCTCGAGATGGTGCTCGCCGAGATGCGCGTCACCAGCGAGGGCGGCCTCGACGGCGACGACTACACCGGGTCGACGATGATCACGCTCGACCTCGCCGCGCTCGCGCCCCGACTCTCCGACGAGGCCGACGCGTCGACGGCGCGGCGCTTCGCCGAGCTCGCCCCCGACGACCCGCGCGTGCGCCAGCGCGCCCGCGCCGTCGCGTTCGCCGAGGCGCGCCGCATCGCCGGCGCCACGCTCATCCAGCCCCAGATCGACCTCGAGGTCCGCGCCCGCGGACCCGTCGTTCACTTCGCCCTGAACGTCGAAGCCCTGTTGAGGAGGTAACCCGTGACCGAGCTCTACAGCATCCCCGAAGTCGCCAAGCTGTTCGCCGTCCAGGAGTCACGGCTGCGTTACTGGATGCAGACCGGCTTCGTCGGTCCGACGGTGCGGAAGAACAACCGCTTCTATTACACGTTCCGCGATCTGTGCGCGGTGAAGGCGGCCAAGGACCTGCTCGCCGCCGGGCTCACGCCGCAGAAGGTGCGCAAGAACCTCGAGGCGCTGCGCCGCTCGCTGCCCGGCGACGTCCACCCCGCGCTGCGCATGCGCGTGTGCTCCGACGGCGAGAACGTGGTCGCGCTCGCCGACGACGTCGCCTTCGTGCCGGCGACCGGCCAGGTCGTGATGGCGTTCAACCTGCCGGCGCTCGGCGGGCAGATCGCGACCCTCCGCAAGGAGCAGGTCGAGGAGGCGGAGCGCGGCGTGACGCCGGCGGCGCCCGGTGCGATCGACACCGAGACGACCGAGGCGACGCTCGGCCCGACCGCCTACTGCAGCTTCATGGAGGCGTGCGCCGCCGAGGATCGCGGCGATGACGAGGAGGCCGAGCGGCTCTACCGCAAGGCGCTCGAGGTCGACCCCCACCTCGCCGCCGCGATGACCAACCTCGGCAACCTGCGTCACCGGGCCGGCGACACCGCCGAGGCGCGCAGGCTCTACGAGCAGGCGCTCGATCACGACCCGGGGCTCGCCGAGGCCCGCTACAACCTCGGCAACCTGCTCGAGGACCTGGGCGAGACCGACCTCGCGATCTCCGAGCTGGTCCGCGTCTGCCAGCAAGCGCCCGACTTCGCCGACGCGCACTACAACCTCGGCCTCGCGCTCGTGCGCGCCGGCTCGAAGGCGCGCGCGCGCCGTCACCTGCACCGCTACCTCGAGCTCGACACCGAGAGCGAGTGGGCGGCGCGGGCCAAGGAGTACCTGCAGCAGGTCGCGGCGTAGGAAGTTGTCCCGCTGCAGGGACGGCCACCCTGGTTCAGAAGATCTGCCACCACTTCTTCTTCTTGGCGGGCGGGGTCTCGGGCGGCGGCGTCTCGGCCGCGGGGGCAGGCGTCGGCGTCGTCGGCGAGGTCGTCGGCCCGCCGCCGCCACCGCCAGGACCACCACCGCCTGTGGGCGGCTTCGGCGGCCTGGGCGGCGGCTTCCTGGGCGGCGTCCATCCGTGCCGGGCCGCGAGGGCGCGCGCCGTGGCGAGGAGCCTGCCGCCCTTCTCCGGATCGACCATGCGCACGAAGTTGGCGTAGCCGATCACCGAGGCGAACAGGTCAGGCGACGCGCCCCAGGTCTTGCCCGCCGGCCCGTCCTTGTCGATCTGGAACAGCAGCGCGCGGAACTTGCGGAGGGTGTCGCGCTCGACACCGAGCTGGCGGTTGACCACGACACCCGTGACCTCCTGGCGCCGCCCCTTGCGCAGCACGCGGGTCTTGGTCGGGTGCTCGGCGAAGCCTTCCTGCTCGGCGATCCAGCGAACGCGCGCCAGCATCGTGCCGGCGTCGGCGGTCGCGGGCGCGCTGAAGGTCAGGTCGTCGGCGTAACGCGTGTACGTGAAGCCGAGCTTCGCCGCCGCGCCCGCCAGCCGCGCGTCGAGGCGGCGGCACACGATGTTGGTGATCGCCGGGCTCGTCGGCGCGCCCTGGGGCAGCTTGCGCACGCCATTGGCGACGTAGAAGCGCTGGCCATCGAGCTCGACCTCGTCGACCTCGGGCTCGCTGGTGAGGAGCGCGAAGATGGTCGCCGCGGCCTCGCCGTAGCCGAGGCCGCGGAACATGCCGCGGATCCGCTTGTACTCGAGGGTCGGGAAGAAGTCCTTCAGGTCGACGTTCACGACCTGCTCCGCGCCCACGTGCGGCGTGGCGTTCGTGACGATCGAGCGCGCCTTGCGGAAGCCATGGGCGGCGTCGTGCAACGTGACCTTGTCGAGCACGTGATCGAGGAGCCAGCGCTGCGCGTCCTTGAGCCGCCGCATCGGCGCCGAGATGCGCCGCGTGCCGCCCGTCTTCTTCGGGATCTCGAAGCGCACGTAGTGGGAGACCGTCGAGGTCGTGCGCTGGAAGGCGAGGAACCGCAGCTCGGAGACGGTGAGCCCCATCGCCGCGGCGATCTGCGCCGGCGTCTCGAGGACGGGCAGCCCGAAGCGCGCCAGCCGCGCCGCATCGCAGGCCGTCGACTGGAGGCCGCCGGAGACGCCGCGCCCGAGATAGACGATGTCGCGGCCCTGTCGCTCCTTCCACGCCGCCGCGCGCGCCAAACGCTCGCGCTCGCGCCGCTCCTTGGTCTCCTGCTGCTTGGCGCGCGACGCCTCGAGCCGCTGCTGGCGGAGCGCCTTCTTGAGCGCGTCGATGTCGTGCAGCCGCGACTGCTCGGTGCGCAGCGCCGCGAGCTGGCGCTCGAGCTCGGCGCGCTCGTGGATCTCCTCGGCCGGGTCGTCGGGGATGGTGCCGCGCGCGGGCCAGAACCCGAGCCGGATCATCTCCTCGAGGATGACCGAGTCTTTCGACGACGCGCGGATGCGGTCGTAGAGCTCTTGGCGCTTGTTCGACACGGGTAGAAAAAATCACGCGCGGAGCGTCGGGCGAACCTTCGAACACTCTCTGGACTGGCTCGATCAACTCAAGCGAGGTCCCTCCACCCGGGGGCATTGAATGCTCCGAATTGAATCCGGAATCCCCTGGGTGGAGGCGACCTCGCACAGTCGAGATCGGGCCAGTGATGCATGTCAGGCCAGGTTGCATGGACGGCGATCCGCCGCCCGGGTTGCAAGATGTTTTCGCCTGAACGCTCCGCGCGTGAAGAACTCCTTTCGCCGAGATCAGGAAGCCAGCACCACCGGGCGCCGCCGTGCGTCGTGCATGCGCAGCGCGAGGATGTGCTCGCAGGGTCCCTTGAACAGCTTGTTCTGCTGGAAGTAGTTGCACTCGCACTCGGCGCGCGTGATGCGCGCGTCGGCGTCGATCGTGAGCGAGGTCTGGTGCGTGTGGCTGCCGTCCTTGACCGAGCCCGAGAGCTCGATGCCCCCGTCGGGGAGCGCCCGTGCGCTCGACTGCACGGCGTTGCGCGACAGTAGTCGAGTCGCCGACTCCTCGCGCGGGTTGGAGAACCGAAGTTTGTCCATGGGCAGCGGATCGCGCGCGAGCTCGCGCACGCGGTACACGCCCTTGGCGAGATCGAACATGGCGCGGCCGGCCTGCGTGTACGCCCCGAGCGCGCCCAGCACGGCGGCGCGCGGGATGCCGAGGCGCGTGACCAGCCCGTCGGGCGTATCGAGCCACCGCTCCTTGAGGCCGTCGAACACGCGCTGCCTGGTGAAGTCGTCGACCTCGGCGCGCGGCGCCAGCAGATCGAAGTTGCCGGCCTTCGACCAGTCGTTGGCGGTCCACCCCGACAGCCCGAGCGTGAAGGTCATGTCGCCGAGGTCGGCGACGTAGAACGACGGCAGCCCTTGCCCGAGCAGGTGCACCGTGAACTTCTCGGCGATCGGGATGAGGCGCTCGAGGATGTGGAGGCGGCGGCGCCCCCAGATCCGCAGCTCCTCGGCCTGCGCGCCGCGGTACTCGCTGCGGCGGCACACGACCTCGATGCCCCACGGATCGAACACGACCCGCACCGGCTGGCCCGGCGTCAGGCAGTAGCGCATCGAGCGCGGGCCCTTCTTCTCCTTGTGGCGCCGCAGCACGAAGCACAGGTTGTGGACGTCCATCGGGTGCAGATCGAACGTGCGCGCCGGCAGGCCCATGGCGCTGTTGACCTGCAGGAAGCCGCGCACCCACGAGTCGGGGAGGTCGATCTTGACCTCCTTGAAGGCTTCCTCGCCGGTGGTCTGCACGTCGAAGCCCGAGGGATCGACCTCGAACTTCGTCGTCTTGTAGCTGCGGATCTTCTGGAACTCGTCGTAGAGCGCCGACGAGTAGTCGATGTTGGTGGTGCCGCAGGCGAATTCGCCGATGTTGCGGAACACCTCGTAGCTGGCACCGAGGCGGCCGTACGACGACTCGTCCTGGCTGAAGCACTCGAAGAAGATCTCGTCGGGGTGGACGGTGATCACCGGATCGAGGACGAACCAGGCGTCGCGATCCTTCTCGTAGAGGTAGTCGAAGTAGGCCCGCTTGGCGCGCTCGAGCGGCGCACGCCGCGCGCTCGACTCGCGGTAGAGCGCGGACAGACGCTCCTGCAGGGTCTTCATCTGCCTGGCCACGCCGGCGCGCTGCGCGGCGATCTGATCCCAGTCGATCGCCTCCTGCTTGGCCGCCCACGCCTTGTACTCGCTCTTGTCCCTGGGCTTGAACCGCAGGTCCGAGACCACGACGTCGTGCAGCGCGCTGATCGCCTCGCGGAACGCGATGCCCTTGCGCAGCTCGCCGGAGAAGAACGTGGGCGCGCGCCTGGTGTCGGGCGAGAACGAGAGCGCGGTGCGCCCCGGCCCGTTGTCGACGGTCGAGCTGCGCTTGAAGGCGTACTGGAACTCCATCAGCGCGCCCCGGCCGCGGTGACAGGGTTGACGACGCGCACCGGCTTGATCGCGATGGGCAGCGGCGCCGTGGGTTGCGCGCGGTGGATCGCCATCATCGCCTCGATGGCGAGGGCGCGGTACTCGATCGAGATCGTCGCGGCGATGCGGAAGAGGAGCGGGATCACGATCGCCGCCGACGCCGCGTCGCGTGACCCCTCGGCGACGAGGAACGCGAGCACGCGCTGCTTGGCGACGCGGCCCTGGTTCACGCGCGACAGCACGCTGGTCAGGTACGGCACGAGCGACTCGAGGCGCTCGGGCTTCCCGGCGGCGAAGCGCTCGAGGTAGTTGGTCGTGAACAGCTGCACCGCGCGCGCCGGATGCTCCGAGAGCTGCAGCAGGAGCTGCGGGCCGTCGGCCTCGATGAAGTGTCGCTGCAGCAGCTCGCGACCGTAGGCCTGCACGTCGTCGCGCACGCTGTCGATGACGCCGACCAGCACGTCCACCGTGAAGTAGCTCGCGAAGTCCGGCCGGCGGAAGAACTCGAAGGCCCACTGCCGCGAGTCCGGCCACCTGGCGTCGAGGATCCGCACCGCCGCGGCCATGTCCTGCTGGATCCGCGGCACGTCCTGCTCGTACATCCGCCACGCCGCGGTGCGCACGCTGAGGATCTCGTGGCTGGCGAGCTTGATGATCTGCGCCAGCTCGAGCGAGGCCGGCGTGACGTTGGTCGGCAAGAGGATGCCGCCCAGCTCCTGGGCGTGGGGGGAGCCCGACGAGAGCAGGCGCCACACCGTGGCCGCGTCGATCGCGGGGTGACCGGCGACCAGATCGTCGCGGAGGAGGCGCAGGACGTGGGTGGGCACGTCCTCGGCCAGCTTGCGGCGCAGGAGCGCCTCGATGAGGCCGGCGACGATCCGATCGCGCGTCTGGGGGAACGCGGCGGCGATGCGCGTGACCAGCGGCCGAGAGGCGTTGCGCAGATCGGCGTTGCCGTCGGTGGAGAGCCGGACGAGCAGCGGGTCCATCGTGGCCAGCGACGGCTCCGGCAGCTCGGCGAGGAGGCGCATGCCGGCGGCTCGCACGTTCTCGTGCGGCGAGTGCAGGACCGCGAGCAACAGGTCGACGGGGATGAGGCCGGAGCGCGCGTCGAAGCGGAGGAGCAGCTCGGCGCCGAGCTCCTGGACGCCCGACAGCGGGTGGCCGAGCAGATCGTGGATGACGGTGATGCTCACCGTCGCGAGGTGCGCCGCGAGCGTCGTCGACATGGTCTGCACCGCGTCGAGCGCGAGCTCGTTGTCGCCCTCGCCGAGGGCGAGCAGTCCGGCGACCAGGCGGCCGATCAGCGCCTGGCCCACCGGCGGGGTCAGGGTCGCCGAGCGCAGGAGGCGCCGCGCGAACGCGCGCGTGTCGGCGGGCCGGGCCATCACCAGCGCGGCGAGGAGACCGCTGTCACCGAGCGCGCGGGTCCGCTGCTCGTCGATCCACTTGAAGGCCTGGGCGCGGCCGGGCTCGTGGGCACAGGCGGCGAGCGCGCCGAGCAGCGCGAGGTCGGGGTTGCTCGCGTCGTAGCGCTTGTTCGCGACCACGAAGCCGACGCGCGCGGTGGCGTCGTACGGTCGCCCGAGCAGCATCAGCACGTCGTCGAGCTCGAGCTCGTCGAGGAACGCCGGGCACGCGAGCAGCGCCTTCCCGGCGAAGTCGTGCACCGGCGTGCAGGCGCTCTCGGCGCACAGCTGCATCAGCGCGCCCGGCTGCTGCTCCCAGAGCGCGGGGAACGCCTCCTCGCGCGCCGACGGAACGGGCCCGCCCGGGCGGTGCGGCCGCCGCATGCGCCACGCGCGGCGGTTGCGCGGCAGCTCGTAGCGCGCCGAGCCGGTGTACAGGATGTGGTTGAACGCCACGTACGACGCGAAGCGATCCCAGTGGGTCCCCCCGACGTGCCGCGGCTCGCCGCCGTCGGCGTCGGTGAACGGCAGGAGCACGCCGGCGGCCAGCCGGACATAGTCGGGGTCGCCCACCTGCCCCATCCGGCGCAGCACGCGCCACACGCGGCGGCGCAGGTACGAGCGGGTATCGGTGGAGTACGGCTCCATGAGGCGGCGATAACGCTGCTTGTAGTTCGCGCTGGTGGTCTCGAAGCGGTAGCCGAGGAGGCCGAACACGCGCGCGTCGCGGCGGAGCTCGGCCGCCTTGAAGATGTGGCGGAGCTGCTGGAAGAACGGCTTGACCAGCGGCGCCTTGCGGATCGCCTCGAGGAACGCCGGCCGCGTGACCGGCGAGTCGACCAGGTAGAGCTGGTACAGCACGCCCGGCTGGCGATCGAGCGGGAAGTCGTCGAGCGCCGCCGCGAACGTGTCCGGGTTGCCGCTGCGCGCCGTGCGCGCCAGCACCTCGGGCAGCTGGCCGAGGTTGTGATCCTTGAACTCCTGGCTCGAGGCCTCGTCGCCGAGGAGGAGCAGCGACTCTGCCGCGATCCGGCGGACGTGCTCGGGCGTCTTGCGATCACCGTACAGCGTGGTCAGCGCGCGCAGCGACGCCTCGCCGCCGCCGCAGCGGCCGAGCGCCCACGCGATGCAGTAGTCGCGCATGCCCAGGCTGCCGCCCTCGACGCCGGCGCCGGCCGGCGCCGTCCCGATGAGCGCGATCAGCGGCGCCTCCGCCTCGCGGATGCGGAGCTCGCCGGCGCGCCAGATCGCGCGCTCGAGGGGCCACGTGCTCTCCTGGTTCTCGCGGCGGAACCAGCGCCGAGCGGTGCCGGTCGCCGACAGCCGCTCGAGGATCTTCTGCGCGCGCGGATCCTGGCTCGCCGGGACGCTGCCGGGCGCCGGCGGAGGCGGGGCCGACGTACGCGCCGCCGGGGCCGCCGGACGCGCGGCCGGCGCGACGGTCTCGTCGACGTAGCCGGCCTCGATCTTCGACCGGACCAGCTTGTCGAAGACGCGGTCGGCCTCGTCGCGCTTCACCGGCGCCACCGTCTTCGAGCCGTCCTTGAGCGCGGCGCCGCGCTTGCCGTAGCGGAAGTTGACGACGAACTGATTCGCGCCGACCTCGCAGAGGTCGACCTCGTAGACCTTGTCGCTCTTGCCTTCGACGAAGGCCAGGCGGGTCTGCTTGATCAGCTTCATGCGCGGTCGAGCTTCCTGATCGCGCCGTGCGCGCGGTAGAAGCCACCCGAGGCGCTCTCGCGCAGCTCGTCGACCACGTAGTGGGCGCCCAGCTCGCGCAGCTCCTTGGGGAACTGCACGTTCCACGTCCGGTGGTAGCCGGTCGAGACCGGGCGGACGCGCAGCTTGCTGCCTTCCTTGTAGACCTCGACGACCACGCCCTCGCCCGCCTCGCGCACGGTCTCGACCTCGGCGGAGGGCACGACGGCGGCCGCCCTGGGCGCCTTGATCGATCGGGCCTCGGGGACGGTGCCGGCCTGGGCGGCGGCGATCGCCGCCTCGCTGGCGTCGATCGCCGCGAAGCTGCCATCCGTGGTGACGATGTAGAGGCGGTCCCGGAAGAACTGCATCGAGCACGCCGAGCCGCAGCCGGTGTTCAGCTTCCACAGCCGCGCGCCGGCCTCGTCGAAGCAGTACACCGACGAGCAGTTGTCGCCCGCGAAGACGTACTTGCCGTCCTCGGACGCCGCGCAGGAGAACACCGCGGCGTCGCAGCGGTACGAGCGCGGATCGGTGCCGCGCTTGGAGAAGCGCTGGACCAGGTGCTTGGCGGTGGCGACGTACACCGTCGATTCTTCCTGCCAGCCGAACAGCACGGGGCCTTCGCTGCCGTGGTGCCACAGCTTGTTCCCGTCCTCCCAGTCGTACATGGTCACGCCGTCGGCGTGGCCGTGATAGACGCCCAGCTCGTCGCACCGGATCATCCAGCCGGCGCCGCCGCTCGACTTCTTCTGCCACTGCGACTCGTCCTCGTGGTTGAACACGGCGACGTTGCCGGCGGCGTCGGAGACGCCGAGCACGCCGTCCTTGATGTCGAGCCAGTAGATGTCGACGTCGTCGGAGATCTCGTACGCGACGCGCGGCACCTTGCCGCTCAGGTCGTAGACCTTGCCGTCGTCGCAGCCGGCGTACAGCCAGTCCTCGTCGGCGACGATGCACTTCACGCCGTCCGGCAGCTTGAACTGATCGAGGACGCGGCCCTCGTGATCCAGCGAGTAGATGGCGCCGGTCTCGTTGCCCATCCAGCAGCGGTACTCGTCGATGAAGACGCCGAAGGCGCGGCTGTCGGCCGGCGTGAACCGCCAGATCACGGGCGCCTTGGTGGTGTTCTTGGCGGCGGCCTGCGAGGTGATCTCGCGGCGCGTGACCGAGCGCTTCTTGCGCTCGCCCATGACGGCCTCGACGTAGCCCTTCTTGCGCTTCTCGGCGAGCTTCTTGGAGGCCTCCGCCAGCGCCTTCTCGGGGCTGGGGAACTCCTTCACCTGGGTCTGGCCCTTGTCACCGATGCGCCCGAAGCGAATGGTCAGCGTCTGACCGTCGACGAGGGTCTCGTAGAACTTGTGGGAGCTGCCGCCGTCTTCCGAGAGCTCGAGATACGTGCGCTGTCCACCCATCGGGGTCGAGCCTAACCTCAAAGCCCTTCGCACGTGGCGCGGTCAGGCGACGATCTCCTGGTAACCAGCGGCAAGCTTCTCGGCGATCAGGCGCTCGGCGTCGCGCCACGCCGCGGAGGCGCTGGCGCAGCGCCGGGTCGTCGTCGCGTCGACGTCGCCGTCGGCCGAGGACTCGGAGACGACGACCGCGCGCCCGTCGAGCTCGATGGTCCAGCGCTCGTCGCCGCGCGCGAAGGTGCGGCGCGGTCGCTCCGCCGGCGCGGGCTCGGGAGCGAGGGAGGGAGCGGCGGCGGCGGCCGCGGCGGCCGCGCGCGGCGTGGCCGCCTCCGCCGGTGGCCACGCGACGTCGTCACGCACGCCGACGTACGAGGGGAACCGCGGCACGCCATCGTTGCTGAGCTCCTGGTAACGGTACGTGATGATGGTGCCGACCGGCGGCGGGTTGTTGCGCTCGTCGTCGGAGAGCCCGGTGCCGACGTTGAACACGGTGCCGTCGGGCATCGCGCACTGCAGCGAGCCGAGCCGGCCCTGGTGCTTGCCGGCGCCGCGCACGTGCGCGGTCACGCGCGCCTCGGCGTCGTGGAACGTCTTGACCTTGAGCAGCGTCCACGAGCGCCCCACCTCGTAGCGCGAGCCCGCCTTCCGCATCATCAGGCCCTCGCCGCCCAGGGCCTCGACGCGCGCCAGCTCGACGCGCAGGTGATCGAAGCCGTCGCAGCGCTGGTGCGCGTGCGCCTGGAGGTGCGCGGCCCCGCACGCCTCGATCAACCGCGTGACCTCGGCCAGCCGCTGCTCGAACGGGCCGTCCGAGGAGGGCGCGTCGAAGACCACGTACGACAGCTCGCGCCAGGTGTCGCCGCGATCCTGGCGGCGCGCGATCGACACCGCGCGCTGGAACTTCTTGCGGCCGGCCCACAGCTCGCCGTCGAGCGGCGTCGACGGCAACCCGGCGACGAACCAGTCCGGCGCGTGGAACGCGTTGCCGAGGCGCGAGATCAGGCGCGAGCCGTCCCAGTAGGCGCGCACGCCGTCGAGCTTCTCGCTCACCCACCAGCCCGTGGGGTCGGTGGCGTTGTCCCACGGATGCGCGAGCAGGATGGGCGGCGCCGTGGTGATGCCCGCGGCGGCGTTCGCGGCCGCGGCCGCGACGGGTGCGGCGGCGCCGACCCGCGCGGTCTCGGCGGCGTCACCGCGCAACGCGCGCAGGTGCTTGCAGGTGCGGCGATCGATGGCGCCGCCCGCGTTCCGCCACGCCGGGCACGAGCACGAGTACACGCCGCCGACGTTCTTGAGCACGTAGGGCTGCGCCCCGGAGCCGCGCATCGTCGTCGACTCGCCGTCGGCGAGGTCACCCGTCACGCCCGCGGCCTCCGGCGCCTCCTCGTCCGCGGGCCGGACCGCGCGTGGCGCATCGGCCGCCGCGACCGGCGCCTTCTTCCACCAGGGCGTCTCCTTGGGCACGCCGGACGGTACCGAAAACCTCGGCCGACCTGGCGCGTTTCGAGGCTCAGATCGCGTCGACGAACGCGCGCGCCTGCATGTACAGGTAGACCCATGGCGCGAAGTAGAGGACGGCGTCGATGCGATCGAGGATGCCGCCGTGGCCGGGCAGGATCGCGCCCGAGTCCTTCACGCCGGTCGAGCGCTTGATGAGGGACTCGGCGAGATCGCCCATCTGCGCGAGCGCGGCGCCCGGCAGCGCGAGGAGCACGACGTCGACCCAGCTCAGGCCGTCGAGGAAGAACGCCTTCATCAGGAGGCCGCCGACGAGCGAGCCGCCGAGGCCGCCGAACGCGCCGGCCCACGTCTTCTTGGGCGAGACCGCCTCGTAGAGCTTGGACTTGCCGAGGAACCGGCCGGCGAAGTACGCGCCGGTGTCGCCGAGCCAGACCACGACGAGGACGAACACGATCATGTGCCCGCCCTCGGTGCCGCCGATGTCGCGCTTGAGCTCGGCGGCGGTGATGAGGAGGAGGCCGGCGTAGACGATGCCGAACGTGGTCGCCGCCATGCGGCGCGCCACCGTGTTCATGTCGCCGAAGCGGAAGAGGTAGTAGAGGCCCGGCCCGAGGACGGCGAAGGCGAGCACGAGGTGACGGCTGTCGCCGAGGAGCGCCCACGGCGCCCGCGCGGGCAAGGACATCGGGTGCATCCAGTAGAACGCCGCGACGGTGAGCGCGCCGAAGCCGAGGCTGGCGACGCGATCGCGCTTGTCCTCGAGCATCATCGCGAACAGCTCCCACATCGCGATCAGCGAGGCGCCGAAGACGATGAAGAACGTCGGGATGTGCGAGTCCTGGTAGAACGCGAGCAGGAGCAGCGGCGCGGCGATGACCGCCACCAGGACGCGAGACGCGAGGTTGCCGAGGGCCACGAAGGGCGCAGCTAACCGCGCGCCGCGCCAAACGTCAACCTGGGCACTAACCTGATGTCGGCTCGACGTCGCTGTCGGGGTTGGCGAGCTGCGCCGAGGTGAGCCCGAAGCGCCGCTCGCGCGCGGCGTACGACTCGAGGCAGCGGTACAGCTCGTTGCGGCGGAAGTCGGGCCAGAGCACGTCGACGAAGACGAGCTCGGCGTACGCCGACTCCCAGAGCAGGAAGTTGGAGATGCGCTGCTCCCCGCTGGTGCGGATGAGCAGATCGAGCGGCGGCAGCACGCCGGTCGGCAGCGCCTGGCCGAGCACGTCGACGTCGATCGCGTCGGGTGCGAGCTCGCCCGCCGCCACCCGCGCCGCCAGCACCCGCGCCGCCCGCGCCAGCGACTCGCGCCCCCCGTACGACAGCGCCAGCGTGAGCGTCATGCCGGTGTGGTGCGCCGAGTCGCGGCACAGGGCGTCGAGCGGCTCCTTGACGAACGCCGGCAGCCGCTCGATGTCGCCGATCGCGTGCAGCCGGATCTGGTTGTCCATGATCTCGGCGCGCTCGTCGAGCAGGTAGTCGCGCAGGAGCTGCATCAGCGCCTTGACCTCGTCGGCGGGGCGCGACCAGTTCTGTGACGAGAACGCGTACAAGGTGAGCGCCTCGAGGCCGAGCTGGCGCGACGCGCGGGTGATGTCGCGCACGCTCTCGGCGCCGACGCGGTGACCCTCGATGCGAGGCTGACCACGGACCTGCGCCCAGCGGCCGTTGCCGTCCATGATGATGCCGACGTGGCGCGGCAGCGAGGTGCTCATCCGAGGAGAACGCGCCAGCAAGAGGCGCTCCGCGTCGAGGTAGCACGCGCCGGGCGGACGTTGCAACAAGGCACCTTCTCCCGTACGCTCGTGGAGCTACCTCACTCGTCCTCGGCGCGGGAAAACCAATGGGAATCTTCTCCAGGCTCGGCACGCTCATCAAGAGCAACATCAACGACCTCATCACCAAGGCCGAGGATCCCGAGAAGATGCTCAGCCAGGTGCTGCTCGAGATGCAGCAGCAGCTGGCCGACGCCAAGAAGGCGGTCGCGGTCGCCATCGCCGACGAGAAGAAGCTGCAGAAGCAGTACACGGCGGAGCAGGAGAAGGCCAAGGAGTGGGAGCGCAAGGCGATGGTCGCCGTGCGCGCCGGCGACGACGCCCTCGCCCGCCAGGCGCTCGTGCGCAAGCAGGAGCACGAGAACATCAGCGAGCAGTTCCAGCAGCAGTGGGTGGCGCAGAAGCAGGCGGTCGAGAAGCTGAAGGACGCGCTGCGGCTCCTCAACAACAAGATCGAGGAAGCCAAGCGCAAGAAGAACATCCTCATCGCGCGCAAGAAGCGCGCGGAGGCGCAGCAGCAGATCGCCAACACGATGCAGGGCCTCGGCGACACGAGCGCGTTCGAGACCTTCGATCGCATGTCCGAGCGCATCGCGCTGATGGAGGCCGAGGCCGAGGCCGGCGCCGAGCTGGCGGGCGAGCTGTCGGGCGACACGCTCGAGAGCAAGTTCATGGCGCTCGAGGCCGGCGGCGGCAGCGAGGACGACGCCCTCTCCGAGCTCAAGGCCAAGATGGGCCTGCTCGAGGCGCCGAAGGCGGCCGCCGCGCCGCAGCTCAAGGCCGGCGACGGCAAGGAGGAGACGGCGGGCGTCAGCGAGACGCTGTCGGCGTCGGGCCTCACCGCCGAGGATCTCAAGGAGCTCCAGGATCTGGACCTGTCCGAGTTCGAGCCCAAGGACGCCAAGGCCGCGAAGTAGGGCCCTTCGACTCGGCCTCGCTTCGCTCGGCCTCGCTCAGAACCGTGCGTGTGTCGCCCGCGCGCCTACCTGTGACCACGGGTCCACAGGCGGCGAGGCGACGTCGGCCAAGGGTGCGGCCCCAGGGAGTCCTGGCGCCGGAACGTCGATTGCACCAAGATCGGGCGTGATGCTTCGCCGACTGACGCTGGCGCTCGCCCTCTGCCTCGCCGCGGGAAGCGCGCGCGCCGAGGCCGAGTCGCCCAACGTCCCGGCGCAACAGACGAAACCGGCCAAGAAGAAGCTCGGCCGGGTGCCGTTCCGCGTCGTGAAGCTCCTGCCCGAGACCAGCCAGGCGCTGGTGTACGACCAGGATCGCCGTGCCCATGTGCTCGTCAGCGCTGGCGACTCGCTCGCCGGGTTCTCGGTGATCCAGGTCGAGGACGATCACCTGATCGTCGCGCGCGACGGCCGTGAGGTCGTGCTCGTCGCCGATCCGCGGGCGCCGCAGCCCGTCGCCGGCTCGGCGCCCGACGTCGTCGACCCGTACGGCGCGCTGCCAGCGCCCGCGCCGACGATCGACCCCTACGCGCCGACGGCGCCGCCAGCGCTGGGCAAGCATGGCCTCGCCCCGATCGACCCGTACGCCGACCTCGCGCCGCGCGAGGTCCTCGCCCCGGCGAGCCAGCGCGAGAGCCTGCGGGGAACGGGCGTGGTCGATCCCTACGCGGCGCCGCGGTCGAGCGAGCCGGTCGTGGTCGCGGCGCCCGAGAAGGCCAAGCCCCTCGAGGCGACACCGGCGCCCGGCTCACCGTCGGCGCCCGAGGCGATCCGGGGCGAGGTCCTGACGGTGTCTCGCCGCGAGCTCGAGAGCGCCCTCGCCGACTTCTCCCGCCTGGGGAAGGACATCGGCTTCACCCGGCTGCCACGCGGTGTGAAGCTGGGCACGGTCGCGAGCACGTCGTACTTCTGGAAGCTGGGGCTGCGCGGCGGCGACATCGTCACCGCCATCGACGGCAAGCCCCTGCGCACGCTCGATGACGCGGCGAGCGCGTACGCCCGGCTCGGCTCGGCGCAGAAGCTCGCCGTCGACGTGGAGCGAGGGAACGCCCGCGGCACCCTGCGCTTCGCGCTCAAGTAGTGATACTTTCAGACGGAGGGGATGCACCGCATCGTTCTCCGCCTGGATAGTCCGGCCGAGTGGATCAAGGTCTTCGATCCACGCGACGGCACCGTGTTCGTCGCCAGCACGGCGGCGCTGCCGGCGATCGGGACCGACGTGCGGATCGATCTCACCTGCGGCGACGAGGGCCCGCGCGTCATCCTGCGCGGCACGGTGATGGGGCACCGCACGTCGGCCAACGGGGCGACACCGGGCTTCATCTCGGCCCTGGGCACCAGCGAGCGCGAGAAGGTGAACTACCTGAATGGCTTCGTGCGCGGCGGCCTGCTCAACCTGCGCGCGCACCGGCGCCTGCCGGTGAAGCTGCCGGTGACCTACGGCGGCCTCAAGGGCCCGTGCGAGACCCACACGCGCGACATCAACGACCAGGGCGTGTTCGTCCTGTCGGACGAGCCGCTGCCCGAGGACGCCGAGGTCCACCTGCTCATCTCGCTCCCCGGGAACGCCCAGCCGCTGTCGGTGGTCGGCATCGTCTCGCACACGGTGGTGCCCGAGGACGAGGACGTGCCCGGCATGGGCATCGTGTTCCGGTTGAGCGACGCCGAGCGCAAGGAAGTCGCCGCCGCCGTCGACGCGCTCGAGAAGGCGTTCCTGTCCGGCGAGCTTCCCGAAGACACGCTGGCGTGAGATCGAAAGCAAAGCGGGCGGCGGCGAGCGCGGCACGAGCGACGGCGGGCGTCAGCTGGCGCGACGGCGTGCACGTGCTCGGCACGTCGGTGTGGTGCGACGCGCGGCGCGCGCGCGCGGTGTGCTTCGTCTCGTCGGCGGATCGCACGGGCCGCGCCGGACATGGACAGCTGATCGCGACGGCGGAGACGCTCGCGCTGCTCGGCGCGCACGGTGACGCGCACCTCTCGGTGCCGACCGGGCGGCCGTTCACGCTGGGGACGGTGCGACTCGAGCTCGTGCGCAGCGGGTGGTGCGTGGGCGCGGCGGCGTTGCTCGTCGACGCCGGCCACCGCGTGCTCTACGCCGGCGCGGTCGCGCCCGACGGGACCGGGCTCGGCGGCGCGGCCGAGCTGCGCCGGTGCGACACGCTGGTGGTGGCGGCGCCGTACGGGGCGGCGCACCATCGCTTCGGAGCGACCACGGGCGACGTCGTCGACATGGCGCGTGGCGCGCTCGCGGCGGGCACGGTGCCGGTGGTGCTCGTGGGCTCGACGCTCGAGGGGCTCGACGTGGTCGCCGCGCTCGCCGGCGCCGGCATCGCGTGCGCCGGGCATCGCGGCGTCGTCGAGGCCGCGCGCCGGCTGGCCGCGGCCGGCACCGAGCTCGCCGTCAAGCGCACGGTCGCGCGCGACCGCGCGCTGGTGTGGCCGCTCGCCGATCGCGCGCGCCTCGGGGCGGCGCTCGGCGGCGCGCGCGCGAAGGTGGCGCTCGCCTCGGGGCTCGCCGTCGAGCGCGAGGTGGTGCGCGAGCTCGGCGTCGACGTCGCCATCCCGTGGAGCGCCGCGGCCGATCGCGCGGCGCTGCTCGCGTACATCGCGCGCAGCGGCGCCAGCGAGGTGGCGGTCACCGGCGCCTACGCCGACGAGATCGCCGCGGCGGTGGGCCCACACGCGCGGCGCCTGGGCCCGCACCGCCAGATGGCGCTCTTTCCCGAGCAGCGTGTCATGATCGGTCGGTGACTTGCGCGAGCCCGGCGACGAGTGG